>NZ_JBIAZA010000021.1:0-176296 GCF_042898655.1 Streptosporangium sp. NPDC000396
TCGGCTTCTGGGCGGCGGGGATGATCGTGGCGGGGTTCTTCATCCGGGCTTCCATGGTGTTTCCTTCGTCTCGGTCGTCTCGGTTGGGGTGAGATGAGCTTCGCCGCCACGGTTGATATTTCGGCTATGCGACCGCGATGCGCGCGCATGGCGTCGCGTTGGTGCCGCCCTCTCCCGCGACCTGACCGAGGCGTTCGAACTCGCGGCACAGCACATTTCCGCCGTCACCGACCCCGACAGCGCGTTCATCGTCCAGTAAGACCCGGCGGGCCGCCTGACCGTCGCCACCCGGCCGGTCTCCACCTTCGGCCGCGTCGGCGAACTGATCGGCGAGTTCGTCCTGGGCCTGCTGATCCAGCAGGCCGGCACGGCGCTGGGCCGCCCAGTCACGCCCGTCGCCACCGTCGCCGGTGAGCCACCGCGATCGCGCAGCGATCTCCTCGACATGTACGGCACGCCGGACGTCCAGTTCAACGCACCGGTCTCATCGATCACCTTCTCCGCCCCCGACGCGACCGCGCCGCTGCCCGGCGCCTACCCCGCCCTGGCGGCCATCGTGCGCGACCATGCTGTCCATACGGTCGCCAACGCCAGGCTGATCCTGGGCTGGCTGGACAAGATGCACGCCGAGATCGCCGCGAGCTTCGCCGACGGACCGCCGGCGCTCGACAGGGCCGCCAAGCGGATGGCCATGAGCTCCCGCACCTTTCAGTGCAGGCTGCACGAGGAGGGCACCAGCTGGCGCGAGGAGGTGGAGAAGGTCCGCGAGGCCGAGGCCACCCGCCTTCTCCGCGACACCGGACTCACATCGACACGATCGCCGCCCGCGTCGGCTACATCGACGTGCGAGCGCTGCGCCGCGCCTTCCACCGCTGGTACGGCCGCACCCCCGCCTGCTGGGCCGTACCGGTGAAGACGCCTGAGAAGGCCCTTCTAGCGGGGCGGCTTGTCCAGATCGATGTCGACGGGGAAGGGGACCGGGACGGTCAGCCGCCCGTGGTGGATGCCGGTGAGACCGTACGCACCGGTGGCGGGATCGAGCTCGTAGCCGTAGACGACAGGGTCGCCGTCGTTGTTCTCGATCAAGCAGTAGCTGCGGCCGGCGCTTTCGCGGCGCACTCGGCGCCGGGCCGGCCCGTAGCGGCCCGGGGTAGGGTCCGCCCTACCCTGACGCACCAGCGTGCCTCACCCCAAAGATGCTGGTCAGCGCCATGGGAGGTGCGCTCGCGCGGCCCTACTCTCGTCGACGTGTGGATCTCACCGTGAGGTCTGATCCCTCTCAAGTGGCAATACGCGAGTTAAGAGGTAAGCGGCATGGCTAGGGACCGGAAGCGCATCAGTCGGCTGGGAGTGCTGGCGACGGCGGTGATCGCGATGGGAGCGGCCCTCGCCCCCGTGGCGGCCCCGGCCGTCCTGGCCGACACGGCCGGCGGGGAGCAGAACCCGGTCCGCGCACTGGAGCAGGCGGCGCACCCGCTGCGCTCGACCGAGCCCGGGAGGAGTACGGCCGACCTGCGAGCCCTGGGCACGATGATCGGCGACGCCGAGGTGGTCGGCCTGGGTGAGGCCACCCACGGCTCGCACGAGTTCTTCACCATGAAGGAGCGGGTCTTCCGCTATCTCGTCGAGGAGAAGGGCTTCACCACCTTCGCCTTGGAGCTGAGCTGGTCCGCGGGCCTCCAGATCGACGACTACCTTCAGACCGGCAAGGGGGACGCGCGCAAGGTCGCGAAAGAGGCGCTGGCCAACTCGCCGTGGGACCGGGAGGAGTTCGTGAGCCTCATCGAGTGGATGCGGGACTACAACCGCCGCCACCCCGGCCGCACGGTCCACTTCACGGGCAACGACATCGGCGCTCCCAAGCTGAGCGACGACTTCTTCGACCGTGTGACCGATTACGTGCGGCGGACCCACCCGGAGTCGCTGCCGCACCTCACGGAGCTCTACACCGGTTTGCGTCCGATCGACGACGTGTTCGCCTATCTGGGCAAGCCCCTCGCGGAACGGCAGCGGCTCGCCGCCAAGGCGCAGCAGGCCCTGGATCTGATCAGCGGCCAGAAGGGCACGGACGAAGACGAGTTCGAGCTTGCGGTCCAGAACGCCCGGTCCATCTCCCAGACGGCCACGTTCCTCGCCTTCGACCTCACCGACAAGACCCGGCTGCCCGTCGCGCAGCGCTACCGCGACCAGGTGATGGCCGAGAACACCGCCTGGTGGCAGCGGCGCACCGGCGACAAGATGCTGCTGTCGGCGCAGAACGACCACGTTGGATACGTGGCCGGCGATCCCGCGCTGTATCCCAAGACGCAAGGGTCGTACCTGCGCGACACACTGGGGAAGAAGTACCTCTCCATCGGCTTCACCTTCAACCGGGGCTCCTTCCTGTCGAAGGACACCGCTCTCGGTGGCGACTGGAAGAAGTTCACCGTGGGCGCGGCCGAGCCCGGCATGAACGAATACACCCTCGACAAGGTCCGTTACCGGGACTACTACCTCGACACCCGCAAAGCCCCGGCCGCGGCGCGCGCCTGGCTGGACGTCGCCCGCCCCACGCGCAACATCGGCACGCAGTACCCCTACCCGCTCGCCGACATCGCGACCGCCCGCTCCTTCGACGGCCTCATCCACCTCCACGACGTCCGGGAGGCCGACAGACTGAAGCCGTGACGGCCCGGCCCTGCCGTGGCGTTGCCCGCGGATCAGGCCTCGCCTGTACGCGCCGGGTCGCCGAGCGACTTCGTAGATCATTCTGAAGCGGTCGGTGGTCCGTGGGGCACGCCCTAAGGGGTCGCGCAGATAGGTGCGGTGGTGGCACCTCGGCAGACCCACGTCCACCCGCACGATCTCTTACGCGGATCCGCAGCTCTGGGACGCAGGGCCCACCGGTTAGTGTGACGAAATGCAATTTGTCGATGCGGTGAAGCTATGGGAACCAGAGCCGGGATGGCTGAACACGGCGAGCTACGGGGTACCGCCGCGTCTGGCTTTCGAGGCGTTGCAGGGTCCCCTCGACGAGTGGCGTCGTGGGGCCAATGGCTGGGACAAGTGGGACGAGGCGACGGGCCGTGCGCGTGCCGCGTTCGCTCTCCTGGTCGGTGCCATGCCCGGAGACATCGCCTTGGGCGCATCCGCATCGCAGGTACTGGCTCCGGTGGCGGCCTCGCTGCCGCCCGGATCCCGTGTCGTCGTCCCCGACATCGAGCAAACCTCGAACCTGTTCCCCTGGCTGGTGCATGACTTCGACGTCCAGACGGTGCCGCCCGCCGATCTGGCCGCCGCCATCAATGAGCGAACGGCCGCCGTCGCCTTCAGCCTCGTCCAGTCGGCCACCGGTGAGGTCGCGCCGATCGACGACATCGTGGCCGCCGCCCGCGCGCACGGTGCGCTGCTCGTCGCCGATGCGACCCAGGCGGTGGGCTGGCTCCCGGTGGATGCGACCCGCTTCGATGTTCTTGTGGTCTCGGCCTACAAGTGGCTGATGTGCCCGCGCGGCACCGCGTTCGGCTACCTGAGTCCGGCTGTCCGAGACCGGATCCGCCCGATCGCGGCCAACTGGTACGCGGGTGAGGGCGATGCGTCCTACGGCCCGCCGCTCCGGCTGGCCAAGGACGCCCGGCGCTTCGACATCGCTCTCCCGTGGTTCTCCTACGTTGCGGCTGCGCCGACGCTGGAGTTGCTGCTGGACATCGGCATCGGCCCGATCCACGAGCATGATGTGCGGCTGGCCAACCGGTTTCGTACCGGGCTCGGCATGGCGCCCGGCGACAGCGCGATCGTCACCGTCTCCAAACCGGGCTCTGCCGAGCGCCTCGCAGCGGCTGGCATCCGGGCGTCGGTACGCAACGGCGGATCACGAGTCGCCTTTCACCTCTACACCACCGAGGCCGACGCGGACGCCGCTCTTTCCGCGCTGACCTGAGCGCGGTGAGGTTACCGGCCACCACCGCACCTGTCTGCGCGACCTCTAAGTCGACAGGGCGTTTTCCGGTCGTTTCCTGTCCGATGCCTCTTCGCGGGCGGGGGCCGTACGGCGGGGGCGGGTGCTGGCGTACAGGACGCCGGAGATGATGAGTGCGGCGGCGGCGAGTTTCACGGTGGAGATCGGCTCGCCGGTGAACAGGGCGGCCGAGGACATGCCGAAGACGGGGACGAGCAGGCTGTAGGGGGCGACGATCGAGGCGTCGTAGTGCTTCAGCAGGAAGCCCCAGACGCCGAAGCCGCCCAGGGTGGAGATCAGCGCCACGTAGAGCACCGACAGGCTGCCCTCCACGGAGAACTCCAGCCGGGGCACGCCTTCGACCAGCAGGGAGAGGCCGAGCATGGGCAGGGCCGCCATCGCGCTCAGCCACACCATGAAGCGGAACGAGTCCGGGGGTGAGGCCTTCCTGACCGCGATGTTGCCCGCGGCCCAGCCGAGTGCGGAGCCGAGGACCAGGACGAACGCGCCGACCGGGCCCCCGCCGCCCATCTCCACGGCGATCAGGACCAGTCCGGCGAACGCGATCCCCATGCCGGTGACGCGGCGGGCGGTGATCCGCTCCTTGAGCAGGAACACCGCGAGGATCACGGTGAAGACCGCCTGGACCTGGACGACGAGCGAGGTCAGGCCGGCGGGCATGCCCGCGCGCATGCCGAGGAGCAGCAGGCTGTACTGCGTGACGCCGAGTGTGGCCCCGGCGACGAGCACCCGCCGCCACGGCACCCCTGGGCCGCCGACGAACAGCAGCGCGGGGAAGGCGGCCAGGACGAAACGTAGCGCCACGTAGAGCAGCGGCGGGAAGTGGCGAAGTCCCGCCTCCATGACGACGAAGTTGAAACCCCAGACGGCGGCGAGGCCGATGGCCAGGAAGAGATGCCTGGTTCGCATCTACTCATCCTCGTTCGCGCTAACAATTCAGCACAAGCGAGAATTTCTTAGCACTGTTGTTTAGAATCGCTTATATGTTAGACCTTAACCGTCTCAAGGCCCTGCACGCCGTGTCCGTCTACGGATCGGTGGGGGCGGCGGCCGACGCACTCATGGTGACCGCGTCCGCGGTCTCGCAGCAGCTCGCCAAGCTGGAGCGGGAGACCGGTGCGACGCTGCTGGAGCGGAACGGGCGAGGGGTGCGGCTGACCGACGCGGCCGGGTTGCTCGCCGACCACGCCGAGCGCATCCTCGCGCTGGTGGAGACCGCCGAAGCCGACTTCGAG
The DNA here is from genome assembly GCF_042898655.1 of Streptosporangium sp. NPDC000396. NCBI lineage: Bacteria > Bacillati > Actinomycetota > Actinomycetes > Streptosporangiales > Streptosporangiaceae > Streptosporangium > Streptosporangium sp. NPDC000396. The sequence goes on from NZ_JBIAZA010000021.1 coordinate 5,194, forward strand.
GCGCTGCGCGGGCAGGTCGTGGGGCGGCTGAGCATCGGAGCCTTCCCCACGGCGGCCCGGGGGCTGCTGCCCGAAGCGCTGACCCGGCTGCGGGAGCGTCATCCCGACCTCCGGCTCCAGCTTCTCGAACGGGAGCCCGAACGGCAGATCCGCGAGGTGGCCCGGGGCGAGCTCGACCTCGCGGTGATCCAGGACTGGGTCAACCGGCCGATGGCCATCCCCGAGGGGCTGTCCCGGGCGCCCCTCTTCGACGACATCGCGGACGTGATCCTGCCCGCGTCCCACCCTCTGGCCGCCCGGTCCGAGATCGAGCTGGCCGAGCTGTCGGGGGAGCAGTGGATCAGCTCCTCGCCCGGCACGGTCTGCCACGACTGGCTGGTCTACACGCTGCGCTCGGCGGAGCTGGAGCCGGACATCACCTGCATGGCGGACGAATATCCGACCCAGCTCGCCCTGGTGGCGGCCGGGCAGGGATGCGCCATCATCCCCCGTCTCGGCCGTGACTTCGTTCCCGAGGGGGTGCGGGTCATCCCGATCCGGCCGCGACCGATCCGCAGGATCTACACGTTGTGGCGGAGCGACGCGGCCCGCCGTCCGGCGATCCGGGCGGCCGTGGAGGCGCTCAAGGCGGTCTCAGCCGACCGCCAGTAGCCGCCCTCGCCCGGGACGGCCGCGCCCGGCCCTCGCGTGGCCGGTCCACGACGTCATGGGCTCTTCCCATCTGGCGTCCTGTTCCCGGCGGGCTGCCGCGGAGCCGGGCGAAGGCGCGTCCAGGGCAGGTAACCGGCGCCGATGGCGATGGCGCATCCGAGCACGGTGTCCACCACCCGATAGGCGATCGTGGACGGCGGCGTGCCCTGGCCGCCGTCCATCAGCAACACGACCAGCGGCGTCATCGCCGTCGCGTACAGCGCGTAGTTGCGGGCCCTCAGCAACGGCCGCAGGGCGGCCAGCGCGGCCACGATCGGCACCAGCAGCCACGGCGGCAGGACCCACAGCAGGACCACGGAGCCCACCACCACACCGGCGACGGTCCCGGCGGCCCGCTGGACGACCCGGACCACGGCCTGGTCGAGTCCGCGCTGCACGACGATCACCACCGTGACGGCGATCCAGTACGCCTTGGGCTGGCGCCAGAGCACCTCGATCGTCTCGGCGATCGCCAGGCACAGGGCGAGCCGCAGCGCGTACTGCCATCCGTGCGGCGCGCGCAGCGATGCCCGCCAGCGGCGCAGCAGGGCTTTGAGCGGTGGCGAGGGCGTCTCCTGGGCCGGGGGCGCGTGCCCGCGCCGGACGGCGAGGCGGCCCGCGAAGGCGATGAGCAGCGCGACGAGCATGGACCAGCCGGCTCCCACCGCGAATGCCGACGTCACGCCGAGGGGGTCGCCGACGGGTCCCAGGCCTGTGGTGATGACGACAAACGTGACGAACCGAGTGCTGATCTCGGCGGCGGGCCGGCTGAACCCGCCGAGCACCGGCACCACGGCGGCGGTCACCACGACCGCCACCGCCGTGACCCACCCCCGGCCCGCGATGGACACACCGGTGAATCCGGCGGCGACCGCTGTCGCCGCCGCGCCCGCCAGTCGCGTGACACCGGTCGCCGTGACACCGGTCGCCGTGATGCCGCCGGCCGCCAGCGCGCCGAGCGCGGCCAGCATGCCCGCCACCGTGTGGGCCGTGACGACCCCGCAGGCGACCGGCCCGCCGAGGCCCGCCGCGGCGCCGATGATCTGGCTCGAAGGGACCGGTGTGTCGCGCGACCAGCGTCTCGCGTCCCGGAGCGCCGATCTCGCCGTGGCTCCGGGCCCGCGGGCGGACGTGGGCCGTACGGACGATTCGCCCTGTGGCCGCGGGATCTCTCCGGCCTGCACGTGGCACCTCCTGGCTCGTGTCGTGCGTGACCGTGCGATGAGAGCCGGCCGGCCGCTCATTTCGATCATTTTCTAAGCCATGTGTAACATCTTCACTCGGCATTCCTCTAGGGATTAAGCCTAATTAATGGGGATATCTCCGACGCTAAAGAGAGGTCGGCTTAATTGGATGAAGGATATTAGTAAGTGGTAGCGTAATAAATATGGACGATGAAGAGCTCCACGCTGCGGCCGTCGCGCTCCGGCGGGCGACGACGAGGCTCAGCCTGCGGCTGCGCGCGGAACGCCCGCCGGGCGGTCCGGGCAGGCTCGGGTTCGCCCTGCTCGGCCACCTGTATCGCGGCGGGCCGATGACCGCGGGCGACCTGGCCGACGCCGAGCGGCTGCAGCCCCAGTCGGTGACCCGCGTGCTCGCCTCGCTTGAGCAGAAGGGGCTGATCAGCCGGTCTCGCAACCCGGATGACCGCCGCCGGCACCACATCGGCCTCACCGAGCTGGGCGCCACGGTCCTCGCCGGTCACGTGCGAGACTCCGACGCCTGGCTGGCCCGGGCGATGACCCGGGCGTTCTCCCCGGTGGAGTGCCGGATGCTGCTCCTGGCCACGGAGCTCATCAACCAGGTCCTCGACGAGGGCGACCGGGAGCCTTCCCTGGAGGGGATTCCGGGAAGGGGCTCAGCTGAGGGCGATCGTCACCACGCCGCCGACGATGACGGCGGCGGCGAGCAGCCTGCGGGTCAGGTCGCCTTCGGCGAGGAGCCTGCCACCGAGCACCACCGCGACGAGCACGCCGATCTCCCGCACCGGGGCGACCGTGCTGACCGGTGAGAACGTGAACGCGATCAGCACCAGGAGATAGGAGAGCGGCACCAGCACCGCCGCGCCCAGCACCCGTGTCCGGTGCTCCTGCCAGGTCGGCCGGATCAGGTTCCGGCGGCGGGCGGTGAGCGCCGCCGGGGCGAGAGCGAGGGCGCGGCCGAGCTCGCCGCCGTAGTTGAGCAGGATCGGTGCGACCGCGAAGGTGCTCACGACCTGCTTGTCCCAGATGGTGTAGGCCGCGATGAACAGCCCTGTGGCCAGCCCGAACCCGATCCCGGTCAGATCCTCACGGCTGGGCCTGCGGGCCGTGCCGAGCAGGAAGACACCTGCTCCCACCAGCAGGATCCCCGCGATCCCGGCGGGGCCGGGGTGCTCGTCGAAGAACAGGATGGCGACCAGGCTGGCCAGCAGCGGTCCGGTGCCGCGCGCGATCGGATAGACCACCGACAGGTCGCCGTGCCGGTAGCCGCGCTGGAGCAGCATGAAATACCCCAGGTGCAGGGCGGTGCTCCCGGCGATCACCCCGATGCCGGTCCAGGAGAGGCGGGTGCCGGTGAGGGCCAGGTAACCGAGCGCGGCGGGGCTCCAGAGCACCGTGGACGCGGCGGCCACCAGCCAGATGAAGACGACGCCGTCGGCTCTGGCGGCCTGCTTGCTCAGCAGGTTCCAGCTGGCGTGGGCGACAGCCGAGGACAGGACGAGGACCAGGGCGAACAGGCTCAAGAAGAGCTCCTTTCCGCATGGATCGGACAGGAGCCTCCAGGCTTTTGTCCCGTCAGCTGTACGTCTCCCGCGGAGACGTCGGCGCCGCTCGGACCAGACCGCCGGAACGCGGAACCCTAGGCGCAACCGCCTTCGACCCTAATCCCATGCCCGTGGCGAAGGCAGAGGGGGTCCTCCACACGCCACTCACCCGTACCACTCGGTAGGCTGGCGGCACCATGGCTGAGACCACTGTTGTTCACCTGCTGCGCCACGGTGAGGTACACAACCCCGCTAACGTCCTGTACGGCAGGCTGCCCGGCTACCACCTCTCGGAGACCGGCAGGAAGATGGCCGAGACGGTCGCCACGGCGGTCGCCGGGCGAGACGTCGTCGCCCTGTTCTCCTCCCCGCTGGAGCGGGCGCAGGAGACCGCGGCGCCGCTGGCCGCGACCTTCGGCCTGGAGGTCGTGCTCGACGACCGGCTCATCGAGGCGGAGAACGTCTTCGAGGGCCTCACGCTGGGCAACGGCGAGGGAATCTTCCGCAGCCCCCGCCGCTACCGCTACCTGTGGAACCCGATGCGCCCCTCCTGGGGTGAGCGCTACACCGACGTGGTCCAGCGGATGAAGAGCGCGATCGACACCGCCCGCGACGAGGCGCGCGGCCACGAGGCGGTGATGGTCAGCCACCAGCTCCCGATCTGGATCATCAGGCTCGCGGCCGAGGGCAGGCGGCTCCCGCACGACCCCCGCCGCAGGCAGTGCGGTCTCGCCAGCCTCACCAGTTTCTCCTTCGAGGGAGACCGGTTGATCAGCGTGGGTTACAGCGAGCCGGCGGGCGCGCTCGCCAAGCGCCCCACTGTGCCGGGCGCGTGACTCCGCCGGTAGAGTGACTGCTCTACCGGTTGTAGTACAGGGAGACCCTGCCTCTTATGCGCGCAAAACCCTTCGTCGCAGTCGCGCTCCTTATCGCCGTGTCCGGATGCGCCGGTAATCAGGGATCGCAGCCGCAGGCTGGGGACACCCGCTTCGTGGCGGGTGATGGCAAGCTCACCCTTTTCAAGGCCGCCGACCGCAAGCCCGCCCCCGCGGTCGAGGGGGAGACCCTCGACGGAAGCACCGCGGCGCTCGCCACGCACAAGGGCAAGGTCGTGGTGCTGAACTTCTGGGCCTCCTGGTGCGGGCCCTGCCGGGCCGAGGCCCCGGTGCTCAAGGACATCGCCGCCAAGACCAAGGCCGGCGGCGTGGAGTTCCTCGGCATCGACTTCAAGGACCGCAAGGCCGACGCGCAGGCCTTCGAACGCGGTCAGCAGCCCGGCTACCCGAGCATCTTCGACCAGCCGGGCAAGGTCGCGCTCTCCTTCCAGGGCACGGTCCCGCCCGCGGCCATCCCCTCGACGTTGATCATCGACCGCCAGGGCCGCATCGCCGCCAGGGCGCTCGGCGCGGTCAAATACAACGACCTCCTCGACACGGTCACCAAGATCGGCGATGAGAAGTGACCCCGAGCGGTGGATGGACTCGCGATGAGCGCTGATCTGGCCGGCACGGTGGCGGGCGGATCGCTCGCCCTCGCGCTGCCGATCGCGGTCGCGGCGGGCCTGGTGTCGTTCCTGTCGCCGTGCGTGCTCCCGCTGGTCCCCGGCTATCTGTCGTATGTGACCGGGATGAGCGCCGCCCCCAGGCGAGGACACATGGTCGCGGGCACCGCGCTGTTCGTCCTCGGGTTCGCCGCGGTGTTCGTGGCGGGCGGGGCGCTCTTCGGCGGGCTCGGCGCGGCGCTGCTCGGCAGCGCCGAGATCATCACGCGGGTGCTGGGCGCGCTCACCGTCGTGCTGGGCCTGGCCTTCATGGGGGTCGTTCCCGGTCTCCAGCGCGATTTCCGCATCCACCGGGTCCCGGCCGCCGGTCTGGCCGGGGCGCCTCTGCTCGGTGTGGTGTTCGGCCTCGGCTGGACCCCCTGCATCGGCCCCACCCTCGGCGTCGTGCTCACCCTCGGCCTCAACGAGGGCAGCGCCGGGCGGGGCGCGCTGCTCGCCTTCGCCTATGCTCTCGGTCTGGGCCTGCCGTTCGTGGCGGCCGGACTGGCCTACAGCAAGGCCCTGCGCACGTTCAAGGCGGTCCGCCGCCATTCACAGCTGATCACACGGGTGGGCGGGGCCATGCTGGTCGCGGTCGGCCTGCTGCTCGTCACCGGGCTCTGGGGGCAGCTCATCGTGACGTTGCAGGGATGGATCGGCGGATTCGAGCCGGTGATCTGATGGAGGAAGTCGAGCAGGCCGCGAAGGCGGGAGCGGTGAGCCAAGCAAGTCCGGAGCCAACGAGTAGCCCAGCGAGTGCGAGCGTGAACACGACTCTGACCGAGGAAAAGCTCGATGCGCAGCCCGCGAGGTTCGGCGTCGTCGCGTGGGCGCGCTGGTTCTGGCGCACGCTCACCTCGATGCGGACCGCGCTGATCCTGCTGTTCCTGTTCGCCCTGGCCTCGATTCCGGGGTCGCTCTGGCCGCAGCGCGGTGTCTCCGACGCCAGGGTCGCGCAGTACTTCGACGACAGCCCGCAACTCGCCGAGTGGCTCGACCGGTTCTGGCTGTTCGATGTGTTCAGGGCGCCGTGGTTCGCCGCGATCTACCTGCTGCTGTTCCTCTCGCTGATCGGCTGCGTGCTCCCGCGGAGCATGACCCACCTGCGCGAGCTGCGTAAGAAGCCGCCCGCGCCGCCGCGCAACCTGGTCCGGCTGCCCCAGTACGCCTCGTTCGACGGCGACCTGACCGTCGAGGAGGTGGCCGCGCGGCTGCGCGCCAGGCGGTTCCGGGTGACCACGGGCTCCGGCTGGGTCGCGGCCGAGAAGGGCTACCTGCGCGAGACCGGCAACCTGGTGTTCCACATCGCCCTGCTCGGGCTGCTGCTCGCGGTCGGGGTGGGCACGCTGTACGGCTATCGCGGCAACGTGCTGGTCGTGGAGGGGGAAGGGTTCGCCAACACGGTCGCGGCCTACGACCGCTACATGCCCGGCCAGCAGGTGAGCGCCGAGTCGCTGGAGCCGTTCTCCTTCACCCTCGACGACTTCCAGGCCACCTACATCGCCAAGGGCGAGCGGCGTGGGCAGCCCCTGGACTTCGAGGCGAGGCTCAAGGTCGCCGACGCCCCCGGAGCCCCCGAGCGGGACTACGCCCTCAAGGTCAACGAGCCGCTGGACGTCAACGGCACGCTGACCTACCTGATCGACCACGGCTACGCGCCCACGTTCAAGATCACCGATGGTAAGGGCCAGGTCGCCTTCGACGGTCCGGTGCCGTGCCTGGTGGCCCAGCCGGCCACGTTCACCTCCGAATGCGTCGTCAAGGTCCCCGACGCCCAGCCCGAGCAACTCGGCCTTCTCGTGGCCTTCCTGCCGACCACCGTGCCGATGAACGGCCAGTGGGTGTCGATCTTCCCCGGCGCGGCCAATCCCACCGCCCAGGTGTACGGCGCGTTCGCCGGCGACCTCGGCCTGAAGAACGGCCGGCCCCAGTCGGTCTACCAGCTCGACCCGGCGAGCCTGAAGAAGATGAGGCCGCTGGTCATGAAGGCCGATCCGCTGGCCGTCGGCAAGAAGCTCGACCTGCCGAACGGCGCGGGCTCGATCGAGTTCACCGGCGTCAAGGAGTGGATCGCCCTCCAGATCGCCTACGACCCGGGCCGGACGCCCGCCCTCGTCGCCGCGGCCCTGGCCGTCGTCGGCCTGGTGCTGTCCCTGACCGTTCGCCGTCGCCGGGTGTGGGTGCGGATCGAGGACGCGAGCGGGCGGGGACCGGAGGGGGCCGGCGAGCACGACCGTAAACACGTTGAGGTGGGCGGCCTGACGCGCACCGAAGGCAGCGATTTCAGCGAGGAGTTCGCCGAGATCGTCTCCACTTTGAATCCAGGAGTGAAGGATGCCCGCTGAGGTCGACACCGGCCTCGCCACGCTGAGCGATCAGCTCATCTTGGCGACGGTGCTGCTCTACATCTTCGCGATGGTCGGTTACGCCCTCGACCTCGGCTTCGGCCGATCCAAGGCGAAGGCGAAGGCCGAGCCGGCGCTCGTCACGGTCGGCGGTGGCACGGCCGCCGCCCCGCCCGCCCCCGCGCAGGGCGAGGGCCATGTGGACAAGGCGCCCCCGGCCTGGACGGTGTGGGCCGGTCCGGTCGCGGTCGGGCTGACCTGGCTCGGCTGGGCCACGAACCTGGCGTCCATCCTCACCCGTGGCCTGGCCGTGGGGCGGTGGCCGTGGGGCAACATGTACGAGTTCGTGGTCGCGATCTGCTTCGCCGCGGTGAGCGCGTTCCTGTTCATGCAGATCCGCTACCCGATCCGTTTCCTCGGCGCGTTCGTCACGGTCACGGCCGCCCTGGGGCTCGGCTTCGCCGTACGGTATCTGCACGTGCAGGCCGGGCCGGTGGTGCCCGCGCTGAACTCCTACTGGGTGGCGATCCACGTCTCGGCGGCGATCATCGCCAGCGGTCTGTTCATCATGGCCGGGGTCTGCGGCATCCTCTACCTGGTCAGGAAGGACACCGCGATCCGCCTGCCGTCTCGGGCGGACCTCGATCGCCTCGCGCACCGCGCGATCGTCATCGGTTTCCCGATCTGGACCTTCGCCGTCATCGCCGGCGCGCTCTGGGCCGACAAGGCCTGGGGCCGTTACTGGGGCTGGGACCCCAAGGAGATCTGGGCCTTCATCACCTGGATCGTCTACGCCGCCTACCTGCACGCCCGTGCCACGGCCGGGTGGAAGGGCAGGGCCGCGATGATCGTGCAGCTCATCGCCTTCGCCTGCCTGCTGTTCAACCTGGTCGGGGTGAACATTTTCGTCGGCGGCCTGCACTCCTACGCGGAGGTTCCGGGCTGATCGTGACGGCGCTGACCGTGACGGCGCTGGTTATGACGGCGCTGATCGTGATGACGCTGGTCGTGACGGCGTGCCCGCGCGCTAATCCTCGTCGCGCAGCCGCCGGTCGAGGTCTCTGAGGAAGTCGGGGTCGTCGTCGGGGCCCTTCGGGGCTCCGGGACTCGACGGCCTGTCGCCGGGTGAGAGCGCGTGGGGTGCGCGGGGCCCGACCGGACGGCCGAGCAGCAGCCAGAGCAGGCCGCCGCCGAGCGGCAGCAGCACAACGATGATCACCCACAGGAGCTTGGGCAGATTTCTGGCCTCCTCGTCCGGCGTGGTGATGGCGTCGAACAAGCAGTAGAGCCAGAAGGCGAGCAGTGCCAGAGCGACAAGCAGGGGCATGTCCGCACTGTAAGCCATTCGGGGCCCGGGTGCGGTAAGGCCCCCGTTTCGGATGACTGGCGAAGATCCACGTCGTACGGTGGAGACTGTTGCCACTTCCCGTGGGGGTGCGTGATGGCTAGTTCGGCGGACAAGGGCCGTCATCGGCGGCGCTGGTGGCAACGGGATCCGGGTCGGCGCGCGGAGGGTGCCGCCAGGCGAACGGCGCGTGAGGTCCCGCTCGAACCCGAGCGGAGGACGGGCACCGTGACGGCGCCGGTGGTGGATCGCCCGCAGTACACATGGCGGGACTTCGAGCTGGAGGACGAGCGGCCCAGGGCTCGGCCCAACGCTCCCGACGCCCCCAACCTGGGGGACGGTCTGCTGCACTGCGGGCGCCTGGAACGCATCCTGCACCGCCAGTGGGACTCCTGGCAGGGACCCCCGTCCCCGGAGATCGTACGGGCCGTGGAGAGCCTCGCCAGGCTGCCGGACGGGCTGAAGGACAAGCTGGCCGAAGGCCTCGACGGCATCTACGTCGGCGAGGGCGGGGTGCCCGATCTGGACGACATGGGCTACCTGCGCGGAGCGCCGCTGCCCTCGGGCCGGGCCACATGGGACATCTGCGCCGGAGCGTACGGCGATCGCAAGATCGTGGTGGGGGACCGGCCCTCGCCCACCCCCGACGTGATGATGCACGAGGTCGGCCACGCCCTGGACGACGTCGACGCACCCCACGGAGACTGGGTCTCGGACTCCCCGGAGTTCGTCGCCCTCTACGCCCGGTGCCTTCCCGTGCTGGCCTCGGGTTTCCACCGGCAGGCGGGGGACCTGGGCCGCCGGGAGTTCTTCGCCGACGCCTTCGCCGCCATCGCGTCCCGGCAGCGTCCGGCCCTGGTGGACATGCTCGGCGGTGACACGCGGATGGCGCTCAATGTCATGTTGTTCTTCAACCGGCGTTACGGAATCTAGGTGATCTGGGATGTACGTCATCCTGCTCGCTGATGGAACCTTGCGGGTGCCGCAGAGCCTGTCCAGCGACGACGGGCGCTTGATCGGCAACGCGTATGTGGAGCTCTCACCGGGTGATCCGGACTACGACCGCTGGCTGCCCGAGGCGCTCACGGAGAAGGAGTTCGCCGAGCGGCGGCAGCGCTGGCTCGATGAGAACGATGAGCTGGAGCGGGAGTTCCTGGCCTTCAAGGCCGAACAGGACAGTTAGCGGGAACGCGCGCGGGTCTTCCGGGACAGGCCGGAGCGCGAGGGGCCTTCGTGGAATGGCTCGCCCGATCGCATCGACTCGACCACAGTCTGTCGCGACCGAACGGGTGAGCGCTGGTCAAGTCGTCCGCGAGATCGGCGGGGCGGCCGGGCCGGTCGTCTCAGGGCGTGGAGACCTCGGGGGCGCCCTGTCTGTGGAGCGCCAGGCACTCAGGCCGCTTCAGCCGGTTCGGGAATCCTCGTCATTCATGGCGAGGAGCAGGTCAAACGACTCCATCGGTAATCCTGCGGCTTCCGGGTAAGGCGCGCAGGATCACCGATGATGCGACGTCATCAGTCGTCAAACGCGCGGGGACTCGCCTGCCGGCCGTTCGGCCGTCAGTACGTCCTCTCCGCGCAGAAGGGCGTGCACTTCCGACTCACGGAAACGCCGGTGCCCTCCGGGGGTACGGATGCTGCTGATGCGGCCTGCCGCGGCCCAGCGTGTAACCGTCTTTGGGTCAACCCTGAAGAGGGCGGCAACCTCTCCGGGTGTCAGCAGACGCTCGCTGCTACTCTCCACAATCTCTCCCCCTCGCATCCCGCTTCCTGCCAGCGGGCGGACAGGTAACCAGTGTGCCGAGCGAAGTCTGATTTATCCGTGCTTTTCAACAAAGATCACGGGTTGTTATCGACTGACTGCCCGATTGTTATATGATAGAGCCTCTTTGGGACTCTCGTGGGTGTTTCTTTACAAAACTGAACTGTTGGGCACACTAGCAGCGCTCGCGCCTGATGCGAAGAGCGTCCGCTCTGTCTTCGTGCTCGTGGTTGCGCAGGCAGAGTGGCGTAACCTCGACAGTGTGCATCCCGTCATCGTTTACACCGCCTCCCGGCTGGGCCTGCTGCTCGTGAGCCTCGGCGTGCTCTACCTTCTCGGCCTGCGCCAGCCCTTCGTCCTGCTGGTCGTCGCATTGCTGGTCAGCGGTGTGGCCAGTTACGTTCTGCTGTCAAAGCAGCGCGACGCCGTGAGCGAGCGAATCGCCAAGAAGAAACAGGGGTGATCACGGCAACGGGAACATGCCGACTCGGGCATGGTACTCGTGACCAAGCCGCGTTGTGTCACTACCTACGAGTAGCCCTCCGCGATGGGCGAGGAATGCCTTGACTCCGATTCCGCGCTCCCTGGTCGGATTCCATGTGAGGGCCTTCCCGGTTCGAGGATGGATCGCTCCGATGCCCGGCCGCTCCACCGCTCCCGGCCCCGCCGAGTCGCGGCCGTGGGGGTTGTCCAGCCAGCGCTGATGGCCGCCCACATAGACGGCCGCCCCCGTCACCGCCACCGAGTAGAGCGAGTCGCCGCCGGTGTGGTTCACCCACGTCGGCCGCACCGTGCCCCGGGCGTAGGTTTCAAAGCGCGCGGCGCTGTCGCATAGTTTTTCGGGTTTGTCCGGGCCACCGGTCGTGACGACCGCGAAATAGCTGCCGTCAGGGGCGAAGTCCAGGCCTCGCACATAGCTGGGAAAGACGTCCAGGCATTTCGCGGCATAGGCGTCGGTCCGCCAGTCGGCGACCCTCGCGGGCCGGATGCCGACGTCGATCAGGCCCAGTTGCGGCCGTGACAGCCCGTCGAGGGTGGTGAAGTCGCCGTCGACCGCCAGCCGGTCCTTGCCGAGGGCGAGCGCGTTGACCTTGGCCCGACTGCCGCGCGGCATGCCCGGCTCGACCGCGAAATCGGGGTCCACGACGCCGGTCGCGGCGTCCAGCCGGGCGAGGGCCGTGCGGGGGACGCGGCCCACCCGGGTGAAGTCGCCGCCCACGTAGAGCTGGGCGCCCTGCCGGGCCAGGCTGGTGACCACGCCCCCGTAGACCTGGGCGTCGAAGCCGGTCACCGGTGAGCCGTCCGACAGCCGCAGGCGGGCCAGGCCCCGGGCCCGCTCGCGGCCGGTCACCGCGAACTCGCCGCCGACGTACACGGTGCCGTCGGTGCCCGCGGCCAGCGCGTTGACCGGGCGGTCGAGGTACGGCTCGAAGCCGGGAAGGATCCGCCCGGTGGCCAGGTCGTAGGCGAAGATGTTGGCGCGTTCCAGAGTCGTCGTGCTCCGAGCCTCGCGCACCTCGCCGAACGAGCCGCCGACCACCACCGTGCCGCCCACGAGCGCGATGGCGTTGACGATCCCGTCGAGCACGTGTGGCGTGGTGTTCACCGGGTCGGCCGAGACGACCTTGTTGTGCTCCGTCGTGCCGGCGGCGGCGATCCCGGTCGGAACCAGGATCATGACTGCCGTGGCCAGCACGGAAGTGGTTCTGGCAAACATTCGGCAATTTCTAGCAGACTCTTGGTAATCGGGTCGCTACTTTCCGTGGATTGTCCGAGCGGGCCTAGGCTTGTTCCCATGACGCGCGCTTCGCTGGACAAGCAACCGCACGAGGTCGCCGCGATGTTCGATCGCACGGCCCGGCGATATGACCTGGTCAACGACGTTATCTCTCTTGGGCAGGTTCGGCTGTGGCGCAAGGCGACCGCGGCGGCCGTCGATGCCGGGCCCGGTGAGCTGGTTCTCGACCTCGGTGCGGGCACCGGCACCTCCACCGACGCGTTCACCTCGCTGGGTGCCCGCGCGATCGCCTCCGACTTCTCGCTCGGCATGCTGCGCACCGGCGTGAAGCGCCGGGGCGGTTCGGGTCTTTCCGGCGGTGGGGTGCGGGGCGTCACCTTCGTCGCGGGCGACGCGCTGAAGTTGCCCTTCGCCGACGAGGTCTTCGACGCGGTGACGATCTCGACCGCGCTGCGCAACGTCCACGACACCGGCCAGGCGCTGCGCGAGATGCTCCGCGTGGCCAAGCCGGGGGCGCGTCTGGTGATCCTTGAGTTCTCCCACCCGACGATCAAGTCCTTCGACCTCGTCTACTCGCAGTACCTCATGAGGTTGATGCCGCTGGCGGCCAAGCTGTTCGGCTCCAACGACGACTCCTACGAGTATCTGGCGGAGTCGATCAGGGACTGGCCGGACCAGGCGGGCCTGGCGAAGATCATCCAGGGGGCGGGCTGGGAGCGGGTCGCCTGGCGTAATCTCGCCCTGGGTATCGTGGCGATTCATCGTGCATATAAGCCCGCATAGAAGATTGACAGGCGATAGCAGTACCCGACTGACACTTCGCACCGTAAAGGGGTTAGACTTCGGGCCGACAAGTTTGTGAAGCTCTTCACAAAGGAACGAAAGGCCCCTTACCCCGAGGCCGTCAAAGCGTGTAGGACAGGACAGGTCCCGTGACCGTGCCAGCCGCCCCACAGCGGCGTGCCGCTGAGGCTGACGCCGACGTCATCGTCGTCGGCGCCGGGCCCGCCGGTTCGACAACCGCTTTTTATCTCGCACAGGCCGGGCTTGACGTCCTGTTGCTCGAGAAAACCACATTCCCCCGCGAGAAGGTCTGCGGCGACGGGCTGACGCCCCGAGCGGTCAAGCAGCTCATCGCCATGGGAATCGACATCGACGCCCCAGGCTGGGTCAGGAACAAGGGCCTGCGCGTGGTCGGCGGCGGGATGCGTTTCGAGCTCGACTGGCCCGAGCTGTCCAGTTATCCGGACTTCGGCCTGGTGCGCACCCGGCAGGACTTCGACGAGATCCTGGCGGCCAACGCGGCGCGCGGCGGTGCCCGCCTGATGCAGGGGGTCAACGTCACCGGCCCCATCCTCGACGAGCGCAGCGGCCACGTCGTCGGCGTGACCGCGAAGAAGGACGGCGAAGAGGTCTCCTACCGGTCCCGCCTGGTGGTCGCCGCCGACGGCAACTCCACCCGGATCTCCCTGGCGATGGGGCTGCACAAGCGCGAGGACCGTCCGATGGGCGTCGCCGTACGGACGTATTTCGAGAGCCCGCGTCACGACGACGACTATCTGGAGACCTGGCTGGAGCTGTGGGACGGCGACACCCTGCTGCCCGGCTACGGCTGGATCTTCGGCGTCGGCGACGGCACCTCCAACGTGGGCCTCGGGTTGCTGAACACCAGCGACGCCTTCAAGGGCATGGACTACCGCGACCTGCTCAAGCGCTGGGTCAAGGGCATGCCGGCGGAGTGGGGCTACGTCGAGGAGAACATGACCACCCCGATCCGGGGCGCGGCGCTGCCGATGGCCTTCAACCGCCAGCCGCACTACACGCGGGGCCTGGTTTTGGTCGGCGACGCGGGCGGGATGATCAACCCCTTCAACGGGGAGGGCATCGCCTACGCCATGGAGACCGGGCAGATCGCGGCCGAAGTGATCGTCCAGGCGCTGGGAAGAACGACCTCCGCACAGCGCGAGCGCGTGCTGCGGGCCTATCCACAGATGTTGAAAGACGCCTATGGTGGCTATTTCACCCTGGGCAGAGGGTTCGTGGAGCTCATCGGGCACCGCGGGGTGATGAACTTCGCCACGCGTCACGCGCTGCCGCACCCCCGCCTGATGCGCTTTGCACTCAAACTCCTTGCTAACCTCACCGATCGACGAGGCGACGCGTCGGACCGCATCATCAATGCTCTGTCGAAGGTCGCGCCACCGGCATGACCTCGTCAAACATCCGGCACTCGGAACCAAGAGCGATGATCGCCGAGCCTAAACTTGCAAAACGAAACGACATGACGAGCTACGCGCGGGCACGCGTGGAGATGGGAGAGGAGGCGTAGCGATGGAACTGTACGTACCCATCCTGGTGCTCGCCGTTCTCGCGGCGGGTTTCGCGATCTTCTCGGTGACGATCGCGCCCTTCACCGGCCCCAAGCGCTGGAACCGCGCGAAACTCGACGCCTACGAATGCGGTATCGAGCCGACGCCCCAGCCGGTCGGTGGCGGTCGCTTCCCGCTGAAGTACATGATCACCGCGATGCTCTTCATCGTGTTCGACATTGAGATCATCTTCCTCTACCCGTGGGCGGTCGCGTTCGACCAGCTCGGGGTCTTCGGGTTGGTCGAAATGGTGCTGTTCATCGTCACCGTGCTCGTGGCCTACGCGTATGTGTGGCGCCGCAAGGGTCTGGACTGGGACTAGATATGGGTCTTGAAGAGAAACTTCCGAGCGGGTTCATGCTCAGCACGGTCGAGCAGGTGGCCGGCTGGGCGCGTAAGAACTCCGTCTGGCCGGCGACCTTCGGTCTCGCCTGCTGCGCCATCGAGCTGATGTCCACCGGCGGTCCCAAGCACGACCTGGCGCGCTTCGGCATGGAGCGCGCTTCGGCGTCTCCGCGCCAGGCCGACCTGATGATCGTGGCGGGCCGGCTGTCCCAGAAGATGGCCCCGGTCCTGCGCCAGATCTACGACCAGATGGCCGAGCCCAAGTGGGTCATCGCCATGGGCGTCTGCGCCTCCAGCGGTGGCATGTTCAACAACTACGCCATCGTGCAGGGCGTGGACCACGTCGTTCCGGTCGACATCTACCTGCCCGGCTGCCCCCCGCGCCCCGAGATGCTCATCGACGCGATCGTGAAACTGCACGACAAGATCCAGAACATGAAGTTCGGCGCGCATCGCGCCAAGCAGATCGACGAGCTCGAACTGCAGGCGCTGCGGACGCTGCCGCTGATCGACCAGGGAACCGCCAAATGAGCAGCGACAACCTCCCCGAGGTCCAGGAGGAGCCGATCGCCCGCCGGGGCATGTTCGGAGCCTCGGACTCCGGTGACACCTCCGGCTACGGCCGCCTGGTCGTACGGCGCAAGCCCGAGCTGCCCACCGCTCGCCCCTACGGCGGTTACTTCGACACCGTCGCCGACGAGCTGGAGCGCGCCCTGGGCGGTGACCTGGGCGACGCGATCGAGCGCGTGGTCGTGGACCGCGGCGAGCTGACCTTCCACGTGAAGCGCGAGCGCCTGGTCGAGGTCGCCAGGACCCTGCGGGACGACCCCGCCCTGCGTTTCGAGCTCTCGCTCGGCGTCTCCGGCGTGCACTATCCCCACCTGCACGGTGAGGAACTGCACGCGGTGATCCACCTGTGCTCGATCACGCACAACCGGCGCCTGCGGCTTGAGGTGTCCTGCCCCGACACGGACCCGCACATCCCCTCCACCGTTTCGGTCTACCCGACTCATGACTGGCACGAGCGGGAAACCTGGGACTTCTTCGGGATCATCTTCGACGGCCACCCGGGGCTGACCCGCATCATGATGCCTGACGACTGGGACGGACACCCCCAGCGCAAGGACTACCCGCTCGGCGGTATCCCGGTCGAGTACCGCGGCGCCGAGATTCCCGCGCCGGACCAGAGGAGGTCCTACTCGTGAGCGCTTCCTACGACGAGGCCACCGAGGGCAAGATCTACACCGTCTCCGGCAACGACTGGACGGAACTGGTCGAGACCCTCACAGGCCAGCAGGACGAGCAGCTCGTCGTCAACATGGGCCCGCAGCACCCGTCCACGCACGGCGTGCTCCGCCTGATCCTGAACCTGGACGGCGAGACGGTCACCGAGGCCCGCACGGTCATCGGCTACCTGCACACCGGTATCGAGAAGAACATGGAGTTCCGGACGTGGACCCAGGGGACCACGTTCGTCACTCGCATGGACTACCTCTCGCCGATCTTCAACGAGACCGCCTACTGCCTGGGCGTCGAGAAGCTGCTCGGCATCACCGACCGGATCCCCGAGCGGGCTCAGGCCATCCGCGTGATGATGATGGAGCTCACCCGCATCTCCTCGCACATGGTGGCCATCGGCACCTTCGGAATGGAGCTGGGCGCGACCACCCCGTTCCTCTTCGGGTCCCGTGAGCGCGAGATGGTGCTCGACGTGATGGAGTACATCACCGGCCTGCGGATGAACATGGCCTACATCCGGCCCGGCGGCGTCTCGGTCGACCTTCCGGCCGGTGCCGTGGACAAGGTCGGCGAGCTGCTCAAGGTCATGCCGGGGCGCATCAACGACATCCGCAAGATGCTCGACGCCAACCCGGTCTACCTGGCCCGCACCAAGGACGTCGCCTACCTCGACCTCACCGGCTGCATGGCCCTGGGGATCACCGGCCCGATGCTGCGGGCCGCGGGCCTGCCGTGGGACCTGCGCAAGTCGCAGCCCTACTGCGGCTATGAGACCTACGAGTTCGACGTCCCGACCGAGAAGACCGCCGACGTCTACGGCCGTTACCTCGTGCGCATGGCCGAGATGGAAGAGTCGCTCAAGATCATCGAGCAGGCTCTCGACCGTCTGTCCGGCCCGCTCAAGGGCGGCCGCGTGATGGTGGACGACAAGAAGATCGGCTGGCCCGCGCAGCTCGCCCTCGGCCCCGACGGCCTCGGCAACTCGCCCGACCACATCGCGCACATCATGAGCGGCTCGATGGAGGCGCTGATCCACCACTTCAAGCTGGTGACCGAGGGCTTCCGGGTTCCGGCCGGGCAGGCCTACGCCTCGGTCGAGTCGCCCCGCGGCGAGCTCGGCGCCCACGTGGTCAGCGACGGCGGCACTCGGCCCTACCGCGTACACTTCCGCGACCCGTCCTTCACGAACCTGCAGGCCGTACCCGCCACGTGTGAGGGCGGCATGGTCGCTGACGTCATCTCGGCAGTGGCTTCGATCGACCCGGTCATGGGAGGTGTGGACCGGTGACGTATACACCGGAAGTCCGCGAGCGTCTGGAACGAGACGCCAAGGAAATCATCGGCCGCTACCCCAAGCCGAGGTCGGCCCTGCTTCCCCTGCTGCACCTGGTGCAGTCGGAGGACGGCTACGTCTCCGACGACGGCCACGAGTTCTGCGCCGAGATGCTCGGCCTGAGCAAGGCCGAGGTCGTGGGCGTGTCCACGTTCTACACGATGTACAAGCGCAAGCCGATGGGCGACTATCACGTCGGCGTGTGCATCAACACGCTGTGCGCGGTCATGGGCGGCGACCAGATCTGGGACGAGCTCTCCGAGCACGTCGGCGTCGGCCACGACGAGGCGACCCCGGACGGGAAGGTCTCGCTGGAGCGGCTGGAGTGCAACGCCGCCTGTGACTTCGCCCCGGTGATGATGGTGAACTGGGAGTTCTTCGACAACCAGACCCCCGCCTCGGCCAAGCAGCTCGTCGACGACCTGCGGGACGGCAAGGATGTCTCGCCCACCCGCGGCCCGAAGAAGCTCTGCACCTTCAAGGAGGCCTCGCGGGTGCTGTCCGGCCTGCCCGACGACCTGGCCGCGGACGGCCCCTCGGCCGCCGGCGCCTCGCTGGAGGGTCTGAAGGTCGCCAAGGCCAACGGATGGAAGGCCCCTGAGGCATGAGCACAACCCTCACTCCGGTCCTGACCGCCAACTGGGACCAGCCGAACTCGTTCACCCTGGAGGGGTACGGCGACTACGCGGCGGCCAAGAAGGCGCTGGGCATGGACCCCGACGCCGTCATCCAGGCGGTCAAGGACTCCGGCCTTCGCGGCCGTGGCGGCGCGGGCTTCCCCACCGGCATGAAGTGGGGCTTCATCCCCCAGGGTGACGGCAAGCCCCACTATCTGGTGGTCAACGCCGACGAGTCCGAGCCGGGCACGTGCAAGGACATCCCGCTGATGATGGCCAACCCGCACTCGCTGGTCGAGGGCATCATCATCACGTCCTACGCGATCCGCGCCAACCACGCCTTCATCTACGTGCGCGGCGAGGTGCTGCACGTCATCCGCCGCCTGCAGGCGGCCGTGGCCGAGGCCTACGCCAAGGGCCTGCTCGGCAAGGACATCTTCGGCTCCGGTTTCGACCTGGAGCTCGTCGTCCACAGCGGAGCGGGCGCCTACATCTGCGGCGAGGAGACGGCGCTGCTGGACTCGCTGGAGGGCTATCGCGGTCAACCTCGGCTCAAGCCCCCCTTCCCGGCCGTGGCGGGCCTCTACGCCTCGCCGACTGTTGTGAACAACGTTGAATCCGTGGCCAGTGTTCCCTCAATCATCGCCAACGGGGCCGACTGGTTCGCGGGAATGGGCACCGAGAAGTCCAAGGGCTTCGGCATCTTCTCGCTGAGCGGCCACGTCACCCGCCCCGGCCAGTACGAGGCCCCGCTCGGCATCACGCTGCGCGAGCTGCTCGACATGGCGGGCGGGATCCGCGCGGGTCACCGGCTCAAGTTCTGGACCCCCGGCGGGTCGAGCACCCCGATCTTCACCGACGAGCACCTGGACGTCCCGCTCGACTTCGAGTCGGTCGGGGCCAAGGGGTCGATGCTCGGCACCCGGGCCCTGCAGATCTTCGACGAGACCACCTGCGTGGTGCGCGCCGTACTGCGGTGGACCGAGTTCTACGCGCACGAGTCCTGTGGCAAGTGCACCCCCTGTCGGGAGGGCACCTACTGGCTCAAGCAGGTTCTCAAGCGGCTGGAGAAGGGTCAGGGCACCGAGAAGGACCTGACCACGATCACCGACATCGCCGACAACATCCTGGGTCGCTCCTTCTGCGCCCTGGGTGACGGCGCCACCAGCCCCATCCACTCGTCGGTGAAGTACTTCCGCGACGAGTATCTCAAGCACTTCGAGATCGGCGGCTGCCCGTTCGATCACGCTCCGTCCACGGTGTGGGGGACCGCATGACAGTCGAAGCGACCACCCCGGCCCAGACGCCGGTAGAACTGGTGACCCTGACGATCGACGGCTTCGAGGTGAGCGTTCCCAAGGGGACGTTGATCATCCGCGCGGCCGAGCTGCTGGGCATCCAGATCCCCCGGTTCTGTGACCACCCGCTGCTGGACCCGGCAGCCAACTGCCGCCAGTGCCTGGTGGACATTCCGGACGCGGGCAACGGCCGCGGTTTCCCGAAGCCGCAACCCTCCTGCGCCATCGAGGTCGCCCCGGGCATGGTCGTGCAGACCCAGCTCACCTCCCCGGTCGCCGAGAAGGCCCAGCGCGGTGTCATGGAGCTGCTGCTCCTGAACCACCCGCTCGACTGCCCGGTCTGCGACAAGGGCGGCGAGTGCCCGCTGCAGAACCAGGCCATGTCCAACGGCCAGGGCGAGAGCCGTTTCCAGGAGAAGAAGCGCACCTTCGAGAAGCCGGTCGCGCTCTCCAGCGAGGTGCTGCTCGACCGCGAGCGCTGCGTCCAGTGCGCCCGCTGCATCCGCTTCTCCGATGAGATCGCCGGTGACCCGCTCATCGACTT
The DNA here is from genome assembly GCF_042898655.1 of Streptosporangium sp. NPDC000396. Taxonomy (NCBI): domain Bacteria; kingdom Bacillati; phylum Actinomycetota; class Actinomycetes; order Streptosporangiales; family Streptosporangiaceae; genus Streptosporangium; species Streptosporangium sp. NPDC000396. The sequence goes on from NZ_JBIAZA010000021.1 coordinate 25,105, forward strand.
CTTCGAGCGCGGGGCCAAGGAGCAGGTCGGCACCGCCGACGGCGAGCCGTTCGAGTCCTACTTCTCGGGCAACACCGTCCAGATCTGCCCGGTGGGTGCGCTGACCGGCGCCGCCTACCGGTTCCAGGCCCGACCGTTCGACCTGGTCTCCACGCCCACCGCGTGTGAGCACTGCGCCAGCGGCTGCTCGCTGCGCACCGACCACCGCCGCGGCAAGGTCACCCGCCGCCTGGCCGGGGACGACCCGGAGGTCAACGAGGAGTGGAACTGCGACAAGGGTCGCTGGGCCTTCACCTACACGACCCAGCCCGACCGGCTGAAGACCCCCCTCGTCCGTGACGAGGAGGGCCACCTGATCCCGGTCTCCTGGCCCGAGGCGCTCGCCGCCGCGGCCAAGGGCCTGTCGGCCGCCCGCGGACGTGCGGGCGTGCTCGTCGGTGGCCGCGTCACCGTCGAGGAGGCCTACGGCTACGCCAAGTTCGCCCGGATCGCGCTCGGCACCAACGACATCGACTTCCGTGCCAGGCCCCACTCCGCGGAGGAGGCGCAGTTCCTCGCGCACACCGTCGCGGGCAAGGGCATCGAGATCCGCTACTCCGACCTGGAGAAGGCTCCGGCCGTGCTGCTGGCCGGCTTCGAGCCCGAGGAGGAGTCGCCGATCGTCTTCCTGCGCCTGCGCAAGGCGTGGCGGAAGAAGGGCCTGAAGGTCTTCTCGATCGCGCCGGTCGCCAGCGAGGGGCTGGCCAAGATGAGCGGCACGCTGGTGGAGACGCTGCCCGGCGCCGAGGCCGAGATGCTCGGAGAGCTCGTCTCCGGCGACTCGCCGGCCGCCGAGGCGATCAGGCAGCCGGGTGCGGTCATCCTCGCCGGTGAGCGGCTCGCCACCGTGCCGGGCGCGCTCTCCGCGCTCGTGCGGCTGGCCGCCGCGAGCGGCGCCCGCCTGGCCTGGATCCCGCGCCGCGCCGGTGAGCGCGGTGCGATCGAGGCCGGAGCGCTGCCGAACCTGCTGCCCATCGGCCGCCCGGTCGAGGACGAGACCGCCCGCGCCGAAGTGGCCCGGGCGTGGAACGTCGCCTCCCTTCCCGCGGCCCCGGGCCGTGACACCTCCGCCATCCTGGCGGCGGCGCTGGACGGGGAGCTCGACGCGCTCGTCGTCGCCGGTGTCGACCCCTACGACCTGGCCGACCCCGAGGCCGCCCTGGCGGCCCTGGAGAACACGCCGTTCATCGTGAGCTTGGAGCAGCGCGTCAGCGCGGTCACCGACCGCGCCGACGTGGTGCTGCCGGTCGCCGCGGCGGCCGAGAAGTCCGGCACGTTCGTCAACTGGGAGGGACGCGGCCGTACCTTCGAGGAGGCGCTCCGGGTCCCCGGAGTCATGAGCGACCTGCGGGCCGTCACCGCGATCGCCGACTACATGGACGTGCACCTCGGCCTGCCGGACGCCGCCGCCGCCCGCCGCGAGCTCGGCTCGATCGGCGCGTGGCGCGGCACCCGGGCCGACGCCCCGAGCGTGAGCGGCCGGGCCGCCGCCGCCCCGCAGGCGGGAGAGGCGATCCTCGCCACCTGGCACCTGCTGCTCGACGACGGCCGCTTGCAGGCCGGAGAGCCGTACCTGGCGGGCACCGCCCGCACGGGTGAGGCGCTGGTGTCGGCGGCAACCGCGGCCGAGTCCGGCGTCGCCGACGGCGACAAGATCACCGTCACCACCGCGGGCGGCTCGCTGAGCCTGCCGGTGCGGATCGCCGAGATGCCCGACAGGGTGGTGTGGCTGCCGTCGAACTCGGCAGGCCGTTCGGTGACCCGCGACCTGCGCGCCACGGCCGGTGACATCGTCAAGATCGGGAATGCCTTCGGAAGCGAACCCGACGCAATGAGCGGAGTGGTCGGCGAGGCACGAGCCGCCCGCGAAGCGAATGAGGAGCGGTGAGCGACTAATGAATGCGCGGACTCTTCTAGCGGCCGATCCGACCCTCGCCGACTTCGGCAAGGACCCGCTCTGGATCAGCATCATCAAGGCCGTCGTCATCTTCATCGTCCTGATGCTGGGCGTGCTCTTCGGCGTGTGGTTCGAGCGCAAGCTGATCTCCCGCATGCAGAACCGGTACGGCCCCAACCGGGCCGGCAAGTTCGGTCTGCTCCAGTCGGTGGCCGACGGTCTGAAGATGGGTCTCAAGGAAGACCTGATGCCCCGGACCGTGGACAAGGTGATCTACTTCATCGCCCCGGTCGTCCTCTCGGTCCCGGCCTTCATGGCCTTCTCGGTCATCCCCATGGGCCCGATGGTGTCGATGTTCGGCGTCGAGACGCCGCTGCAGCTCACCGACCTGCCGGTCGCGGTGCTGCTGGTGCTGGCGATGGCCTCGATCGGCGTGTACGGCATCGTGCTCGCCGGTTGGGGATCGCGCTCGCCGTACGCGGTGCTGGGCGGTCTGCGGGCCAGCGCCCAGGTGGTCTCCTACGAGATCGCGATGGGTCTGTCGTTCGTGGGCGTGTTCCTGTTCGCCGGGACGCTGTCCACCTCGGAGATCGTCAGCGCGCAGGCGTCCGGCGGGTCGTTCACGCTGGGCGGCCTCACCGTCCCGCTGCCCTCGTGGTACATGATCCTGCTGATCCCGTCCTTCCTGATCTACATCGTCACGATGCTGGGCGAGACCAACCGGGTCCCCTTCGACCTGCCCGAGGGTGAGGGCGAGCTGGTCGGCGGCTTCCAGACCGAGTACTCCAACTCGCTGAAGTTCGCCGTCATCATGCTCGCCGAGTACGTCAACGTCTTCGTGGTGTCCGCCGTGTCGATCACCCTGTTCATGGGCGGCTGGCGGGCTCCGTTCCCGATCTCCCTGTGGGACGGGGCGAACACCGGCTGGTGGCCGCTGCTGTGGTTCTTCCTGAAGATGGTGCTGGTCTTCGCCTTCTTCATCTGGTGCCGCGCCTCGCTGCCGCGAGTCCGCTACGACCAGCTCATGGCTCTCGGCTGGAAGGTCCTCATCCCGATCAACCTCGGCTGGATCCTGCTGGTCGCCACCGTCAGGGCCTTCCAGATCGAGGGTGTCAACAGGTCGGTCGTGATGATCCTGGCCTCGATCGTGCTGGTCGGCTGCCTCGGGGTCTACTGGCGCTTCGACACCGTCCTGCAGAGGCGCAAGGAGGCCAAGGCCGCCCAGGTCGAGGCGGAGTTCGAGCAGCTCGAAGCCGAACCGTCCGCGGGTGGTTTCCCTGTGCCGCCGCTCGACCTGCCGCACTACCACGGGGTAGAGCGCAAGGAGGTTCCCAGTGGGAGCAACTGATTGGCTGAACCCCATCAAGGGGTTCGGCGTGACCTTCCACACCATGTTCAAGAAGGTCGAGACAGTCAACTACCCCGAGGAGAAGCGGCCCACGGCTCCGCGCTTCCACGGCCGGCACCAGCTCAACCGCTGGCCCGACGGCCTGGAGAAGTGCGTCGGCTGTGAGCTCTGCGCCTGGGCCTGTCCGGCCGACGCGATCTTCGTCGAGGGCGCGGACAACACCGACGAGGAGCGATACTCGCCGGGCGAGCGCTACGGGCGCACCTACCAGATCAACTATCTGCGGTGCATCCTGTGCGGCCTGTGCATCGAGGCTTGCCCGACTCGCGCGCTGACCATGACCAACGAGTACGAGCTCGCCGACTCAAGCCGTGAGAGCCTCATCTACACCAAGGAGATGCTGCTCGCACCGCTCGGCCCCGGCATGGAGCTTCCGCCGCACCCCATGCGTCTGGGCGAGACCGAAGAGGACTACTACCGGCTGGGACGCAACAATGGGTGAGACCATCACGTTCTGGGTGCTGGCGGTCGTCTCGGTGTCCGCGGCTCTCGGCCTCGTCTTCAGCCGCAAAGCGGTCTACTCGGCCCTGATGCTGGGCATGGTCATGCTGTCCCTCGCGGTGCTCTACGCGGTTCAGGGCGCCCCCTTCCTCGCCGCCGTGCAGATCATCGTCTACACCGGCGCGGTCATGATGCTCTTCCTGTTCGTGCTGATGCTCGTCGGCGTGGACTCGTCGGACTCGCTGGTCGAGACGATCAAGGGGCAGCGCTTCTGGGCGACCATCGCGGGCGTGGGCTTCGCCGCCCTGCTCGCCCTGGCGGTCGGCAACATGGTGTTCGGCACGGCGGTGGGCGTCGACCGCGCCACCCAGCCGGCGGGCGGCAACGTCCCGGCCCTGGCTCAGCTGATCTTCACCAGGCACGTCTTCGCCTTCGAGGTCACCTCGGCGCTGCTGATCACCGCGGCGCTGGGCGCGATGGTCCTGGCCCACCGCGAGCGGATCCGGCCCAAGGCCACCCAGCGTGACCTGGCCCGCGCCCGGTTCACCGGCCCGCAGCCGTCGCCGCTTCCCGGCCCCGGCACCTACGCCCAGCACAACGCCATCGACATGCCGGCCCTGCTGCCCGACGGCTCGCTCTCTGCCAAGTCGATCAACCGGGTGCTCGCCCGGCACGACGAGGAGAACGGCGTCAGGCCGACCGACCCCGCGAAGGCCGCCCTCATCAGGAAGGTCATCGAGAAGGACGGCGCCGGCAAGAACGCCGACGGCGAAGACGTCGTGAAGGACACCGTCGACACCGACGGCGGCGTGAAGGAAACGACTCACCAGGAGGACGGCAAGTGACCACTCACTACCTGGTGCTCTCCGCGCTGCTGTTCGCGATCGGTGGCGTCGGCGTGCTGACGCGGCGTAACGCGATCGTGGTGTTCATGTGCGTGGAGCTCATGCTCAACGCCTGCAACCTCGCGTTCGTCACCTTCGCCAGGCAGCACGGCAACCTGGACGGCCAACTCATCGCGTTCTTCGTGATGGTGGTGGCCGCGGCCGAGGTCGTGGTCGGCCTTGCCATCATCGTGATGATCTTCCGGACCCGCAGGTCCGCGTCGGTAGACGACGCCAACCTGCTGAAGTACTAAGAGGTGGCAGGTGCAATCTCCCGTTGAGATCGTCCCGCACTCCGGTGGAGTGATCGGGGTCTCCTGGCTGATGATCGCGCTGCCGCTGCTCGGTGCCACGATCCTGCTGCTGGGCGGCCGCCGTACCGACCGCTGGGGCCACTTCCTCGGCGTCGCCATGTCGCTGGGCGCCTTCGTGGTGGCCGTCGCGTCCTTCGCCGAGATGCTGGGCCTGCCCGAGGCGGAGCGCCGCATGGGCGTCGCGCTCTACGAGTTCATCCCGGGCGTCGCGAATATGGGGCTGCTGATCGACCCGCTGTCGATCAGCTTCGCCCTGCTGATCACCGGTGTGGGTTCGCTCATCCACATCTACTCGATCGGCTACATGTCGCACGACCCCGAGCGGCGCAGGTTCTTCTCCTACCTGAACCTGTTCGTCTCGGCGATGCTCCTGCTGGTGCTGGCCGACAACTACGTCGCCCTGTTCATCGGCTGGGAGGGCGTGGGTCTGGCGTCCTACCTGCTGATCGGGTTCTGGCAGTTCAAGCCCTCCGCGGCGGTCGCGGCCAAGAAGGCCTTCATCGTCAACCGCGTCGGTGACTTCGGCCTGCTGATCGCGATGTTCACGATCTGGACCACGTTCGGCTCCTTCGCCTTCGCCGACGTCTTCGGCAAGGTCGGCCAGGCCTCCCAGGGCACGGTGACCGCGATCGGCCTGCTGCTGCTCCTGGGCGCCTGCGGAAAGTCGGCCCAGCTGCCGCTGCAGTCGTGGCTTCTGGACGCGATGGAGGGCCCGACCCCGGTCTCGGCCCTCATCCACGCCGCGACCATGGTCACCGCCGGTGTCTACCTGGTCGTCCGGTCGGGCGCGTTCTACATCATGGGCTCGCCCGCGCAGATCGCCGTCACCGTTGTGGGCGTGGCCACGCTCCTCGCCGGTGCGATCATCGGTTGTGCCAAGGACGACATCAAGAAGGGCCTGGCCGGTTCGACGATGTCGCAGATCGGCTACATGATGCTCGGCGCGGGCCTCGGCCCGGCGGGCTACGCGTTCGCCATCGCGCACCTGATCACGCACGGCTTCTTCAAGGCCAACCTGTTCCTCGGCGCGGGCTCGGTCATGCACGGCATGAACGACGAGGTCGACATGCGCCGGTACGGCGCGCTGTACTCGGTGATGAAGATCACCGCGATCACCTTCATCATCGGTTACCTGGCGATCATCGGCTTCCCGCTGCTGTCCGGTTACTTCACCAAGGACGGCATCATCGAGACGGCCATGGAGCACAGCCCGGTCCTGGGCTGGCTCGCGGTCGTGGGCGCCGGCATCACCGGCTTCTACATGTCGCGGATGGTCTTCATGACCTTCTTCGGCAAGAAGCGCTGGGCCGAGGACGCTCACCCGCACGAGTCGCCCGCGGTGATGACCTGGCCGCTGATCATCCTGTCGATCGGCTCGATCTTCCTCGGCGCCTTCCTGATCCTGGACAACCGGTTCATGAAGTTCATCGCCCCGGCCGTCGGCCTTCCGGAGGAACTGCCGACGTTCCACTTCGCCAGCGTCCCTGGCCTCGCCACACTCGCGCTGGTCGCCGCCGGCGCCGCGTTCGCCTGGTTCCGGTACGGCGCCGCCGAGGTGCCCAAGCTCGCCCCGCGCGGCTCGTTCCTCACCACCTTCGCCCGTCGTGACCTTTACGGCGACGCCCTGAACGAGACGCTGCTCATGCGCCCCGGCCAGTGGCTGACCCGGATCGCGGTGTTCTTTGACAACCGCGGCATCGACGGCCTGGTCAACGGGCTGGCCGCGACGATCGGCGGGACATCCGGGCGGTTGCGCCGCATCCAGACCGGCTACGTACGGTCCTACGCGTTGTCCATTCTCTTCGGTGCCGCCGTGGTCGTTGGCGCGCTGCTCTACGTAGGGAACATGTGATGCCCTGGCTCTCGATCCTGATGGCCGTGCCCGTGCTGGGCGCGGTCGGGGTCTCCCTCACCAAGAGTGACAAGCTCGCCAAGCAAGTGGCCCTGGTGGTCTCGCTGGTCGTGCTGGTGCTGACCGGTGTTGTGGCGGCCCAGTTCAACCCTTCCTCGACGGAGCGCTTCCAGCTCACCGAGGTCTACAACTGGATTCCCCGCTTCGGCGTGCACTACGGCCTCGGCGTGGACGGCATCGCCCTGGTGCTGATCGCGCTGTCGGCGGTGCTCGTTCCGATCGTGGTCCTCGCCTCCTGGCACGACGCCGACGGGACCGGGGCCGCGGCCCCGCCCAAGCGGTCGGTGAAGACCTACTTCGCGCTGCTGCTGGTGCTGGAAGCGATGATGATCGGCGTCTTCGCGGCGACCGACATCTTCCTCTTCTACGTGTTCTTCGAAGCCATGCTGATCCCGATGTACTTCATGATCGGGTCGTACGGCGGCGCCCAGCGGTCCTACGCGGCCGTGAAGTTCCTGCTCTACTCGCTCTTCGGCGGCCTGCTCATGCTGGTCGCGGTGATCGCGCTCTACGTGATCGCCGGCAAGAGCACGTTCATGTTCCCCGAGCTGATCGGGGTCATTCAGGACCCGAACACGCAGAAGTGGCTGTTCCTCGGCTTCTTCATCGCCTTCGCGGTCAAGGCGCCGCTCTGGCCGTTCCACACCTGGCTGCCCGACGCGGCCGCGCAGGCCCCGGCCGGCGCCGCCGTGCTGCTGGTCGGCGTGCTGGACAAGGTCGGCACCTACGGCATGCTCCGCTTCTGCCTGGAGCTGTTCCCGGACGCGGCGAAGTTCTTCACCCCGCTGGTGATCGTTCTCGCGGTCGTCGGCATCATCTACGGCGCGATCGTGGCCATCGGCCAGAGCGACATCAAGCGCCTGATCGCCTACACCTCGATCTCGCACTTCGGCTTCATCGCGCTGGGCGTCTTCGCGATGACCGCCGACGCCGGTGCGGGCGCCACGCTCTACATGGTCAACCACGGCTTCTCGACCGGCGCGCTGTTCCTGATCGCCGGATTCCTGATCTACCGCCGGGGTTCCAGTCAGATCGCCGACTACGGCGGCGTGCAGAAGGTCGCACCGGTCCTGGCCGGCACCTTCCTGATCGCCGGTCTGTCCGGCCTCTCGCTGCCGGGCCTGTCGTCGTTCGTCAGCGAGTTCATGGTCCTGATGGGCACCTACGAGCGCTACAAGGTTCCCGCGATCATCGCCGCGACCGGCGTGATCCTGGCGGCCATCTACATCCTGTGGATGTACCAGCGCATGATGACCGGCCCTTCGGCCGACTCGGTCAAGGGCTTCACCGACCTTGACATCCGGGAGAAGCTGGTGGTGGCCCCGCTGATCGCGGTGATCATCGCCCTCGGCTTCTTCCCCAAGCCGGTGCTCGACGTGATCAACCCCGCGGTGGACAAGACGCTGTCGAGCGTCCATGTGGACAAGTTCACCCCGACCGTCGCTGAGAAGAAGGGGGCCGGGCAGTGAACGGCACCATCCAAGCTCCGACGATCGAATACGCGCTGCTCTCCCCGATGCTGATCGTGTTCGGCGCGGCGATCATCGGTGTGCTGGTCGAGGCGTTCGCGCCTCGCTACCTACGCAAGTCGATCCACGTGCCGCTCACGCTGCTCGCGTTGTTCGGCGCGTTCGTCACCACCATCGTGACGGCCGCGAACGGCCTGCCGGACAAGGCCGCCGCCATGGGCGCGGTCGCGATCGACGGGCCCTCCCTGTTCATCTGGGGCATCATCCTCATCCTGGCCTTCATCAGCGCGCTGCTGATCAACGACGACGAGCAGTTCGTCGCGCAGGCGGCGGCCGTACCGGGAAGCGCCGACGAGGAGGAGGCGGTCCGCAGCGGGTTCGTCCAGACGGAGGTCTACCCGCTGCTGCTCTTCGCGGTCGGCGGCATGCTGCTCTTCCCGGCGGCCAACGACCTGCTGATGATGTTCGTGGCCCTTGAGGTCATGTCCCTGCCGCTGTACCTGCTGTGCGGCCTGGCCCGTCGTCGTCGCCTGCTCTCGCAGGAGGCCTCGGTCAAGTACTTCCTGCTCGGTGCCTTCTCCTCGGCCTTCTTCCTGTACGGCATGGCCCTGGTGTACGGCTACGCCGGCTCGGTCGACCTGAAGGCCATCAGCGATGCCCTCAGCTCGGTCGCCGGTCAGGAGACGTTGCTGCTCGTCGGCGCCGCGATGCTCGCTGTCGGCCTGCTGTTCAAGATCGGTGCCGCGCCCTTCCAGGCGTGGAAGCCCGACGTCTACCAGGGCGCGCCCACCGCGGTCACCGCCCTGATGGCCTCCACCGTGATGGTGGCGGCCTTCGGCGCCGTGCTGCGCGTCTTCTGGGTCGCCCTGGGCGGTCTGGAGTGGAACTGGCAGCCGGTCATGTGGGGTGTCGCGATCCTGACCATGATCGTCGGTGCGATCCTGGCCATCACCCAGACCGACATCAAGCGCATGCTGGCCTACTCCTCGGTCGCGCACGCGGGCTTTCTGCTCACCGGCGTGATCGCGGTCGGCACCTTCGCGCAGAACACGCAGGCCCTGTCGGCCATCCTGTTCTACCTGGCCGCGTACGGTTTCACCACGGTCGGCGCCTTCGCGGTGGTCACCATGGTCCGTGACGCGGGCGGCGAGGCCGGGCACCTGTCCCGGTGGGCCGGACTGGGCAAGCGGTCTCCGATCCTGGCGGGCATCTTCGCCTTCTTCCTGCTGGCCTTCGCGGGCATCCCGCTCACGAGTGGTTTCTTCGGGAAGTACGCCGTGTTCGCGGCGGCGATCTCCGGCGGCGCACTGCCGCTGGTCGTCGTGGGTGTGGTGACCTCGGCGATCGCCGCGTTCTTCTACGTCCGCGTGATCGTGCTGATGTTCTTCAGCGAGCCCGCGGCCGACGGGCCGAGCATCGCCGCGCCCACGGTGGGGACCTCGGCTGTGGTCGCCCTGGCGGCAGCGGCTACGGTAGTGCTGGGGATTTTCCCGCAGCCGGTGCTCGACCTTGCGGACCAGGCTGCGTCCGCGCTGTTCATTCGTTAGAGGAGTAGGGCTTCATGGCTGCGCCACCCGTTGTTGATCTTCCCTTTGTCGACGAGCGGCTGGCGCAGGACCTGGCTACGGGATTGGCCGAGGTCGAAAGCCTGCTCCGCTCCTCGGTGGAGAGTGAGGACGCCTTCATCACGGAGGCGTCCAAGCACCTCATCGAGGCCGGTGGCAAGCGGTTCCGGGCCATGCTCGTGCTGCTCGCCGCCCAGTTCGGTTCGCCGGAGGCCCCGGGGGTGGTGCCCGGGGCCGTGGTGATCGAACTGACCCACCTGGCGACGCTCTACCACGACGACGTCATGGACGAGGCCCCGGTCCGCAGAGGCTCCCCGTCGGCCAACGCCCGCTGGGACAACACCGTGGCCATCCTGACGGGCGACTACCTGTTCGCCCAGGCTTCGGAGATCCTCGCCGACCTCGGCGCCGACGTCATCCGCATCCAGGCCCAGACCTTCTCCCGCCTGGTGCGCGGCCAGATCCGCGAGACCATCGGTCCCCGCTCCGGCGAGGACCCCGTGGCCCACTACATCGACGTCCTGGCCGACAAGACCGGCTCCCTGATCGCCACCTCCGGCCGGTTCGGCGCCATGCTGAGCGGGGCCTCACCTGAGATCGTCGACCGGCTGACCCGGGCCTGCGAGGCCATCGGGGTGGCCTGGCAGCTCAGCGACGACCTGCTCGACGTCGCCTCCGAGTCGGTCGAGTCCGGCAAGACGCCCGGCACCGACCTGCGCGAGGGCGTCCGGACGTTGCCGGTGCTGTACGTCCTGTCGTCCGACGCGCCCGAGGACACCCGCCTGCGCGAGCTGCTGGCCGGTCCGGTGGCCGAGGAGCACGTCGAGGAGACCCTCGGCCTGCTGCGGGTGAATCCGGCCATGGCGCGGGCTCGCGAGGAGCTGGTCGCCTGGGTCGACCGGGCGCGTAAGGACATCTCCGATCTTCCGGACATCCCCGCCCGCACCGCCTATCTCGCTCTGTGCGACTACGTCATCGAGCGCTCCGGCTGATCTGCCTCTTGCCAGGCCCTCCGGGGCGAGGAAGGCCTCACGGAGCCCTGGCGCGCCGGATCCCCGGAGTTCTGGAGCCTTGAGGGCCCCCTGGCCCTTGGCAGGCCCTCAAGGCCTCTCGTGGACGCGCCAGGCCTCTCGTGGACCCGTAAGGTGCGCCGGGCCGGGGGCGATCTCCCTCGGCCCGGAGCCGACCGGGCCGGGCGCTCACGCCGCTCGCCGCGACGGTTCGGGACCTCAGACGGTCGCGGTCTCCAGCGCGGTACGGCGGGCAACCCGGACAGCGCGGAGGCTGTCCCAGGTGAAGATCGACAGTGCCAGCCAGACGATGGCGAACCCGGCCCAGCGGCTGGGCGGCATGATCTCGTGGAGAATGAACACGCCGCAGAGGAACTGCAGCGTCGGGGCGATGTACTGCAGCAGGCCGATCGTGGTGAGCGGCACCCGGATCGCGGCGGCGGTGAAGCAGAGCAGCGGAACGGCCGTGATCACACCGGATCCGGCCAGCAGCAGGGCATGGCTCGCGCCCATGGTCCCGAAGGTGCCGGCGCCCTGCTGCTGCAGGTAGATCAGATAGCCGAGCGCGGGCGACAGCAGCGCCAGCGTCTCGATGGTCATGCTTTCGGCGGCGCCGACCTGCGCCATCTTCTTGACCAGGCCGTAGGTGCCGAAGCTGACGGCCAGGACCAGCGCGATCCACGGCAGGCGGCCGTAGTCGATGGTCAGGACGAGAACGGCGAGGGCGCCCATCCCGACCGCGGCCCACTGCCACGGCCGCAGACGCTCCCTGAGGAGGAAGACCCCGAAGAGCACGCTGACCAGTGGGTTGATGAAGTATCCGAGCGCGCTCTCGACCACGTGCCCGGTGTTCACGGAGTAGATGTAGACACCCCAGTTGACCGTGATGATCGCCGCGGCCAGGACGAGGAGACCGAGCTTCTTGGGGGTGCGCAGAAGCTCGCGGAACCAGGACCAGTGCCGCCGGACTGCAAGGATGGCGATGACGGCGACGAGGGACCACGCGATACGGTGGGCCAGGATCTCCAGGGCCCCGGAGGGCTTCAGGAGCGGCCAGTACAGCGGGAACAGACCCCACATGGTGTAGGCGGCGATGCCGTACAGGACCCCACGTCGCGATTCAGGCATGTCACCTATTTTGACTGCTTACGATATTTAACACAAATTAGTGGTTCTTGGTCCAATGTTAAGGGTCTCTTACGGGAACACGTGAGGCAGCTGAACGGTTGCCTCCTGTGAGAACGTGTCAGAGGAGGTTCCCGATGGGTTGGCTGTTCGGCAAGGACAAGACTTCCATGGTGTCCGCGGAGAACGCGCTCCCCGGTCGCGCCACACGGATGCCGGTGCCCGAGCGCCACGCGGTTCTCGACGCCCCGCTGGCTCCGCCGTACCCCGAGGGAAGCGAGATCGCCGACTTCGGCCTCGGCTGTTTCTGGGGCGCCGAGCGTAAGTTCTGGCAGACTCCCGGCGTGGTGTCCACCTCGGTGGGCTACGCGGGCGGCTACACCCCGAACCCCACCTACGAAGAGGTCTGCACCGGCCTGACCGGCCACACCGAGGTCGTCCGCGTGGTCTTCGACCCGTCCAGGGTGTCCTACGAGGAGCTGCTCCGCGTCTTCTGGGAGGCGCACAACCCCACCCAGGGCATGCGCCAGGGCAACGACATCGGCACCCAGTACCGCTCGGCCATCTACTTCCACTCGCCCGAACAGGAGAAGGCGGCCCTGGCCTCGCGCGACGCTTACCAGAAGGTGCTCACCGAGTCCGGCTACGGCCAGGTCACCACCGAGATAGCCCCGGTCGGCGACTACTTCTACGCCGAGGAATATCACCAGCAATATCTTTTTAAGAATCCCGGAGGCTACTGCGGGATCGGCGGCACCGGCGTCTCGTGTCCGGTCGGCCTGACCTCCGGCGAGGCGTAGACCTGCGGAAATAGCCGACTCCTGGCCCGAGCTCGCCCGGTTCATCCGGTGTCGATCTTGGGCCAGAGCCGTTTCCGGGGAGGAGTTTCACTACATGGTCAAGGCGGCAGCGCTCCGCGCCGCCGCACGGCGGGGCGTGCCCGTCCGCGCCGCGCGGACATTCGGGACCGGGCATGCGGCTCTGGCGGCCGGTCCCGGCCCGCGCCCGCGCCGCGCGAACGGGCAGACCCCGCCGCCCGCCGCACCAGGCCGTCCGCCGCAGCCGAACACCGCGCCGACCGTCAGCGCACTGCCGCCAAGGCCGCTTCGATCCTCGACCTGTCCACGAGGCACCGGGCATCCCACATTCATGATCATCTAGACGATGGGTGACGCCCTGACGATCGCCCAAGGGTGGCCGATCTCCGCACGAGGCTGGGGGCGATCGACGGTCCGGCGCTTCGTGCCTCAGCACCGGCCCACCGAGCAACGGAGCACGCAACCTACTCATTAGGCTCAATGATCATTTTCGGCGTCGATGACCTGACCGTGATCCCCTCAGCAGGGCCAGGTGGACGCACTCACCTCGTAGGTATCCTTCGACTTCGAAGCGGACCAGACTTCGAGGTTGACCTCTACGCCTTCGACCTCCTTGACCATGCACCTCGGCTCGCCAGCGGAACCCTCGGTGGAGCCCTCGGTGGGGAGGAGCTTCCAGCCGTTGCGCAGGGCGAGGTCTCGGTAGAGGGACCCAACATCCTTGGGTGAGCCGTGCTGTTCCGGAAGGTAATAGGAGCGGCTGATGGTGGCGTGATGATCGTCGGTGTCGGTGCATGAGCGGTCGGGCTTTCCGGCCGGGATGGCGTTCAGGGCGTCGAACGACGCCAAGGCCGCTTCGATGCGATCGTAGTTCTCGCCGCAGACCCTCCGATGTTCCCCGCTCCCACCGATCAGGGGGGCGGCGACGAGGCCGGCCACTGCTAAGAAGCTCGCGACCACCATCAGCGAACAGCCGAGCGCCCTTTTCATGATCGAGACCATAGCGGCCTCAACGCTGTTGCGTAATGAATCTTTTCGCCCCCGGGCGACGGTCTGTCCGGTCGCATCATGATCGGGGGTGCGGCGTTCGCCTAATGACGTAAAGAAGCTCCTGATAGACGGGCTGATGAGGAGGAAAAGGCTCAGTGCGTGCTCAACACGTTCTGCCGAAGACCTACCCGGCTGAAGAACTGTTCGGCAATCCCCGCCGGATAACCCTTGGAGTGAGTAACGGCGTGTTTCTTGCTTTCCGCCGCTCCGACCACCGGCCCCAATCGCTTCGCGGCCCCTTCGGGGTGATTCGCATTGGCGCCGGCGACTCCGCTCCCATCGACGGTTTCTGGCGACGCTGATGGTTCCTCCTCCGTCCTCGACTGCCTGACGTGCTGGTGTCCCTTGCTCAGCGTCGTCTCCGCCAATGCACGCTGTGGGGCAACGCTGCATCGCGTGCGTGGGGACGCGCTAGAGCGGAACCGAGCTTTAGCCAGGACGCGAGATCGGCAGTCGCCGAGAATGGGGGAGGAACGGGCCAGGAGTTCCCGGATGACTCCTGGTAGGTAATCGTCTACGAGTTGATCACTGTCGGTGGGACGTTCCAGATCCACAAGCATGTCCAGTCGGACCCGCCGGAGCACTCCTATGCGAGCACTTGGCACCACTCAGAAGCTCATACTTGGTGGTTGCGCGTGCTCGTCGGCTCAACTCGGTAGCGGAGCGTCTGATCCATGGCCAGTTCGAGATCGTCCGTCGATGTCTATGGCTGACAGAAGCGCCTGCTCAGAGCTACTTTTTGCGTGATCCTCTTCTGAAGGTGTCCATCGGCGTCCAGGGACGTTGTTGGCAACGGCGTTAGCAAGATCCCTTTGTTGGGCCGATAGCGTTGCGGGCTATGCACTCACCCCCGGCCGAGATTCGGCGTTTCTTCCTCCATGCCGGTCACTTCCAGTTCTATCTTCAAGACGTCGAAACGTACGGGCGTGCCATCGAGGACGGTGACGCCGACGGGGACCCCTGGACCGAGGAATCCGCCCAATTGGTGAGAATCGGGGTGGAGACTTCCTCAATCGCCGTGGGCACGGCCCGCCAGGACTGGATCCTGATGATGCTCCGCGTGCATGAGTCGCCTCCACTGGCCGAGCTCCTTGACGAGGCCGATCACGTGGTGGAGGCCGACCTCGACCTGCCAACGGGACGACTCAGCGTCTACGGATGCGACCAAGAGCTCGGAACTGAAGAAGTGATCGCCCTCCCACCTGGCACGTACCGGGTACGAATCTCGTACCTGCCGACGACGTACGTCCACCCAGACACTAACGACGCCGAGCAGGGCGACCACTTCGAGTACCGCGTCGAGATGTGGGCCACCGAGGAAGTAGCCGACATCCACATCCTGAAGCAGGGGCCTGATCCCTGGTCCGGGTAACCCTCTGATTCCTGATGAGCCACTGACTGGCAATCCCCTGAAACCGTGGAGACCTTCTATGCGGCCGGATGGTGTTCAAACAGCCGGATGAGGTGGCATGGCGCTGATCGACGTCGTGCAGAAGGTGGGCGTGGCGCTGAGCATGACAGCTCGGCAGGGCGCTGGCCGGTGTCTACACCTCGTCCATGCCTGTCCGTCCCCAACCAGCAGGAGCATTTCTCAGCTGACTCCATAACTGTCGGCATGGCGTTGATAACGACAGCGGTGACGACAACGTCGGCCACCATGAGCGCCCGGCTACAACCGCAGCGATGGCGGCACTCATAACCGGACATGCTGATGCCGGAGTGCTGTCGCTACTGGCCACCACGCTGCCGAAGGGGGCACAGCTTAGGCTTGGGCCTAGCTGAACCGGTTCATGCTGGACGGGCTAGGCTCACTTAAGCACGAGAGAGATCGTGGTGCGCATCGACTCGGCCATTTTGTGGACAGCCCAAAGACGCAAATTAACATGCCCGATTCCCGCCGAGCGCACTAACCTGCCGTATTCGCAGTGGTTGGCTGCCCATAAACATGCACCAAAACGTCCTGTGAAAATCGTGGCTCGTCGCCCGGCCGAGAGCTTCAACCGACTACATTCTGGACCCGCACTAGCTCAGATTTTTAGGAGTTCGGGACTATCGGGAAGCTCGGACCGAGCGGCATCAAGTCCTGCTATCTTGGCGCGGATTCTGCTAGCGGTATCTTCGACTTGATCTAAACTCTGGATGACAGCAGTAAGAAATGCGTCTGTTGCCTCTAGCAGACCGGACTCCACATGAATCCGTGTCCAACGAGATCCGATTCTGTCTTCTCGAACGATTGCGAAGACGGCTTCCCGTCCCAGGAACTGGCTGTCGACCCAATCGTCCAGCATCTCGAGAGACTCGAAGGTCAAGGCAGGTAGACCTGCGGCTACCTCCTCATCTAGCTCGACGTAAGACCAGACTGATAGATCTCCGTCCCCCTCGAAGGCCATCGTGAAGAGAACCGCCGCTTGCCCCATCCAGAAGATGCCGGTAAGTGGAATCTCGTACTGATGGAAGACCTCTAAGTCCTTTGACTGAGCGTTTGGACGCCATGGCAGACGGCCTTGCTTCACCAAGGAGTCAAGATTCACCGTAACCACCTCACGTCTAATCATGCCCAACAAAACAGTCAGCGAACCTTGCAGCCACGTCATCAGGCCAAGGGATGTCTTGCCTATCCAACGGGTCGTCAGCCGGCCATACCACTGAAACGTGGGGGGCCATTGATCATCCTTCCCGGTGTATGTACCACTGCGAAGCCCGCTTTTCGTAGCTGACCAGCCGTGGTGTGGCGGACACCTGCTCTATCGACGGCGGCCTGTATGGCCGCGGCGCTACCTCGTCTGAAGCGGTAGTGCGTGGCCTCTTCGACGGTGAGTTTGCCTCGGAGGAGGGACACTTCACGTTCGGTCTCGATGCGGGGTGCGTTAAGAAACTCGCCCGCACTCTTCGTATGGTGAGTCAGCATTTCATCGTCCACTACGCATGCATCTGGAGACGGTCCGCATTGGCATGCCCCTCGGCGCACGTAGTCCTGATCTGACTGACCCATGTCATGGACATTAGCTAGCAATGGCTGCAGCTACTACAAATTCTCCGCAAGCCACCTAAATTGTTATCGTCCAATCTGGATATCTAATTCATTTATGCATTTGTATCACTTTGTGAAATTTGTCCGATTCTTGTAACTTTGACTCCCTTGCCAGCATACGCGCACTCGTCGATAAACGATAGAGGTTTGCCGACGGCAATACTACCGTCAGTTATGATATTGCTACTCACTGACAACTCATAGGGGGTGGCCTACTCCGCCGTGGCCACCGTGAGTCATTCATGGAATCTCTGAACGCCCTTGGACGGTCGCGGGCATAACTGGACGAGCCTCGGTTGACTCTCAAAGCGCAGGATTCGTGGGAGCGTCTGCCTGGGAGGAGTTGGCGGGCAAGGAGTTTGTGATCTTTAAGCTGCATAACACTCTTGTTGACCTGGAAGGGCGTTCCTGGCGTGGGGGTGGCTGACCCGGCACGACTCGCACCTTGAGACGATTATCTGGTTGATCGCTCCCCTCCCTGTCAAAATAGACAGAGGTAACAAACAGGCATGAAACTCTGCACTGAGGGAGGAGAAGGAGTCATCCCTTCGTGGGAGCAAGCAAACAGGATCCACCGATCCCTGACCCCAGGTACTCGAGCGGGCCGGCGCCCGCCGCTACAGCACGGCTTACAAGGCCCGGATCCTGGAGGAGTACGACCGGCTGGACGCTGCAGGCGGAGGTCGAGCGGCTGCGTGCCGAGCTCGGCAAGACCCGCCAGGTGATCGAGGTGCAGGGAAAGCTCTTCGCGCTGCTGAATCAGCTCGCCACCAGCAGCGAGACGCCGCAGGATCGGGGCGAGCAGTGACCGAGGCCCTCCAGGCCGCCCAGGCCGAGGCGATCGCCGACTGGCCCCGCTGCTCGGGCGGCGCAACGCGTGCGCGGTGGCCGGAGTGGCGCAGGCGACCTGGTACCGCAAGAATCGCCAAAGCCTCGCCCCGGCCCCGCCTGGATCAACAAGCCCATGACCGAAGAGGACACCACAGAGAAGTCGACACAGAATTAGCCCAGCTCAACTGCCCTGATCAAATTGACAGGTTCCGCGGCGAGAAGGTGGATGGCGCGCTCTGTGCAGACACCTGCTGTCGGGCCGGGTCTATCCGACGGGTCATCGGTGGTCGTGGGATGTGTTTGCCTGGATTCGTGTATCCGCCTTGCGGTGATTCGCCGAGTGCTGCGGTCTTGCTGCGAGGGGACGACGGGCTCTTGGGTGTGCGTCCGGTTGCGTCCGTAGAAGTCCGGCTGTGATCGGCGATTTGATGAGGTAAGTAAGAAGACTGTCGCCCCTTGTTCAAGGGGCGACAGTCTTCTTGGGGACGCGGCGGACGTTTTGGACGTCCTGGGCTCAGAGTGACTTCGAATCCGCTAGCAAACGCCGGGAACCTTACACACTCTGGCGGCCATCTTCTTGGCGTTTTTGGTCAGTCGGCCGGGGTCGTAGGCTCCCTCGTCGGTCGTGTAGATCATCAGCGCGCTGCCTCTGCGCGCGGCGATACCGGTGACCGTCTCGTTCACGCTGCCGTCCTGCCAGGTCTGATAACCCATGCCCATGGCCTCGTCTCCCGCCTTGGCCTTACTCGTCCGCCACCGGAACTTGAGTTCGGGCGCCGACGGGTCGCCCTTACGCGCGCACCGCTTGACCTCGGTGCGCAGACGGGTGAGCGCGGAATGGGCGGCACGGGGGCTCTTGTAGATGACGAGTTGTTCGGAGGAGCCGCTGGGTGCGCTGGTCCAGTGCGTGATCGTGCGGGCTGCCACCCGGTCGCGGTCGACGGCGTGCCGATGCCCGCACGGGTTCAGCTCCAACGGCTCGGTGAGCTTGTCGCTGATCTCGTAGCCCTGTTCCTCTGCCTCCTCGGGGGTTAGGTGCCTGCGCGCGTCGTGTTCGGTGAGCAGGAAGTTCTTCGGTATCTCGGGCACCGTCACCGGGGACAGGGCCAACAGCAAGGAAAGTGTCACGCCGATCATGAAGAGTTTGATGCCGGAGGGAACGGCTTGGTTCTCCGTCCTCTCGCCAGATCGGCTCAAGCAGGTCGAGGTCAGACCGCCTGCTACGTGAGCTCCGGTTCTGCCTTGATGATCTGACGATGCGAGTCAGCCACTGGATCGCCCCGGGTCGGCTGTACGGCTCGCGCTCAGCACCTGGGCGTGAGCCGTCCTGCTGTCAGGTTCGGGAGCCCTCGACTGCTTTGGCGGCACGGCGGGCCACTACGACGGAAGACGCAGGGTGAACGTCGTGCGGACGCCTGGCACGCTGGCGACCGTGGCTGTGCCGCCGTGCGCCTCGGCCAGGTTGCGCACGATGGCGAGCCCGAGCCCGCTGCCGCCGGTCTGGCGGTTGCGGGACTTCTCCGCCCGCCAGAACCGGTCGAAGACGTGGGGGAGGTACTCGGCGGGGATCCCGATCCCCGTGTCGGTCACCTCGATGACGACCTGGTCGCCATCCTGGCGGGCGTCCAGCGTGATGTGCCCGCCGCGTGGCGTGTAGCGCAAGGAGTTGGTCACCAGGTTGCCGATGGCCTGGCGGAGCCGTACCGGATCCGCGGTCAGCGGGGGGTCGTCGGTAACCACGGTGGTCAGCGTGAGACCTGCGGCTTCGGCCCGGCCTCGGTGAGCGGTGGTCACCTGGTCGAGAAGGTCGCCGAGGTGGATGGGTTCGACGTGCAGACGGAGCTTGCCCGCGTCGGCGAGGGCGAGCTCCTGAAGGTCGTCGACGATGTGCTGCAGCAGCAGGATCTCCTCGACCAGCGAGGCGATCAGCGCGGGGTCCAACTCGGCGACGCCGTCCTGGGCGGCCTCCAGCCAGCCCCTGAGGTTGCTCAGCGGTGTGCGCAGTTCGTGGGAGACGTCGCTGACCATGGCCTTGCGCTGCTCCTCCATGCGCTGGAGGTGTTCCGACATCTCGTTGAACGCCGTGGCGAGCTCGCTGATCTCGCCGGTGGTCCTGACCGTGACGCGGGCGGAGCTGTCCCCGTCGCGCATGCGCTGTGCGGCGTGGGTGAGCGCGTTGACGGGCCTGACCAGGCGCCTGGCCGCCATGACGCTCACGCCCACGGTCAGCACGAGCACGAGGAGAGCGGCACCGGCGATCGAGGGCAGCGGGATGCGCTGGCCGGTGGCCTCGACGGGGGAGCCGATGTACAGGTACGCCGCGGGGGCGACGTAGGGATCGAGTTGTTCTTTGCGGGCCGTGACGATGCAGGAGGAGATCACCTGATCGGGTTCGGCGACCGGCGGCATCGGCTGTTTCTCCTTGGAGACCCAGGTGAAGTCGAGGCCGACCGAGCCCCTTCCCGCGCCCTTGCCCTTGAGGCACCTGCTGACCAGGAGGTTGAGTTGTCTCAACGCGGCTTTCTCGGTGCGCGTCGGCGTGCTGAAGGTGGCGGCGTCGCAGCTGCTCACCACGACGGGGGACACGGTCCGCATCGGGCTCGGCATCGGGCTCGGCACCGGGCTCGGCTCCCGACTGACCCCCTGGCTGGGCGTTGTGACGAGGGGCCTTCCGGTGTTCGAGACGGTCACCTGTACGGCCTGCCCGGTGCGGCTCGCACAGACGGCGTAGGTGTCGGCGGCCTTCCTCAGCCGGGTGCGATCGCGGGCGGACAGCAGGAAGGGACCCACCGCACGTGGATCGATACGGTCCCTGGCCGTCCCCGGCACCAGGGTCACGTCCACGGCCAGCGGGTCGACGACGGCCGACACCTTGGCGGGCAGCGGGGTCCCGGCGGTCGCCGAGTCCGCGATGAGGGCGCCGCTCTCGGTGGCCAGCGCGATGCGGCGGCTGTTCTGGGCGGCGAGATCGCGCAGAGTGGCGGCGACGTCCGACCAGTTCGAGTGGCGGGAGGCGTAGCCGAGCAGGCTGTTGTTGATCCGGGCGTCGCTGGCCAGCGTCTGGCCCTGCTCGCGCTGGATGGCGCCGGAGGTGCTGCTGGCAGCCAGCCACGCGGTCGCCGTGATCGAGCAGACCGCCACGACAGCCGAACTCGTGAGCAACCTGACGAACAACGACCTCATGCGCGGGTCAGTTTGTAGCCGACGCCGTACACGGTCAGCAGCCGGACCGGGCGGCGCGGATCAGGCTCGATCTTCTTGCGCAGGTTCATCACGTGCACGTCGACCGTGCGTTCGGTGATGAACCTGTCGAAGCCGTGGATGCGCTCCAGCAACTGCTTCCTGGTGAACACCCGCTCCGGCTCGGCAGCCAGCGTCTCGATGATCCGGAATTCCGCGAGCGTGCAGTCCACCGGCGTGTCCGCCGCGGTGACGGTGTGCCTGACCGGGTCCACGAGGAGATCGCCCGCCTGGAACACCTGCCGATCGGTGTCCTGGGACTTCCTGGTACGGCGCAGCAGGGTCCGCACGCGGGCCATCAGCTCACGGGGGCTGTACGGCTTGGCGACATAGTCGTCAGCGCCGAGGTCGAGCCCCAGCAGCAGATCGTCCTCGGTGGACCTGGCGGTCAGCATCAGGATCGGCAGGTCGGACTCGGCACGCAGCACCCGGCAGACGTCCAACCCGTCGGCCTTCGGCATCATCACGTCGAGCACCACGAGGTCGGGGTCCGCTCGCCGCGCCTCGTCGATCGCGGAACGCCCGTCGTGCACGACGAAGACCTCATGGCCCTCCCGCTCCAGGTATCGCCGGAGCAGTTCGGCCTGCTTGGGATCATCCTCGGCGACCAGCACGTACGCGCACATGAGCTGAGGCTATGCCCATGTCAGGGGTGCACATGGGATCCGCATGACAACTAAACAGGTTTCACACATTCTGCCGCCAGGCTGCGGCAGGTGAGAACCAATCTGCTTCGTACGGCTGCTGCGGCGACACTCGCCTTCCTGCTGACCGGCTGCGCGAGCAGCGCGAGCAGCGCCGTACGGCGCGAGCCGGCGAACAGCGCCAGTTCCGCGAGCAGCGCCGTACGGCGCGAGCCGGCGACCGGCGCCAGTTCGACGATCGCGACCGTCAAGGGATCTCGGATCACGGTCTACGGAAACAAGGAGGGGGTGGCGCAGAGGACGATCACGAGCCCCAACGACTACGGCGCGGCGCGTGTCTTCCTGGTGGAGCGTGACGAGGGCGAGTGGCTCCAGGTGCTGCTGCCGATCCGGCCGAACGGCAGCAAGGGCTGGATCAAGGCCGCCGACGTGACGCTCGCGGAGACCTCCTACCGGGTGGAGATCGATCGCGGGGCGTTCAGGTTCACGGTCTATGACGGCAACAGGCCCGTCAGGACGGGCAGGGTCGCGACGGGCGAAGCGGGCACGCCGACACCTCCGGGTCGTTACTTCTTCACCGAGCTGGTGAAGCCCGCCGACCAGGGCGGGGCCTACGGCGCCTACGCCTTCGGGCTGAGCGGTTTCTCGCCGGTGCTGAAGAGCTTCGCCGGCGGCCCAGGCCAGCTGGCGATCCACGGGACGAACAAGCCTTCCGCCATCGGCACGCGGGCCAGCCACGGCTGCGTCCGGATCAGCAACGACGACATCACCTGGATGGCGAACAACCTGGCGATCGGTACTCCGGTCGTCGTACAGGGCTGAGGCCCGACTTGAATGAACAGGGGAACCATATGAAGATCAAAGCCATGCTTATCGGCATCAGCGCGGCGCTGGCCCTGACCGCGGGCCTCGCAGGCTTCTCGGGCACGGCCACGGCCGATTCCACGAAGCCGTCCGCCTCGCCCGCCCCTGCGCCGGCCGACAAGCGGCCCGTGGTCAAGCCGACGGCGGGTCCGAAGGAGCCCGCCGTCGTCAGGCCGTCCTACACCGGCTGATCGTGGCGCAGCGCCGCGGCCCCGGGTCTGCGGCGCTGCACCTTAGAGCACGCAGGCCAGCCGTACCAGGCACGGCCGTATCTCCTCTCCTGCCCGCGGTCGCGTCAGCGACCAGGCCATCAGGTCGAAGGCAGGGGACCGCTCCCTTCAGGGAGCGGGAGAATGCCGAGCGGGAAGGCGCTTTAGCGCCCGAGCGTGCCTTGAGCCGCGGGCCCGTGCGGGTTCCGGCGAACACCGATGTTATAAGAACATCATTGTTATACTGATCGTGTGTCTCGTCAGGTGCGTACTTCCCCCGGTGCGGCCTACGACTTGGGCTACCACGTGGTGTGGTGCCCCAAGTACCGGCGGCCTGTCCTGAGCGGCCGCGTCAAGACCCGGCTGGAGGAACTGCTGCGCGCCAAGGCCGCTGAGCACGACTGGGAGATCATCGCCTTGGAGGTGACGCCCGACCACGTGCATCTGTTCGTCAAGCCGCACCCGAAGAACTCCCCGTCGTACGTGGCCAACCAGTTCAAGGGCTACACCTCCCACCACCTGCGGGCCGAATTCCCGCACCTGCGCTCCCAGCTGCCGACTCTGTGGTCGCGCTCATACTTTGTGGCAAGTGTGGGCGCAGTCAGCGCGGCCACGGTCCAGCGGTACATCGAGACCCAGTACGAGCGCGTCCCCAAGGCCAAGAGCGGAAGCGAGGATGCGTAGGCCGTTCAAGTTCCTGCTGCGGCCGACCCGGCACCAGCAGATCGCTCTGACGGCGATGCTGGACGATCACCGGGCGTTGTACAACGCCGCGCTGGAGGAACGCCGGCAAGCGTGGCGGCGGTCCAAGGTCTCGATCCGATACGGCGATCAGTCCGCCCAGTTGAAGGAGATCCGTGACGCTGACCCCGAAGGTCAGGGCCGCTGGTCGTTCACCAGCCAGCAACAGACCCTGCGGCGGCTGAACAAGGCGTTCGAGGCGTTCTTCCGCCGGGTCAGAGCCGGCGAGACACCTGGCTATCCCCGGTTCAAGGGCAGGGGCTGGTTCGACACCGTCACCCTGGTCGAGGGCGACGGCGCGAGATGGGACTCCCAGCCGCACCACCCGACCGCGACCTACCTCCGCGTGCAGGGCGTCGGGCACCTGCGGGTGCACCAGCACCGGCCGATCGCCGGGCGCGTCAAGCAGATCGAGATCAAACGGGAGGGCTCCCGCTGGTATGTGATCTGCGCTTGCGACAGCGTGCCTGCCGTGCCGTTGCCTGCGACCGGCCGCGAGGTTGGGGTGGACATGGGCATCGCGCACTTCGCGACCGTGAGCGAGCCGATCGACGGCGTCACCGACGAGGGCGGGCATATCTCCAACCCTCGCTACCTCAAGACCGTGGGGGAGGAACTGGCCGCCGCGCAGCGGGCCTACGCCCGCGCCAGGCGCGGCAGCACCCGCAGGAAGAGGGCTGCCAAGAAGATCGGGCAGATCCACCGCAGGGTGGCCCGGCAGCGCACCGACCACGCGCACAAGACCGCGCTTGGCCTGGTCCGCGCGGCCGACGTGATCGCGGTCGAGGACCTGCGCATCGCGAACATGACCAAGACCCCCGCGGTGAAGCCTGACCCGGAGCAGGCGGGCCGATTCCTGCCCAACGGGTCGGCGGCGAAGGCTGGGTTGAACAAGAGCATTCTGGACGCGGGTTGGGGGGTGTTCCTCACGATCCTGACGAACAAGGCTGAAAGCGCCGGTCGGGACGTGATCGCGGTGGATCCCCGCAACACCTCCCGCACCTGCCCCGAATGCGGGCACGTGTCAGGGGAGAATCGCACCACCCAGGTCGGCTTCGTCTGTCTCACGTGCGGGTACGCCGCCAACGCGGACGTGGTCGCGGCGAGCAATATCAAGAGGGCCGGGCTGGTCCTCCGCGACGCCCTCGCGGCGTAGCGAGAAGCCACCCCGTTTACGGGGTGGAGGAGTCACGATCCCGATAGGAACCAGCAGCACTGGATGCAGGTACCACGGAACGGGAGGCGCCACGGAGTCGCACAGATCGGCTCCGCTTGCGTACATCGTCAACAGTACAAGTGGGTTCGCGGTCACCACCGACACCCAAGCAAGGGTGGCCAGGACCAGGTGGAGGATCCGGATCCGTGGAGCGGCCAGGTGATGGACCTGGATTCGCCCAAGAACTGCGGCACTGGTGAGAGCCGTGCACATGAGCAGGATTTGCGGGGCCATGAGTGAAACCACCAGCCGGCTCATGGAACGGTCCCGGGGCCAATTGCTGTCTGCCCAGTAAAAGGCGTCGAACGCAGCAAGGACGGCGTACTCGATGACAAGTACCGTCAGCGCGTTGGCGTACATCCGGATACGGGGCCGATGGCCCATGGACGATGGGAACGCGAAGGACGCCGGCCAGAAGGCATCCTTGGCGTCCAACTTTTTCGCCATGTTATTTACCCCATTTACCCCATTTACCCCCATGTCGCGACAATAGGACACCTCCTCTCACCCGCAGGCCGTTTTCCCCGGACTGGAGCTAAATGTCCGTCTTGCGACCGGGAGTGCGTGGCCAATTCGACGGTGCCGGTGAGGACCCGCGAGTGTGCTCACCGCACTTCGGCTGGGGTCCTGTGCGGTGAGCGCGGCGGGCGTGAACTCTCAGCCGATCGGGGTGTTCATGATGGTCCTGATCTGCTGTGGCGTCAGAGCGGCGTCATACGCACGTATCTCGTCGATGACCGTGCCGTTGGTGGAGTTCCACCCCTCGCCACCGGCCGAGAGGTCGGCGGTGCCCCGCAGACCGTTGCCATCGGGGACGCAACGAAAGAGCTCACCGTCGACATAGAGGCACGTGACGTTCTGGTCGCCGTCGTATGTGGCCGCTAGATGAACCCACCTGTCGCCAGTCAGTGCCGCGTGGCCGTACAACGTGGAATAACCGTGCTTGATGACGGGCCCGCCGTAGAACCTGTCGTGAGCCCACAGGCTGAGAGCCTTCTGGGATCCGTCGGCCCAGAGGGAGATACCAGCGGGATCGTCATTGGCCGCTGTCGGCTTCGGCTTCACCCATGCGGAAATCGTCGCGTTGCCGAAGGACTGCAACCCGGCCACGCGGACCGATGAGCCTTGCCAGAAAGCCAGGGCACTGCCGTATTTCCCCGGCACCCACGAGGGGTTGGTCACCTTGCCGGGATAGTAGGCGCCGTTTTTGGCATTGGCCGCTGTCGTCCCGCTGCCCTCATCGAGTCCGTACGCGGCGACCAGCGACGTCCCAAGGTCCGGCGGTGCCTTGATGTAAGCGTCTACGGCGGGTGAGGGTTCGCTGATGTGGGAGGCGGTGTCCACGGCGACGGTCCGGTAATAGTAGGTCGCTGAGTCAGGCACGTTGTCGGCGTACTCCCGGACCGTCGGGCCGACCTTCGCGAGGAGTGTTTCGTCGGAAGGTGTGAAGCCGATCCTCGTCGAGCGATGGATCTGAATCTCCTTCACACCCCGTTCGTCCTGGGCCTCGCCGAACGTGAGCCAGGCCCAGCCGGTGCGCGGCTGGACGGCCACCGTGGGCGCGGTCGGCGGGCAGTCGGGCTTGGTGATGTCGGCTGAGACCGCGTCAGTGGCGCGGCCGGTCTGGGGAAGCGTGTCCAGTGCCACGACGCGGTAGAAGTACGTGCCTCGTTCGACGCAGCCCTCGGTGTACGTGCGCTCGGTCACCGTGGCGACCTTCGTCCGCTCGGAGGGGACGAAGTCCGCGGAGTCGCCGCGGTGAATCTCGTACCCGGTGATGCCGTTGTCGTCGGTCGCCGCGTCCCATGACAACCGGGCGGTGCCCGAGCTGACGTCCACCGCGAGGCCGCCGGGAGCGGAGGGAGGCGAGTCCGATGCGACGGCCGTGACCATGTCCCGCTGGATCCCATCGGCGCTGAGGGCGCTGCCGTAGACGCGGACCTCGTCGATGATGCCTCGGAAGCAGCCGTCCACGCCCCCGCCGATCAGCAGCGGGCCGGTGCCGTAGTCGATCGTGCCGGTGGCGGGTGTCTCCTGCCACAGCTCGCCGTTGCCGTAGAACCTGATGGTCTCGCCGTCGTAGGTGAGGGCGTGATGGAACCATTCGCCAGGAGCGGCGTAGCTGTTGTCGACATGGTCGACGCCGCCCATCCTGGTCCTGAAATGGGTTGTACCGACGCTGTAAGAGACGTCCTGGGAGGCGTCCCGGCTGTCGAGGAGCTTGGACCACATGTCGCAGCCGTCGCCTTCCGTCTCCGCCTTGACCCACGCCTCGACGGTCAGCGCGGAGCTCGGGCGCAGGGTCGGCGCGTCGGGAACGGTCAGGATCCTGTCGACTTCCTCGGCCGATTCGAAGCGGAGCGCCTTACCGATCTTGCCCTGGACCCAGAGCGGGTCGCGGACCGTTCCGTCGTGGCCGTTGCCGGACAGGTCGCGCACCGTGTTGCCCGCCCCTTCCTCCATTCCGTAGGCGGCCACCAGACCCGCGTCTGCCGCCTGCGCCGAAGCCGGGGTGACCACCACCAAGGTCCCGGCCAGCATGGTCAGCACTGCGAGGGCACGGAATGAAATCGTTTCGCGAGGGAGCCGGCTGTCGCGGATCCCCTTTTCGCCGACTCGGATGACGACCGAGGATCCGAGAAACAGCCTGCGTGTCCACTGAACCAGGGCCGGCAGGAAGAAGAGCGCGGACGCCCATCCTATGGGCCTCGTCACCCGTTGGCCGTAGCCCTCGAATTCAATGATTCCTAGTTCGAGCGCCCCTCCGGAGAGCACGAAGCCCAGGCTGCCGAGCACCAGTAGAACTGTTTCCGGCAAGGATCGCCGCCATTCTCTAACTTCTTCCACATGGCAGAGGACACCGCAGTCCAGGCACCCCTGTCCAATAATGATTTTGAGTGGCTTGTTGATTCATCCTTATCGATGCTGGTCATCGGCTCAGCCGGGCGCGCGCCACGACGACCGGACACGAGAAAAACGCCCGCGAGCGTGAGCCGTAGTGCCGGCGCCACGTAGGGCATCGCCGGATCCTCCATAAACCGCAACCTGCCGAGAGCCCGAAAAGGCGCCCGCGAATGTCGACACGGCCGCATATCAATCACGCACCCGGGATGCGAGGCTGAACCGGAAGGGTGAATTTCCGATTTCCGATATGCGGCCGTGTCTTTAAGGTATTTCTATGCTCCTGCTGGGGGCTAGCAGCAGCCGATCCTCTCCCACTGCCCATAGCTCGGCCCGGAGTTGCCGGCGCACACCACGCGCTCGTACTTGGTGCGGTACGCCGTATGCAGACAATGCCTGAAATTGAATTCGCACTTCTGCTCGTAGGTGCAGTCGTCCGCGGCCGCCGTGTCCTGTGGCAGCAGCTGGCTCAACATCCGGTCGCCGACCGAGTTCATGATCTTTCCGAATCTCATTCTTCGCCTCCTGTTAGAAAATGCGGAGATTGCCAGGTCTTGTGACATGGCGCTTGCGGTGGAATGTATCGGGAATTTCTTGTTTAGATCTTGTGTGAATCTTGCGGCCGGCCACCGCTTCGTATCCGGCTTTTCCTGCTCGGATGATGTGGTCAGGATCGAACCGCCGGCCTTTCGCTTTCGGGTGGAGCGATCACCCTGGTTCTCTTCCCGTCCCGAGGCCGGCGGTGCCGTACGGCTGCCGCCGTGCGCTCGTGGTGGCCGACGTCGTCGTCAGCGCGGTCGTCAGCGCTGTCGTCAGGCTCACGCATGACGGCGGATGATCCGGGGCGGCCGCTGCTTCTCGTCGATCTCGCGTACGCGCACTCGTCCTGCCGTCAGGGCGGCCTGGCCGCGACGCACCCTCAGGCTCGCCATCCGGACTTAACGCCTCTAGCAGGGGAAACGTCACCTAGCGCGACATTAAACTTGGATCGTTCATTGTCTTGAAATGTTCGTGTTTGTGAAGGTAGGTTGGCGCCATGACCGCACCCAGGACTCCGACGACCGCCGAGGAGCTACGCGGTGCCGGCCTGCGGGTGACGGCCGCCCGCGTCGCACTGCTCGAGACCGTCCGGGGCGGTGGCCACCTCGACGTCGAGGCGCTCGCCTCCGGGGTGCGCGATCGCGTGGGCCACATATCCCTTCAAGCCGTGTACGAAGCTCTCCACGCGCTCACCGCGGCGGGACTCGTGCGCCGCATCGAACCGCCCGGCAGCCCTGCCCTGTTCGAGGGACGCGTGGGGGACAACCACCACCACCTCGTGTGCCGGTCATGCGGTTCCGTCATCGACGTCGACTGCGCGGTCGGCCATGCACCCTGCCTGATCGCGTCCGACGACCATGGCTTCTCGATCGACGAGGCCGAGGTCATCTACTGGGGCCTGTGCCCCGCCTGTTCCACTGCCCGCAGCTCCTGAGCACGATGATCCCCGTTAGTCCGGAAGGATTCCCCCATGTCTGAGAACCACGACGCAATCGTCACAGACGCGAAGTCGGAGGGCGAAGGCGGTTGCCCGGTCGCGCACGGGCGCGCCCTGCACCCCACCCAGGGTGGTGGAAACCGCCAGTGGTGGCCGGAGCGGCTCAACCTGAAGATCCTCGCCAAGAACCCCGCCGTGGCCAACCCCCTCGGTGAAGAGTTCGACTACGCCGAGGCGTTCAAGAGCCTCGACCTTCCGGCCGTGAAGCAGGACATCGCGGAGGTGCTGACGACCTCGCAGGACTGGTGGCCGGCCGACTTCGGCCACTACGGCCCGTTCATGGTCCGGATGGCCTGGCACAGTGCCGGCACCTACCGGATCAGCGACGGCCGCGGCGGCGCCGGGGCCGGTCAGCAGCGCTTCGCCCCCCTCAACAGCTGGCCGGACAACGGCAACCTCGACAAGGCTCGCCGTCTGCTGTGGCCGGTCAAGAAGAAGTACGGCCAGAAGCTCTCGTGGGCCGACCTCATGATCCTCGCCGGCAACGTCGCCCTGGAGTCGATGGGCTTCAAGACCTTCGGCTTCGCCGGCGGCCGCGCGGACGTCTGGGAGCCCGACGAGGACGTCTACTGGGGCCCCGAGACCACCTGGCTCGGCGACGAGCGCTACACCGGTGACCGGGAGCTTGAGAACCCCCTCGGCGCGGTCCAGATGGGCCTCATCTACGTCAACCCGGAGGGCCCGAACGGCAACCCGGACCCGCTCGCCGCGGCTCGTGACATCCGCGAGACGTTCCGCCGGATGGCGATGAACGACGAGGAGACGGTCGCCCTGGTCGCGGGTGGTCACACCTTCGGCAAGACCCACGGCGCGGGCCCGGCGGACCACGTCGGCGCCGACCCCGAGGCCGCCTCGATCGAGGAGCAGGGCTTCGGCTGGAAGAACACCTTCGGCACCGGCAAGGGTGGCGACACGATCACCAGCGGTCTCGAGGGTATCTGGACGAACACCCCGATCACCTGGGACAACAGCTTCTTCGAGATCCTGTTCGGCTACGAGTGGGAGCTGTTCAAGAGCCCCGCCGGCGCGCACCAGTGGCGGCCGAAGGACGGCGCCGGTGCCGGCACCGTTCCCGACGCCCACGACGCGTCGAAGAGCCACGCCCCGACGATGCTGACGACCGACCTCTCGCTCCGGTTCGACCCGGTCTACGAGAAGATCTCGCGGCGCTTCCTTGAGAACCCCGACGAGTTCGCGGACGCCTTCGCCCGGGCGTGGTTCAAGCTGACCCACCGCGACATGGGCCCGGTCGCGCGTTACCTCGGCTCGGAGGTCCCGGCCGAGACGCTGCTGTGGCAGGACCCCCTCCCCGCGGTGACGCACGAGCTCGTCGACGCTGAGGACATCGCCTCCCTCAAGGGCCAGGTCCTCGCCTCGGGCCTGTCGGTGTCCCAGCTCGTGTCCACCGCGTGGGCGTCGGCCTCGTCCTTCCGCGGCAGCGACAAGCGCGGCGGCGCCAACGGTGCGCGCATCCGCCTTGAGCCGCAGAGCGGGTGGGAGGCCAACGACCCCGACCAGCTGGCGACGGTGCTGCGCGCCCTGGAGGAGATCCAGAAGGCCTTCAACGCCGCCCAGGCCGGTGGCAAGCAGGTCTCGCTCGCCGACCTGATCGTGCTCGCCGGTGGTGCGGCCGTCGAGCAGGCCGCCAAGGACGCCGGCTTCGACGTGGAGGTCCCCTTCACGCCGGGCCGCGTGGACGCGTCGCAGGAGCAGACCGACGTGGAGTCGTTCGCCGCGCTTGAGCCGGTCGCCGACGGGTTCCGCAACTACCTCGGGAAGGGCAACCGGCTGCCGGCCGAGTACCTGCTGATCGACCGGGCGAACCTGCTGACCCTGAGCGCCCCCGAGCTGACGGTCCTCGTCGGTGGCCTCCGCGTCCTGGGCGCGAACTACCAGCAGTCGTCGCTCGGCGTCCTCACCACGACCCCCGGGTCTCTGACCAACGACTTCTTCGTCAACCTGCTCGACCTGGGCACGACGTGGAAGGCGACGTCCGAGGACGCGAACACGTTCGAGGGTCGCGACGCCGCCACGGGCGAGGTCAAGTGGACCGGCAGCCGTGCCGACCTCGTCTTCGGGTCGAACTCCGAGCTGCGCGCACTCGCGGAGGTCTACGCGAGCGATGACGCGAAGGAGAAGTTCGTGAACGACTTCGTCGCGGCGTGGAACAAGGTCATGGACCTCGACCGGTTCGACCTCGTGTGATCGTGGCGTCCAGGTCGGCCCACACCGGCCGACCTGGACGTCCTCTATCGCCTCGGCCGGTCCCGTCCGCTGGGTATCACCGAGCTGATCGTCCGCTGTGCCGCTGGTGACGACGATCACCTTCCACGACCCGCCTCCTGCGGTGTGCGTGCCGGGCGAAGGCGTGATCTCAGAAGGTACGGCTGCCGAGGTCGCGGACGACTTGAACGAAGGCGCGGATGAGATCGTTCTCCGTCTCAGTGCGCCACACGATGCCGTAGGCCAGGGGTTCCATGTCGGTGATGGGCAATCAGACGATGTCGGGACGGACCAGTAGCGGGCGGAGTGGCCGGGGAGCAGGTTGACAGTCTCGCCGAGGCTGACGAAAGAGAGCAGCTCGTCCTTCAATCCGGCGTAGAGGGGTAGCAGGTCGTCGCGTAACTGTTCGCCGACCGGCGTCAGCCGTACGGTCCGGCTGGTCCTGTCGAACAGCAGGGTGCCGATCTGGCGTTCCTGCTTCTTGATGGCTTGAGTGATCCGGGCGGGGGAGACGTGGAGCCGTTCGGCGGTGCGGCCGAAGCGCAGTTCCTCGGCGAGCTTCAGGAAGATCTCGATGTCGCGAAGCTCCATGGCCCCCTCGCGTCAACTCCCCGGTTGATGCTGCGCTGCGTTCTTTGTCGTTGTTCGGGTGGTCGCCCACGCCGATCCTGGAGCCGGCAGAACCAGGATCATCGTGGAGTAACGCAATGACGGGCCTGATGGGCAGAACGGCGCTGGTGACAGGAGCCTCGAGGGGTATCGGACGAGCCGTCGCGTGCCGCCTGGCGGCCGACGGAGCGCTGGTGGCCGTGCGCTGTACAGCCTCGCGGCGGCCAGGGCCGGCCTCCGGCGCATGACCCGCGCGGAGAACCAGACCCGCTGCGCAGATGTCCCGTACCGGCTCCGCGTGGAGAATCTCAACGCCGCCTGCGGCCGGCGTTCGGGGTCGTGCAGAGCGCGTCGTCGATCAGCTTGCTCTCGGCCTGTGTAATGCGCAGGACGTGGTCCGCCGATTCGGCGACCGCGCCCGACAACGAGACCGTGATGCTGCGGCGGCCGTCGGCGGTGACGCCGACGGAGCTGATCCAGCCGGAATCGCCGCCCTCATGGCCCCAGTACGTGCCGCCGCACGACAGTGGGCGTGAGAAGAGCCCCAGCCCGTCACGGGCGCCCGGCATGAGCGGTTCGAACTTCTTGCCTACCGGGATGGTCTGTTTCATCTGCGCCAGCTGCGTCGGGGGCAGGAGTCGGCCGCCGAGCAGGGCACGGAAGAATCGGTTGAGATCGGCGGTGGTGGAGATGAGTCCGGCCTCTCCGTTGGTGCCGGATCCGACCTGCTCGGTGACGTCCACGAGTGGTTTGCCGGGATGGAACCTCTGGTAGGTCTCGGCGTGTGGCTGGGGCAGCTTGGGTGAAGTACCCGGCCAGAAGGTGTGACGGAGGCCGAGCGGCCGGGCGATCCGATCCCGTACCTCCTCGTGCCAGGGGTGCCCGGTGACGCGCTGGATGATCATGCCGAGCAGGACGTAGCCGGTGTTGGAGTAACTCCAGTCCTTGCCGGGCTGGGAGTCCGGCTGGTGGCGCATCGTCCGGGCGACGGTCTGCTCGGGTGTGTAGGTGTCGTATCGGTGCCGGTAGAAGTCCTTCGCCGAGGTGTAGTCGGGGTAGACGTCGTGGATGCCACTGGTGTGCTGGAGCAGTTGGCGGATGGTGATCGCGCGGCCGTCGTTGCCGTTTCCGGACACCACGCCGGGCAGCCATTGCTCGACCGTGTCGTCCAGGGAAAGCCTGCCGTCACCGGCGAGTTGCAGGATCACGGTGGCTACGAACGTCTTGGTGACGCTGGCGATCCGGAAGTAGCCGTTCGGGGAGACCGGCCGCCGGCTCGTCAGGTCGGCGACGCCGCTGGTGGCGGTCAGGTTTCGGCCGTCAGGGGTGATCAGGCGGGCCTGGACGCCCGTCACGCCGAGTGCGGTGATCGCGTCGGCGTCGCGCCGAAGCTGGGCCCGGTCGTCGTGCCGGCCGGCGGCGCTCGCGCCGGGCACGCTGGTAGAGAGGATGCCGGCCACGACAGCGGCCAAGGCCAGGTTCCGTCGGATGGATCGGCCGCGCCGCCGCGGTGAATAAGTCGGTGAACTCGTCATGGGTGTTGACGCTAGGTCTGGCGGGGGAGACGGACGATACAGCTCACTAGTGAGAAAAAGGGGTAGTGGGCTGTAGTGCCAGGCTCGGTCGCCATGGCTCAGACTTGTGCAGATGAACCACCATGGGGCCAGCCGGCTTTCGGCGATGTGGTGCGGTCTGGGTTATCTGCTGGGAAGCCTGTTCACCGCTGCGGCTGCCCTGTTTGTGCTGCCTGTACTCATCGTCCCGACGATGGCCCGCGCGTGGGCGTCCTGGCAGCGTCGCCGCGCCGACCGGTTGCTGCTTTCTCCGCGTTCTGGTCCCGTCCGTGTCGGTACGTGGCGTGTTCTCGGGTGGCTGTGCACATACATCGTGACCAGTCTGGCGTTCGGACTCGTCGTGGTGGTGTGCGCGGGCAACGCAGTGACCACGGCCATCACGGTGCCCTTGTGGTGGGCGTTGCCCGCCGGCACCCGCGCGGGCGGCTTCGCCGCCGGTGTTCCACTGTCCGGGTGGGGTACGGCGTTGACCCTGGGGACCGTACAAATCATCATCTTCGCGGCCCTGACCTACTGGCTGGCTCCACTGCTGGCACGCCTGCACGCCCGGATCTGTGTTGTGTTGCTGTCCCCCTCGGCTGCGGAGCGGTTGGCGCAGCGTGTGGAGACCCTGACCGAGACGCGGGCCGGCGCCATGAACGCGCACGGCGCGGAACTCCGCCGGATCGAACGCGACCTGCACGACGGCACCCAAGCCCGGCTGGTGGCCATCGCGATGCGGCTGGGCGCGGCCCGTGAGTCGCTGGACGAGGACCCTGAGATGGTGGCCAGACTCCTGCGGGAGGCGCACGAGGGTACCGAGGAAGCCATGGTAGAGCTTCGAGAGGTGATCCGGACGATCTACCCGCCGATCCTCGCCGACCGCGGCCTCGCCGGAGCGCTGGCGGCGCTGGGAACCCAATCGGCAATCGCCCCAAGGCTTGATATCGGCGATCTCGGGACCGTTCCCGCCGCAGTCGAGACCGTGGCCTATTTCACGATCGCCGAGGCGCTCACCAACGCTGCCAAGCACAGCCAGGCCACCCGGACCACCGTCCGCGTCGCACGCGACAGTGACCGGCTGTCGATCGAGGTCGCCGACGACGGGATCGGCGGCGCCGACGAGACGCTGGGCACCGGCATCGCCGGAATCCGCCGCCGCGTCCTGGCGCTGGACGGCACCGTCCACATTCACAGCCCCGCCGGCGGCCCGACCACGATCACTGTGAGCCTGCCGTGCGGGTCGTGATCGCCGAGGACAACGTCCTGCTTTCCAGCGGGCTGGAACTCCTGCTGACCGCCAAGGGCTTCGACGTCGCCGCGATCGCTCAGGACGCCCCGGCTCGTCATCACCGAGAGCGCCGTCCACAAACACATCGGCGGCATCTTCGCCAAGCTCCGCCTCTCACCGGACGACAGCGGCCACCGCCGCCTCCTCTGACATATCGGAACATCACTGTGAACACCAAGATCCGGCGCTGTCTGATCGTCGTGGTTTGCGGCGGGGAGGCCGTGGCCGGATCATCGCACGGCGCCGAGCACCGCCCAGCGGCCGGACCGCAGCCTGGCCAGCAGAGTGATCATCCGAATCAGCAGGAAGACCGACAACCCCGACCAGATCCCCACCAGCCCCCAGTCAAAGCTCAGCGATGCCCACACCACGGGCAAGAACCCCAGCACCGCCCCGCCCGCCGTCGCGGTGCGCAGGTATGCCGCGTCCCCGGCGCCGAGCAGCACTCCGTCCAGGGCGAACACGACGCCGCCGATCGGCTGTAGCGCGACGAAGAACCACCAGGCGTCGGGTATCTCGGCCAGCACCGTCGCATCTGTAGTGAAGGCGTGGGGCAGGGTGCCGGCCAGTGCCGCGAACACCAGGCCGAGCAGGGTCCCGAAGATCAACCCGCAGCCGGTCACCTGCCAGGCCAGCCGGCGCGCCCGCTCCGCGTCGTTCGCGCCGAGCGCGGCCCCGACCAGCGCCTGGGCGGCGATGGCCAGTGCGTCGAGCACGAAGGCCAGGAACATCCACAGCTGGAACACCACCTGGTGGGCGCCGGACGCCGCGGCGGAGGTGTGCGCGGCCACCGCGGTCGCCGACACCCAGCACGCCTGGAAGGCCAGGCCCAGCAGCACCAGGTCGCGCGCGAGGCCGAGTTGGGCGCGCATCGCGGCCGGGACCGGAGCGAGCGGCACGCCCTCGGCCAGCAGCGCCCGCACGAACAGGCCCGCGGAGATCAGCTGCGCGACCACGTTGGCGACCGCCGAGCCGTTGATCCCCCAGCCGAGACCGTGCACCAGCACCGGGCACAGCACCGCGGAGATCCCGTTGCCCACGAGCACGTAACGCAGCGGGCGTCGCATGTCCTGCACGCCGCGCATCCAGCCGTTGCCGGCCATCGTGATCAAGATCATCGGGGCGCCGAGCAGGGCGATCCGCAGCCAGCTCACCGCGGCGCCGGCGACCCGGTCGTCACCGGCGAGCAGGCCGGCGACCGGCGCGGCGAGCAGTTGCCCGGCCACCGTCAGCACCAGGCCGACGATCGCGGCGAGCCAGGTCGCCTGCACGCCCTCGGCCACGGCGTCGGCCCGGCGGCCCGCGCCGTGCAGCCGGGCCGTGCGTGCGGTCGTGCCGAAGGACAGGAACGTCATCTGGGTCGCGATCTGTGCCAGCACGATCCCGCCGACCGAGAGCCCCGCGAGCGGCACCGCGCCGAGATGGCCGACCACGGCGGTGTTGACGAGCAGGTAGAGCGGCTCGGCGGCCAGGACGCCGAGCGCGGGTACGGCGAGCGTGAGTATTTGGCGCAGCGGGGACCCGTTCCGGTCTACGTGCTCAACCATGCTTTCCTCCGGTAGGGGCCCAGCTGACTTCTGCTTCTGGCAGCCGAGGCAGAGGTAAGGATTTCTGGTGGTCAGTGCCTCTGCACCGATGTCGTCCCGCGGTTGGCCGGCGCCCGATGGGCACCGGTTGCCGCCCATATCGGCGACCTCATCAGGCATTCCTCGTCCCGCACTTCAACGTCACCACACAGTGAAGCCGGGCCAGGGCTATAGTTGCAAGCCTCTTGCTATTGCGAATTAGTTGCAACAAGATACCCGTACCCCTTACCCCCCGCCCAGGACGTGGAGCCACGCCATGCCCCACCTGATTCCCGACACCGGACCACAGCGCGTCGTCGCCGCCTCGAACTTCGTCAACACCATCGGCAGCGGCCTCTACCTGACCGCCGGGGTGCTGTACTTCACCCAGGCGGCTCACCTTCCCGCGACCGAGGTGGGTCTCGGGCTCGGCATCGCCGGATTCGTCTCGCTCGCCGCGGGCATCGCCGTAGGCCGCCTCGCGGACACACGCGGAGCACGTGGCGTCTACGCGGCCACCCTTGTCGTCCGAGGGCTGGCGACGGCCGGCTTCATGCTGGCGGACAGCTTCTGGCCGTTCGTCCTCGCGGTATGCGCGGCCACCGGGGCGCACGCGGCCGGACAGGCTGCACGCAGCCCGATCATCAGGTGTTACGGAGGGGACCGGCCCCAGGAATTCCGCGCCTATCTCCGTGCCGTGACCAACATCGGCGTCTCCTTCGGCGCCCTGCTGGCGGGCTGGGCCGTCCAGGTGGACACCCACACCGCCTACCAGCTTCTGGTCATCGGCAACGCGATCTCCTTCGGGGCTTCCGCGGCGATCCTGGTTCTCCTGCCGCCGGTCACGCCAGGGCCCGCCGCCGACGGCCCCCGCTGGATCGCCCTGCGGGACCGGCCCTACCTGCTGATCACCGCCATCGACGGCATCATGGCCATCCAGTTCAAGGTGCTCACCGTGGCCATTCCGCTCTGGCTGGTCGAGGCCACGACCGCCCCGCGCTGGCTCATTTCGGGCACCATGCTCATCAACACCGTCATCGTCATCGCGTTTCAGGTGCGAGCCAGCCGTAACATCGACTCTCCTACGGCTGGGGGAGGCGCCTACCGCCGATCAGGCGTGGCCTTCCTCGTCTCCTGCGCGCTGCTCTCGCTGTCCGCAGGGGTGCCGGCTTGGGCTGCCGTGACGCTGCTCGCGACCGCGGTGGTGATCCATACGGTGGGAGAGCTGTGGCACTCCGCCGCGGGCTTCGAGGTGTCCTTCGCCCTCGCCCCGGAGCACGCCACCGGCCAGTATCTGGGCGTGTTCGGCTTGGGCGCCGGCCTGGCCGAGGCGCTCGGGCCAGGCCTGCTCATCTCGCTCTGCATCACCTGGGGCCGCCCCGGGTGGTACGTCGTAGGAGCGCTGTTCGCCCTGACGGGTCTGGCGGCACCACTTGCCGTCCGCTGGGCGCAACGCCACCAGCACACCCGGCGGACACACGTCGAGGCCGCGGTGACGGCGCCGGTCGCCTGAACTCGCCTACGCGCGCCGGCCGGTGGGCAGCAAATACACCAGCAGTGTCGCCACGATCGCGGTGACGAGGGTGAATATCGAGGACATCGCCAGCGCGTGCGCCGCGGCCTCGGCTCCGCCGCCGGTGGAGGCGGGGAAGGCGTTGAAGAACACGCTTCCGATGATCGCGACGCCGAGCGCGCCGCCGACCTGCTGGGCGGTGGAGAGCGCCCCGGAGGCGACGCCGACGTCGTCGGGGTTGATCCGCGCCAGGACCGCGTTGAGCGAGGGCGTGATGAGCAGGCCTCCGCCGACGCTTTGCAGCATGAGAGTCGGGATGATCAGTCCCGGCGTGAACCGGAGTCCCGACATCAGGATGACCGCTGTCGACGCGTACCCGACGGCGAGCACGATCGCCCCGGCCTCCAGCACGCGGCGGCCGTACTTCGGCACGAGCCTGCTCGCGGCAAGGCCGGCCCACGTCCACCAGGGCCATCCGGCCTCGTGACCTTGGATGAGCGGGAAGACCAGCAGGAACAACGCGACGGTGAGGGCCACCACTCCGGCGACGTCGATCTCGCGCGCGGACGCCGCCCGCGACTCGGGGATGAACCGGGTGGTCAGCAGGATGGTGGCGAGCCCGATCGGGACGTTGATCCAGAACACCGGCCGCCACCCGGAACCGAACAGGTCGGCTCCGACCAGCAGGCCGCCGATGAGCTGGCCGCCGATGGAGGCCAGTCCCATCGCCACGCCGAGGACGCCGAAGGCGCGGTGACGGCCCTTATCGGGGACCAGCAACGTGATGACGGCGAAGACCTGCGGGACCATCAACGCGGCGCCCAGACCTTGGACGAGCCGCGCGGCGATGAGGCTGATCGCCGTGCCGGACAGGGCGCAGGCGATCGATGACGCCGTGAAGAGCGCCATCCCCAGGATGAAGACCCGTTTGCGCCCGTGCAGGTCGCCGAGGCGGCCCCCGGTGATGAGGAACACCGCGTAGGTGAGCTGGTAGCCCGCCAGGATCCACTGGAGCTCGCCGCCGGACGCGCCGAGGTCGGTCTGGATCGCCGGTCCGGCGACGACAACGATGAACGAGTCGAGGGTCGCCATGAACGTGCCGGCCATCACGACCGATACCGCGCGCCACGGCGTGCGGGACGAGGCCGGCGGTTCGGCGCTTCGCGTCTGGGGGGATCCGTCGATGCTTGTCATGCGGATATCTCCTTGATTCCGTTCACCGAGACGGAGACGGTGCATGCCTCGGCAGCGATCTCACGCCCTCGGTGGTTGTTTTCGGCGCGGTCACTCGTCGCGCGGTGCGTGCCCGAGCACGCGCGCGAGTCCCCTGATCAGCTCGGACGCCATCACGGCCTGGCCCGAGGCCGAGAAATGGACACGGTCGGCGCTCAACAGGTCCGGCCGGGAATTGACCGGGTGACCCCACATGTCGACGAGCACGGCGGCGTGGTCGGCGGCCAGTTCGCGGGTGATGTCATTGAGTGCGCGCACCCGGTCGTGCCAGTCCGGGAACGTCGGCACGACGAAGGCCCTGCCGAGCGTGAACGTCGTCAGCTGGGCTCCGGTCCCCGCAGCCAGCTCGAATATCCGCCGCATGGTCCGCTGGACTTGGGCGAGGTCGGGCTCCGGCCGTCAGATGTCGTTCGCGCCACAGGAGATGTGGATCAGGTCGGGGCCGAATTCGAGGACCGGGCTCACATGCCTTTCCAGCGTCTTCGCGGCCGTCGCCCCGATCTTCGCGGCGTTCAGGTACGCCGGTTCGGGGTGTACGCGGCGAAGGATGCCGGCGAGCCGGTCGGTCCAGCCCATGTTCGCGTAGCCCGGGGCGGGGTCCCCCGTACCGGCCGCGAGGCTGTCGCCGATCGAGGCGAAGCGTCGCCAGGGTGCGCCGGCCAGCAGACGCGTCGCGCTCGCCGGTGACAGGCAGAAGGGGTCGGATTCCTCCGTGGGGAAGGTCGTGTTCGCAGTCACGAAGTAAACATACGGTCGACCGTACGTATTGTGCAATGTGGGGTGTGGCAGGATGGTGTCGATGAGCGAGATCGCGCAGAGATCAGGCCTGGACGCGGACGGCCGCGCGCCCGATCCGGCAGACGCGGTGGTGTCCGACCAGCGCCTCCTGCGTGGTGCGCGGGCCAGGCGGATGATCACCCGCCATGCCGTCGACGTGGCCTCGCTGGAAGGGCTCAACGGGCTCAGCTTCGGCCGGCTGGCCGCGGACCTCGGGCTGAGCAAGAGCGGTGTCCAGACGCTGTTCGGGACGAAGGAGAACCTGCAGGTCGCCGCCGTCGAGTGCGCGCGTGAAGCGTTCACCGACGCGGTCATCCGCCCCGCGCTGGCCGTGTCCCGCGGTGCCGCCCGGCTGCGCGCGCTGATCGAACGGTGGACCGCCTACGCCGAGACGCCGCTGTTTTCAGGTGGCTGCTTCTGGGCGGCGAACCAGGCCGACTTCGACAGCAGGCCGGG
Organism: Streptosporangium sp. NPDC000396; assembly: GCF_042898655.1. NCBI lineage: Bacteria > Bacillati > Actinomycetota > Actinomycetes > Streptosporangiales > Streptosporangiaceae > Streptosporangium > Streptosporangium sp. NPDC000396. The sequence goes on from NZ_JBIAZA010000021.1 coordinate 65,471, forward strand.
ACGGGTCCACGACGCGCTCTTCCGGCATCGGCGCGACTGGCTCGACCTCGTCGCCGGCGAACTGCGCCACGCCGCCGACGCGGGGGAGATCGCCGATCTGGACGCCGGCCTCGCCGCCTTCCAGATCGACGCGGTGCTCTGCGCCGCCAACACCGCGTTCCGGCTCGGCGACAAGGACGCCGGGGACAGGGTCCGCCGCGTGGTCGAGACGTTCCTCATCGGGCGTGCCGACCTGAGTGATCGATGAGGCGCCCGGCGTTCGCGCTTATTGATCATTAGAGCTGTGGAACTTTAGGATGCCGTTTCATGCGTTCCGCGATCTTAGGCGGCTTCGCCGCCACCCTCCTGCTGGCCTCCGCCGCTCCCGCCCTGGCCGCAGCCCCCGTCAAGCCCCTGACTCCAGCCCAGCTGCGCGAGGCCCTTCTCGCTCCCGAGGACCTGGGCGAGGATTTCACCTTCAACGAGAAGCGCAACCGCGAGGCACTGGACTCCGGGTCGGCCCACACAAAGAAGTGCGCGAAGGCCGTCAAGGCGCTGAGGCCCCTTCTCCGGAGTAAGACGGCGGTCTTCATCGACAAGGAGGACAAGCCGTCGGGCGTCAAGCAGTTCGTCATAAGCGGCGCCCCCGCCGAGTTGGCCTCCTGGCAGCAGGTGGGCAAGGTCATGGTGCGTGACTGCGCCAAGGTCGACGCGAGTACGGATGACACTGAGGAGACCATCACCAGGCTCTCCGTCGGTAAGCTCGGGGACTGGGCATACGGGATCAGGTACGACAAGACGATCCCCGAGATGAATCCTGAGCCGATCCACGCGGTGGACGTTGTGCTCATCAGAGTCAAGAACACCGTCATGCTGCTGGTGAGCGACGGCTTCTTCGCCACGTTCGATCCTGACCTGAGCAAGCAGGCGGCGAGGGCGGCGGTGCCGAAGCTCCAGGACGCCCAGCGAACGATCTCGGAGTAAGGGCGGCCGTTTCGTGGCCGGTTCGCCGTACGGCGAGCTGAAAGCCCACCCGATTCACACGGCCGAAACCCATATCGTTCTCTCTCGAGGTCAGCGCCTCCACCACCCGCTCGATCTCCGCTGACCGCCCGATCCGCCCGTCTGAACCGATATAGATCACTTGCCCCCCTTTGCGGTGTATCACCGGCTTCGACGAAGAAGATCCATATTTAGTTCGCGGGGGGATCGGACTGGCCGTCAGAGCTCGTCGGCGGCTCGCCACCGGTAGCGGGCGTCGGGAAGTCTCTCCTCGTTGTCACCGCCGTCTCCCAGCGCCGTCAGGACGAAACCGTGCCGTTCGTAGAAGCGGCGGGCGCCGGTGTTCTGCTGGAACACATACAGGCTGAGCAGGCTGGGCCGTACCTTCTTGGCCTGGGCGAGCAGGGCTGAGCCGAGGCCGAGGCCCTGGGCGTCCGGCGCGACGTACAGGTGTTCCAGCCATTCGTCGCTCAGCGCGGCGAACCCGGCGACGCGGCCGTGCGGTTCGGCGACCCACACCTCGTGACGGGGGATCACGACGCCGGTGATCCAGGCCGCGGTCTCCTCGTCGGTGTGCAGGCGCGGCAGGTAGGCCATCCGGCCGCGGGCGGCCAGGAAGACCTCCGTGATCCGGTCCGCGTCGCCGGGCACGGCCCGGCGTATGAGGGGGAGCGTGTCGTGTGTCATGAGGGGGAGCGGCCGAGCAGGGCGAGGATCTGGTCGAAGCGGGTCGCCTCCTCGGGGGCGGTCACGCTCGGCTGGAACGCGGCGCCCGGCCTGCGGCGTCGCTCGTCGTCCGGGACCGCCTGGGCGATCGGCCAGGCGGCCTCCACCAGCGCCGGCTCCGCCGTGAACGCGACGCCGAGCGACTGGGCGACGTCCCAGGAGTGCACCAGATAGTCGATGAAGTGAAAGCCGATGGCGGTCGTCGCGGGGAACGTCAAGCCCCTGCCGAACTCGGGAAGCGCGAACTCGCGATCCAGCACGCCGTCTTCCGCGAACGCCGCCAGCACGTGTTCGGCGGCCGTGGTGTAGACCGAGACGGCGTCGTCGCCGACCGGCGGAACCTGCCACGCCTCCGGATCGGCTCCGGCGCCCTGCGCCGCGGCGGCGAACCCGCGGTGCTGGGCGATCATGTGGGCGAGCAGGTCGGCCAGGGTCCAGCCGGCGCACGGCGTCGGCCTGCCGAGGTCCTCGGCCGTCGCCTTGGCGACCAGCTCCATGCTCGCGTGCACCGCGCGCCTGTTCAGCTCCCGTATGTCCATGAGCGGCTCCTAGCAATTGATAAGCTCATGCACACGATCTATATACGTATATCATCTGTCAACTCATATAATTGATGTCGTGACTGATCGTCCCGGCCTGGCCGCGGTCGCCCAGACGGTCTCTCATGGTCGTTTCGGGGTTGTCTCAGGGGCATGCCGGAGGCGGCGGCGGTACGGCCTGCTGAAGACTTGACGGCGTGCGAACGAAGAAGACGACCATCGCCGCGGCTCTGGCCGGGTCCGTTCTCGTGCTCGCCGGGTGCGGACTGGGCGGCCCGGAGGAGCACGAGAAGACGTCATACGACGTGTCCCAGAAAGTGGTCGCGCTCAAGGTGCAAGGCGACGACGGCGACGTCGTGGTGACCGAATCCGACAGACAGGGGATTCATGTCACGGAAGATCTCACGTGGCGGAAGAGCAAGCCCGCGACGAGGCACGTCGTCAACGGTGACGAACTGGTCGTGACCTACGACTGCCCGCGTGGCAACAGCGTGTGGGGCGGCTCGAAATGCGGTGTGAACTACCGGGTGGAGGTGCCGCGCGGTCTCCGGGTGAAGGTCGCCGTCGATTCGGGGACGGTGACCTTGCGGGCGCTGTCGGGGCCGGTGGAGGCGGTGACCGACTCCGGCGACATCGAGGGCGGCGAGCTGGCGGGTAAGAGGGTTGTCGCCGAAGCCGATTCCGGAGACGTGAAACTGACGTTCGCCGGGCAGCCCGACGACGTCGAGGTGAAGATCGATTCGGGTAACGGGGTCGTGCGGCTGCCGAAAGCCGCCTACAAGGTCACCGCCAGGACCGACAGTGGGGTCAAGAAGATCAGGGTCGACAACGACCCCGCGGCACCGCGGTCGATCCATGTCACCGTCGACTCGGGCGACATCGAGGTGTCACCCGTGTGATCCGGCCGGGGTGCGCGCGCGAGCGTCACCGTGCCCGGTAGGGGTCATGGGGGCACGACGGCTTTCATTCTCCCGTGGAGGTTCCCACGGTGAGCACGATCTTGCCGGTGGTGCGGCCCGTCTCGCCGCGCTCGTGCGCCCTGGCCGCCTGTTCCAGCGGCAGCACCGTGTCGATCTCGACGCGCAGCCTGCCCGCCTCGACCAGCGCGGCGATCGCCTCCATGGCGGCGTAGTCCGGTTCGACAAGCATGGACTCCGCGCGGATGCCCAGTTCCCCGGCCTGGGCGGTGAGCCCTTCGGCCAGATTGGACAGCACGAGCGACACGATGACGCCGCCCTTGCGTAGCGTGCGCAGCGAGCGCGGCCCGTAGTCGCCGCCCATGGTGTCGATCACCACGTCGACGTCCCTGACCGCCTCGGCGAAGTCCACGCTCCGGTAGTCGACGAGTTCGTCCGCTCCCAGGCCGCGCAGGAACTCGTGCTTGGCGCTGCTCGCCGTACCGATGACGTGAGCCCCTCGGGCCTTGGCGATCTGCACCGCGAGGTGACCCACCCCGCCCGCGGCGGCATGGACGAGCACCCGCTGCCCCGCCTCCACCTTCGCGGTGTCCACCAGCGCCTGCCACGCGGTCAGCGCGGCCAGCGGGAGAGCCGCCGCCCGCACGTGGTCGACGCTCGCGGGCTTGCGGGCGAACGTGCGGGCGGGTGCCACGACGTATTCGGCGAACGCGCCGTGGCCGTACGGATAACGCAGCATGCCGAACACCTCGTCGCCCGGCTTGTACAGCGCCGTCCCGAGCCCGACGGCCTCGACGACACCGGAGACGTCCCAGCCGAGGACGAAGGGCGGCCGCCCCAGCGAGCCGCCCGTGGCGCGATGTTTCCAGTCGGTCGGGTTGACCCCGGCCGCGTGCACCCGCACCAGCACCTCGGTCGGGCCCGGTGCGGGCCGCTCCAGCGCTGTCTCCTTCAGCACTTCGGGGCCGCCCAGGACGTCTTGGCTGATCGCACGCATCGTCGTTCCAGTCATGCCGGAAAGCATGCCGAGACCGGATGTCGATCGACAGTGGCCTGATGGCCAATATGTAAAAGGATCAGGCCATGAGCGCAGACGATACGGGGGCCGGCGACCGGTTCGGTGTCACGGATTGACGTACTGGTCGGTGTACGCCGCGGAAGGTGCGATGGGCGTGATCACGTCGATCAGGACCCCGTTGGGATCGGCCACGATGAAGTGCCGCTGCCCGAAGTCCTCGCTCCGCAGCTCCAGCTCGGCCCGCAGTCCCCCGCGGACGACGAGCCGCTCCCACTCCGCGTCCACGTCCTCCACCTCGAAGTTGAGCAGCAGGCCCCGCACGGGAGCGCGATACGCCTCGGGCAGTGTCGGGTGGTCGTGGTCGAGAAGGGCGAGCTCGTACGGCGACGCCCCCGGCCGCCGCAGGCTGACGTACCAGTCGGCCTCGAACGTCGTCTCGAACCCCAGCAGCCCGGTGTAGAAGTCGCGGGACTCCTGGAGCCGTGAGGTGCAGACAACCGGATAGAAGCTGGTCAGTTTCATGCGAACTCCTTCACATACCGTCGGTATGCGAAGGTAACGTATTGGCGTACCATCGGTATGTCAACAGGCGAGGTGCGATGACGAACGTCGGCAGGGCGCAGCAGAAAGAGCGGACCAGGCAGGCCCTCCTGCGTGAGAGCAGGCGCCTGTTCGCGACCCTGGGCTACGGCGCGGTGGGCCTGTCGGAGATCGTCCGCGCCGCCGGGGTCACCAAGGGTGCGCTCTACCACCACTTCGACAGCAAGGCCGCCCTGTTCCGCGCCGTCCTTTCGGAGGTGCAGCAGCAGGTCGCCCGGACGGTGGCCGCGACCGCCGAGGCCCAGGACGATCCGTGGGAGAGCTTCACCGCCGGATGCCGGGCGTTCCTCACCGCCAGCACCGACCCGGACGTTCAGCGGATCATGCTCGTCGACGGCCCCGCCGTACTGGGCTGGAACGAATGGCGCGCGCTGGACGAGGCCGCCTCGGCCCGGCATCTGGCCGAGGCCCTCACCACCCTGATCGAGGGGGGAGTGATCGCCCGGCAGCCGGTCGCGCCGCTGACCCGCCTGCTGTCGGGCGCGATGAACGAGGCGGCTCTGTGGCTGGCGGGGTCGGAGAATCCCGAAGACCTGACCGACACCATGATCGCCCTGTCGCGGATGCTGGAGGCGCTGCGCGTCGGATGAACTCGTGCTTCGCGCGCTCGCGACGCGGCGACCCCGGGCGGCGATGGGCAGCATGATCATCTCTTCACGGCTGCCTGCCGGAGCAATAGTCTGCTTCGCATGATTGATGTGGAACTGCGCGCCTGGCGGCCCGATGACGCGCACGCCGTGCTCGACGCCTTCAGATCCCCGGACATGGCGCAGCAGGCGGCACGGCCGATCGAGACGCCCGAGGCGGCGCTGGAGTGGATGGGGGTGTGGGGGTTCCGGGACGACGCGCAGGCGTTCGCCGTGGTGGCGGGCGGCCAGGTCGTGGGGAACGTCGCGGTGAGCAACATCGACGCGCACGGCAACGGCTGGGTGTCCTACTGGACGTCACCGCACGCCAGGGGGCGGGGAGTGGCCGTGGCCGCGGCACGGAAGCTGGCGGACTGGGCGTTCCGCGAGCGGGGGCTGTTCCGTCTTGAGCTGGGTCACCGGCTCAACAACCCGGCCTCGTGCGCGGTGGCGACCAGAGCGGGGTTCCTGCCCGAGGGGATCGAGCGGGCCAAGCTGTGCTACGAGGGCGTGCGGTACGACGTGGAGCGGCACGCCCGCCTGGCCACCGACTGACCGGCTGACCGATCGCGTGTCAGCGGCACCCTCGATGGGGTGTCCTCTGCCGCGCGGGTGGTGAGGGGAACGAGGTCACAGGGCTTTGAGCCCGGCGAGCACGTCGCGGAGCAGGCTTTCGCGCGGGAGCGAGACGGTGGGCACGGGAAGCCGGATGGTGATCAGGCCGGAGTCGCGCAGATCGCCGAGCAGCACCCGGAGCACCCCGATGGGAAGGCCGGTCTCCGAGGCCAGCTCGGCGACGGAGACGGGCGTACGGCAGGCATTGACGATCAGAGTATGTTCGGGAGGCAGGTCCGCCCGAGGGGGGTTGGCCACCACCACCGTGGCGACCAGGTCGAACTGCGCCCCGGGGGCCCGGGTTCGGCCCCGGGTGAGCGTGTAGGGGCGGACGATGGGCCCGGCGTCCTGGTCGAGCCAGCGCTCGGTCATTCCGCTCCCCTCTCCTGCTCCCCGCGGCGCCATCCGCTCTGGAAAGCGGCCAGCATGGCGCTCGAAGCCGATTCCGGCGCGTCGTCCGTCGCGGTCCGCCGCTCGGGTACGGCCTGCCGTACCCGCTTGGGAAGCCCGATGTCGGTGGTGGCCTGTTCGAGCTCGGCCGTGTGGGTGACCTGGGGCCCGGACGAATCGACCACCAGCTCGCTCGGCAGGAGCACGATCGCCGTGGTTCCGCCGAAGGGGGACGGGCGCAGGGAGACGCGGATGCCGTGCCGGGAGGCGAGCTGCGTGACGACGAACAGGCCGAGCCGGTCGCTGTCGGCCAGGTCGAATTCCGGGGGACTGGCCAGCCGTTCGTTGAGCTGGGCCATTTCGGCGGAGGTGATGCCGAGCCCGCGGTCCTCGACCTCGATGGCGTAGCCCTTGGCCACCGCCTCGCCGTTGACCTGCACCGTGGTGTGCGGAGGCGAGAAGATGGCGGCGTTCTCCACAAGCTCGGCCAGGAGGTGGATCACGTCGGTGACCACCGTGCCGATGACGGCGGGGCCGGGGGGCACGTTCACCGTCACGCGCTGGTAGTCCTCGACCTCCTCGATGGCGGCGCGGACCACGTCGTAGATCGCGACCGGTACCCGCCAGCCTCGGCCGGGAACCGCGCCGGACAGGATGATCAGTCCCTCGGAGTGGCGGCGCATGCGGGTGGTCAGATGGTCGAGGCCGAACAGGTCGTCGAGGGTGTCCGGGTCGGTGGCGCGCTGCTCCATCGCCTCCAGCATGGCGAGCTGCCGGTGGAGGAGAGACTGGCTGCGCCTGGCCAGGTTCACGAAGACCTTGTTGACGTTCTTACGCATCTGGGCCTGGCCGACGGCCGCCTCGACGGCGGTCTTCTGGACCGAGGAGAACGCCTCCCCGACGCTCACGATCTCGGTGGTGGTGCCGTGGTTCAGCTCGCCGGCCTCGGAACAGACGTCCTCGCCCCGGCGGAGCCGCTCGACCACGTCCGGAAGCCGGCGGTGCGCCAGGTCCAGGGCCGCCTGCTGGAGGCCGACGAGCTCGGCGCCTATCCGGCGGCCGAACCGCACCGAGACGAAGATGGACACCGCGACCGCGATCAGGCCGAGCCCGCCGGCGACGCCGATCCTGACCAGGATGCCGGCCGCGACCGGCATGGACCGTTCGGTGATGCGCTTGCCGGCGTCCCCGCCGAGCTTGTCGAACGCGTCGGAGAGCTTCGCCGCGACCGTCGCCCAGGAGGCGTTCGGTTTGCCGCCCGCGGTGATGGCGTCTTCGATCTGCTCGAAGGAGGTGTAGGTGGCGGAGCCCTGCAGCTCGCCGTAGGGCGTCTGCAGCTCCTCGTCGAGCTGGGTGAACCCCGTGGAGTACAGCAGCCTGCGACCGGTGACCAGCTCGCCGAACCTGGCGCGATCCTCGGCGTTCATGGTTCCCGCGGCCACGGCGCCGGAGATCAGCGCGGCCTGCTGGCTGAGCATCTCGCGGCTCCGCCCGACCATGACGACGGCGCGGGTCTGGTCGTGCAGGTCGATGTCCGACGTCATCCGGATCTTTCCGTAGACCTCGAAGGCCACCCCGATTATCGAGTTGTAGGCGTCGAGGGTCTGCAGCCGGCCGGCCGCGCGGGTGTCCACCCCGCTGCGGATCTCGGTGAGCCGGTCCATCGCGTTCAACAGCTGAACCAGGTGGTCCCAGACAGCCGAAGTCGTGTTCGCCCGGAGCGCGGGAACGCGCCGTTCCAGCTCCGCCCGCGCGGCGTTCGTCTGGATTCGCTGGGCGTCCAGAGACGTGCGGGCGGCTGCGGAACCGCCCAGGACGGACAGGGACAGGAGCCGCTCGTGCTGGAGCGCGGTGGTCACCGCTCTGGTGGGGAGGATCCCGCTTTCATAGCCGTTGCTGGCGCTGAGCAGGTCCAGGCCGCTTTGAACGGTGAGAGTCGCCGCAAACGCCCAAATAGCTACAAGTGAGACAAGTGGGACAAGCAGGAGGGTGAAAATCTTGACCTTGATCGAGTGTTTGCGGCCGGCCATGGTACCTCGCACTGCAGATATGCGCGATTAGCAGTGGCGAAACCCTAGCAACGCCGGTGATCGGCGACCAGAGATATGGGCGATTCATATTAAGAAAGCCTTTAACGGTATTTGGGAACCTCTGTCCTGTGGGGTGCGTCTTCCATGTCATGAATAGGGAGGCGCCCATGTTGAGGGTCGCGGATCTGGTCGAGCAGGAGGTGGGCCGCGCGGCGCAGGAGGCGCTGGCCCGTGGAGACGAGCTGGTGAGGTCGAGGGCGGTCCAGCTGGTCCGGTTCAGCCCGTCACTGGTCATCGCGGAGGTGGACGACGGCGCCGCGTGCGTGGAGCTTCGGGCCGTCGACGGAGTCCTGCGATGGCACTGCACCTGTCCTGAGGGCCGGAATGGGGGTTTTTGTGCTCACTGCGTGGCAACGGCCCGGTCGGCCAGGAGCAGGGCGAGCGGGAAGGAGGTGTCGACGGGCGTGGCCCGGATCACGTCGTAGGGCCTGGTGACCGTCTCGGGGTAAGCGTTTGACGCACATTGTCTAGTTGTCAGACAATGTGGCCATGAAGCTTGCCGTCGTCGGAGCCGCCGTGCTCTGGGGTACCGCCGGCACCGCCGGACTGCTCGTCGCGGGAGTCGACCCGATCTCCCTGGCCGCCGCCCGCATGGTGGTCGGCGGCCTGGTGCTCGCGGTCGCCGTGGGCCCGGCGATGCGGCTGCTGCCTCGCCGGGACCTGCTGCTGGCCGCGGCGCTGGCCGCGGCCGCCTACCAGCTCTGCTACTTCGCCGCGGTCAGCCGGACCGGCGTGGCCATCGGCACCGTCGTCGCCATCGGCAGCGGTCCCGTCTTCACCGGCCTGCTGTCCTGGCTGCTCGATCGGGTGCCGCCCAGCCGGCGCTGGGCCGGGGCGACCGCGGCGGCGATCGCGGGCTGTGCCGTACTGACCGGCGGGGGAGGCGAGGCGCGGGCGGACGGGATCCTGCTCGCGCTCCTCGGCGGCCTGATCTACGCCTTCTACGCGGTGACGGCGTCCCGGGTGATCGGCGCCGGAGCCCCCTCCAACGCGGTGATGGGCGCGATATTCGGCGGGGCCGCGATCGTCATGCTGCCGGTCCTGCTGTGGACGGACGTGTCCTGGCTCGCCGAGCCCCGAGGCATGGTCGCCGCCCTCTATCTCGGCTGCGCCACCACCGCGCTGGCCTATGTCCTGTACGGCAGGGGCCTGCGCACCACCCCCGTCGCGACCGCCTCCACCCTCGCACTCGCCGAGCCCGCGGTCGCGGCCCTGCTCGGTGTCGTGGTGCTCGGCGAGCGGCTCACGCCCCTCTCGGTCGCCGGGCTGGTGCTGATCGGCGCGAGCCTGGCCACGGTGGCCCTCCCCGAGCGGCGGGCGGTGAGCGCCACCGCGGCAATAGAGTCGTCGGTGTGACCATCCCGCTCCGTCCCGTCTCCGCCGTCAACGCCCTCGCCGACGCCCTGCGCCGGCGGGTCCTCTCCGGCGAGATGGCCCCCGGCACCGCGCTGCCCGAACAGGAACTCTCCGCCCAGTACGGCGTGGCCCGGCCGACCGTCCGGGAGGCGCTGGCCGTGCTCGTGCACGAGGGGCTGCTCAAGCGCGAACGGCACCGCAGCGCGCAGGTGGCCGAGGTGACCGTGGCCGACCTCGAGGATCTGATGTTCGTCCGGCGCCCGCTGGAGGACCTGATGGCCACCGCTCTGGCCGGGCGGCGGGTCAAGGAGGCCGATGACGCCCTGTCGCGGATGGCCGCGCTGCCCGGCGACGCCCCCTGGTCCGATGTGGTGGCCGAGCACATGGCGCTGCACGAGGCGCTGATCGTCGCGGTGGGCAGTCCCCGGCTGGAGCGGCTCTACTCCACGCTGGCCGCTGAGACGCGGCTCGGCCTGGTGCGGCTGCGCTCCGTCTACGCCGACCGGGACGTGCTGGTGGCCGAGCACGAGGAGTTGCTCGACACGATCGGCCGCGGCCCGGTGGAAAGCGCCAGGCGGGCCGTCGCCGCGCACCTGGACCACGGGTGGGGCGAGCCCTGACGGGTCCGGTCGACCGTGGCTGGGGCGAGCCCTGACGGGGCCGGCCGACCACGGCCGCGAGACGCGTCGATCGCCCGACTTGCGCGTTTCTATTGCACCGGATGCCCTGGAGTCGTCAGAATCGCGGCCATGCAGGGCAACTCGGTGCCGGACTCCTACGTATATGTCACCGAAGAAGGCGTGACCCGTCACTACGCGGACGGCAGCGTCGACGCCCTCGCATGGGAGGACGTCGTCGAGGTGAGAGTGGTAGGAGACAGCAACTCGGACATCCTGTACATTCTTCTAGATCGTGACGGCCAGGGCTGTGTGGTGCCCAGGTCGGCGACCGACACCAGCTTCCTCGCCCGTCTTCGATATCTCCCCGACTTCGATCTCGACAGGCTCGGCGCGGCAGTGGACGTCGCGCGCGACGATTATGTCGTCGTCTGGCGCAGTCCCGAACCTCCGTCCGCCCTGCCGGATTTTGAATACGACTAATCGGCGGTTCTTCGGCGATTTAGGGCGGTTAAACCTACATGTTTGGACCGTTCCGTCAAGATGTTCTGTCTGCCCTGCTTAGGCCAGTAGTGGACAGTAGGACGCTATTCCCCTGCTGAATCTTGATCACTAGGATTTCCCTGTGTATCCGCGCTCCTGGTGCATTCGAGAAAGCTGTCAACCAATGAAACGAGATGCGCGTCTCGTTATCTGTTAATGCTGGGGCATCTGGGTGGGGTGGTATGAGGGTGGGGACAGAGGAGCCCGCTGTCGCGCTCCTCGATGGTGTGGTGCGCACCGCTCCGAGCATCTGGACGCGGTCCTATGCGCGGATTCTGCTGGCTGGAGACCTCGCGTGCGCGGTGGTCGCCTGTGAGACGGTTCTGGGTATCCGGCTCTGGTTCGGTGCCTACATTCCCGGGACGGAGGCACTGCTGGGACTCGGCTTCGCCCTGGCGTGGCCACTGTCGCTGGCTCTGGCGGGCGCTTACCGCAAGCGCGCGCACGGCGAGGGAACGGAGGAATTCCGGGCGGTTTTCGATGGAGGGGTCGGATTGACGGCCGCCGTCGCGATCGGGGCCTACGCGACCCAGACGACCATCGCCCGTAGTTTCGTCATGGCGATGTTCCCGCTCGCCCTTCTTCTCACGGTCGTCTTCCGATACAGGATGCGAAAGCGGCTCCACCGGCGGCGGTCCCTCGGCGAATACATGCGCCAGGTGGTCGCCGTCGGGCACCGGGAGTCGGTGCTCGACCTGGTGATGCAGCTGCGCAGGCAACCGCATCACGGCATGACCGTGGTCGCCGCGTGCCTGCCGTCGGACCTGGAGACGCTGGACGTCGACGGGGTCCCGGTGCTCGGAAGCTTCTCTAACGTCGCCGAGGTGGTGACCAAGGTCAGCGCCGACGCCGTCGCCGTACTGGCCTGTCCCGAGCTGGACGGCGCGGCGCTGCGCAGGCTCGCCTGGGGCCTGGAGGACGCCCGCACCGACCTGTTCGTGGCGCCCGCGCTCATGGACGTGGCCGGTCCGCGCATCAGCATCAGCCCCGTGGCCGGGATGCCGCTGCTGCACGTCGAGCACCCCGAGTTCAACGGTGTGAAGCGGCTCGCCAAAAACCTCTTCGACCGGGTCGGCGCGGCACTGGCGCTGCTGGTTCTGGCCCTGCCCATGCTGGTCATCAGCGCGCTGATCCGCGCGACCAGCCCGGGTCCCGCGCTGTTCCGGCAGGTCAGAATCGGCAAGGGCGGCCGGGAGTTCAAGGTCGTGAAGTTCCGCACCATGGTCGTCGACGCCGAGCGGCTGAAGACGACCCTCCAGCGGCAGAACGAGTTCGACGGCGTGCTCTTCAAAATAAGGAACGATCCAAGGATCACCCGCGTGGGTTCCTTCCTCCGCCGCTACTCCCTCGACGAGCTGCCGCAGCTGCTCAACGTGCTCAGCGGGGAGATGTCGCTCGTCGGGCCGCGGCCACCGTTGCCCGACGAGGTCGAGCAATACGGCGAGGACGTGCGCCGCCGCCTGGTCGTCAAACCCGGCATGACCGGCCTGTGGCAGGTGAGCGGCCGATCCGATCTGAGCTGGGAGGAGTCGGTCCGCCTGGACCTGCGTTACGTCGAGAACTGGTCGCTCTTCCTGGACCTGCAGATCCTCTGGAAAACCTGGAGCGCCGTCACCGGCGGAGAAGGGGCCTACTAGCAGTGAAAGCACTCGTGCTCGCCGGGGGATCGGGCACCCGGCTGCGGCCGATCACCCACACCTCCGCCAAGCAACTCGTCCCGGTGGCCAACAAGCCCGTGCTCTTCTACGGGCTCGAAGCCATCGCCGCCGCCGGGATCCGCGAGATCGGGATCGTCGTGGGCGACACGCAGGCCGAGATCCAGGCCGCCGTCGGCGACGGCTCCGCGCTGGGCCTGCAGGTGACCTATCTCCGCCAGCAGGCCCCGCTCGGGCTCGCCCACGCGGTGCTGATCGCCCGCGACTACCTCGGTGACGACGACTTCGTCATGTACCTCGGCGACAACTTCATCGTCGGCGGCATCAACGACATCGTGGAGCGGTTCACCCGCGACCGGCCGGCCGCTCAGATCATGCTCACCCAGGTCGGCGACCCACGGCAGTTCGGTGTCGCGGAGCTCGACCCCGCCGGCCGCGTGGTCGGCCTGGAGGAGAAGCCCGCCGAGCCCAAGAGTGATCTCGCGCTCGTCGGCGTCTACTTGTTCACCCCCGCGATCCACGAGGCGGTGGCCGAGCTCAAGCCGTCCTGGCGGGGCGAGCTTGAGATCACCGACGCGATCCAGTGGCTGATCGAGGCGGGCCACCCGGTCGAGTCCACCGTCATCTCCGGCTACTGGAAGGACACCGGGAACGTCACCGACATGCTTGAGGTCAACCGGCTGGTCCTGGAGTCCCTGGACGGACGCGTGGACGGCCGGGTGGACGGCGTCAGCGAGCTGATCGGCCGGGTGGTCGTCGAGGAGGGCGCCACGGTGGAGCGCTCTCGCATCGTCGGCCCGGTGATCATCGGTGCCGGAGCCCGGATTCTGGACAGCTACATCGGCCCCTTCACCTCGATCGCGGCCGGCTGCACGATCAGCAACAGCGAGATCGAATACTCGATCGTGCTGCCCCGGTCCTCCATCTCCGGAGTGTCCCGGATCGAGGCCTCGCTCATCGGCCACGACGTCGAGGTCACCCCCGCCCCCAACACCCCCAGAGCCCACCGCCTCGTGCTGGGCGATCACAGCAAGGTCCAGATCAGTTCATGAAGGTCTTGGTCGTCGGTGGGGCCGGATTCATCGGCTCCCACTACGTTCGCATGCTCGTCGCGGACGGCATCGCCGTGACGGTTCTCGACAAACTCACCTATGCCGGCAACCCGGCGAACCTGGAGGGGGTCGTCCACACCTTCGTGCACGGTGACATGTGCGACGCCGGGCTCCTGGCCGAGGTGGTGCCCGGTCACGACGTCGTCGTCAACTTCGCGGCCGAGTCCCACGTGGACCGGTCCATCGAGGGCGCCGGGGAGTTCGTGCGGACCAACGTCCTGGGCACGCAGACCCTGATGCAGGCCTGTCTGGAGGCGGGCACCCCCCGGGTGGTGCAGGTGTCCACCGACGAGGTGTACGGATCGATCGACGTCGGCTCCTGGGACGAGAGCGCGCCGCTGCGGCCGCGCTCGCCGTACTCGGCGTCCAAGGCGGGGGGTGACATGATCGCACGCGCTTACGCGATCACCCACGGCCTTCCGGTGTCCATCACGCGCTGTGGCAACAACTACGGGCCCTACCAGTATCCGGAGAAGGTGATCCCCCTCTTCGTCACCAACCTCCTCCAGGGGCGCAAGGTCCCGCTCTACGGCGACGGCGGCAACATCCGCGACTGGATCCACGTCGACGACCACTGCGCGGGCATCCGGCTCGTCGCCGAGCGGGGTGAGCCCGGCGAGGTCTACCACATCGCAGGTACGGCGGAGCTGACCAACACCGAGCTGACCACCCGGCTGCTCGCGGCGTGCGGCGCCGGCTGGGACATGGTCGAACACGTCGAAGACCGCAAGGGGCACGACCGCCGCTACTCTCTCGACGACTCCCGGCTGCGGGCCCTCGGCTACCGGCCGCGCGTCCCGTTCGACCAGGGGCTGGCGGACACCGTCCGCTGGTACGCCGACAACCCGGACTGGTGGAAGGCCGCGGCCGAAGGCGGGAGACGGCGGGAGGACGGCGTGCTCGCGGACGCGGGCACCGCGCCGAGGGCCGGGGAGACCGCATGAGCCGGTGGTTGATCACCGGTGCCTCCGGCATGCTCGCGACCGAGCTGCTGGGTCGCCTGAAGGCCGAGGGGGAGGCCGCCATCGCGTTCGGCCGGGACGAGCTCGACCTTCGCGACGCGCCGGCCGTGCACCATCTGGTGTCGGCGTGCCGGCCGGACATCGTGGTGAACTGCGCGGCGTGGACGGCGGTGGACGACGCCGAGACGCGTGAGGCCGAGGCGCTGGCCGTCAACGGGCACGGGGTGCGGGCACTGGCCGAGGCGTGCGGGCGCCTCGGCGCGCGGATGATCCAGCCCTCCACCGACTACGTCTTCGACGGGACCGCGCTGAACCCGTACCCCGAGGACGCGCCGACCTGTCCGGTCAACGCCTACGGGCGCACCAAGCTCGCGGGCGAGCGCGCCGTGCTGGAGGTGCTGCCGGACACCGGCTACG
Source organism: Streptosporangium sp. NPDC000396 (assembly GCF_042898655.1). Taxonomy (NCBI): domain Bacteria; kingdom Bacillati; phylum Actinomycetota; class Actinomycetes; order Streptosporangiales; family Streptosporangiaceae; genus Streptosporangium; species Streptosporangium sp. NPDC000396. The sequence goes on from NZ_JBIAZA010000021.1 coordinate 80,635, forward strand.
TCGTGCGGACCGCTTGGCTGTACGGCGCGACCGGCAAGAACTTCGTCCGCACGATCGCCGGCATCGAGAAGGCCAGGGAGACCCTGGACGTCGTCGACGACCAGCTGGGCCAGCCCACCTGGGTCGGTGACCTGGCCGGCTGGATCACGGAGCTGGGGCGCGCCGACGCCCCGCCGGGGGTCTACCACGCGACCAACTCCGGCCAGACGAGCTGGTACGGCTTCGCGAGGGAGATCTTCACGCTGATCGGCGCGGACCCGGAGCGGATCAGCCCGGTCTCCTCCAAGGAGTTCCCGCGTCCGGCGCCGCGCCCGGCCTACAGCGTGCTGGGACACGACCGCTGGAGCCGGGCGGGGCTTTCCCCGATGAGGGACTGGCGAGAGGCGTTGCGGGAATCCGATGTGCTCGTCAACGGCTAGAGGCCGCGAGGCCGTCGTAGTAGGCCTTACACGCGCGGTAGTCCGGCAGCAGTCCCGCGTCCAGCGCCTCTTTGAGGGTGGGCGCGGCGGCGTCCTTGTCCGACAGGACGGGCACGAGGCCGGCCGGCCACTCGATCCCGATGGCCGGGTCGAGCGGGTGGACCTCGTGCTCGCGTCCGGGGGCGTAGGGCTGCGAGCACAGGTAGACGATCGTGGCCTGCTCGCTGAGCGCCATGAAGGCGTGGCCGAGCCCTTCGGCGATGTAGAGGCCGCGCCGGGACTCGTCGTCCAGGCGCACGGCCTCCCAGTGGCCGAAGGTGGGCGAGCCGACGCGGATGTCCACGACGACGTCGAGGATGGCGCCGGACACGCACATGACGTATTTGGCCTGGCCGGGCGGCACGTCCGCGAAATGGATCCCCCGGAGGACGCCGCGCCCGGAGACCGAGCAGTTGACCTGGGCGAGATCCAGCCGATGCCCGACCGATTCCCGCAGGTCGGCGGAGCGGTAGCTCTCCAAGAACGCGCCGCGTGGATCGGAGTGGATGCGTGGTGTGTGACACCACATTCCGTCGATGCTCAGGGGTTCCATGGGCCGAAGCATGCCACAGCGGTGCTTTGTAACACCTCCGAAAGATCGGGCGAAAACCTAGGGTTCGCGCTCGATGAATTGATCTTGTCAAAGACCGGTCGAGCCGCGTTGCGCGGCGAGGGAGTGTATTGATGACAACCTGCCGGCTGTGCGGCTCGGCGAGCCTGGCCAGCGTCGTCGATCTCGGGGCGACACCGCCCTGCGAGCGGTTTCTCACCGCTGAGCAGCTCGATGAGCCCGAGATCACCTATCCGTTGCACCTGAGGGTGTGCACCGGCTGCTGGCTGGCGCAGATCCCCCCGCTGATCACCCCGGAAGACACCTTCACCGAATACGCCTACTTCTCGTCCTACTCGACGTCGTGGGTGGAGCACGCGCGGGAGTTCGTGGGCGGTGCGGTCGAGCGGCTGGGGCTGGACGACGGCTCGTTCGTGGTCGAGGTGGCCAGCAACGACGGATACCTGCTCAAGCACGTGGTCGACCGGGGGATCCGGTGCCTGGGCATCGAACCGTCGAAGAACGTCGGTCAGGCGGCGAGAGACAAGGGCGTGCCGACCGTCACGGCGTTCCTCGGTCCCGAGACCGGCCTGACGGTACGGCAGGAGCACGGCCCCGCCGACCTGGTGGTGGCCAACAACGTCTACGCGCACATCCCCGACGTCATCGGGTTCACCAAGGGCCTTCGCGCGCTCGTGGCGGACGACGGGTGGGTCTCCATCGAGGTCCAGCACCTGCTCACCCTGATGGAGCACAACCAGTACGACACGATCTATCACGAGCACTTCCAGTACTACACGGTCGCGTCCGCGCGACGCGCCCTGGCCGCCGGCGGCCTGTCCCTCGTGGACGTCGAGCTGCTGCCGACCCACGGGGGCTCGATCCGGCTGTGGGCGCGACCCGAGGAGGTGGCGGGCGAGCCCGGCGGGCGGGTGGACGAGGTGCTCGCCGCGGAGAAGGCCGCTGGCCTGCACGAGCTGGCCGGATACACCGAGTTCGCCGCGAGGGTGGCCCGGGTGCGGCGGGACCTGCTGAAGTTCCTCGTCGAGGCCGCGGAGCAGGGTAAGACCGTGGTCGGCTACGGGGCACCGGGCAAGGGCAACACGCTGCTCAACCACTGCGGGATCCGCGCGGACCTGCTGTCCTACACGGTGGATCGCAACCCCTACAAGCACGGCAGGTTCACCCCGGGCACGCGGATCCCGATCCTGCCGCCCGAGCGGATCGCCGAAGACCGGCCCGACTACGTGCTCGTCCTGCCGTGGAACCTCCGCGAGGAGCTCACCGGCCAGCTGTCCTTCGTCCACGCCTGGGGAGGCCGCCTGGTCTTCCCGATCCCCAGCCTGGAGATCGTCGAGGTGAACCCGTGAAAGTCGTCCTCTTCTGCGGGGGGTACGGAACGCGCATGCGCACCGGCACCCCGGGTGACGCGCCCAAGCCGATGCAGCTCGTCGGCCCTCGGCCGCTCATCTGGCATGTCATGCGCTACTACGCGCATTTCGGCCACACGGAGTTCGTCCTCTGCCTGGGCTACGGGGCGCACCACATCAAGGACTTCTTCCTGAACTACCAGGAGACGATCTCCAACGACTTCGTCCTGCGCGGAGGCAAGGTCGAGCTGCTGTCCACCGACATCTCCGACTGGTCGATCTCGTTCGTGCAGACCGGGATCGAGTCGCCGATCGGCGAGCGGCTGCGCCGGGTCCGCGACCACCTCGACGGCGACGAGATGTTCCTGGCCAACTACGCCGACGTGCTCACGGACGCGCCGCTGCCGGAGATCATCGACCGCTTCGCCGCGTCCGACGCGGGCGCCTCCATGATGGTCGTCCCGCCCTCGGACACCTTCCACTGCGTCGAACTGGGCGAGAACGGGACGGTCGGCGGGATCACGCCGGTCAGCCAGATGCCCCTCTGGGTCAACGGCGGATACTTCGTGCTCCGCCAGGAGATCTTCGACCACATCCCGCCGGGCGGAGACCTCGTCGCGGACGGATGCGCCGAGCTCGCCAAGCGCGGCCGGATGCTCGCCTACCCCCACCGCGGCTACTGGCGGCCGACCGACACGGTCAAGGAGCGGGTCGCCCTCGATGAGGCGTACTCGCGCGGCGAGCGGCCGTGGGCGCTGTGGGAGCGCGAACCGGCGGTGCCGACCGCATGATCGGATTTCGGCCGACCAGCGCGAAGGGGGTCGCGCTGCTCGCCGCCCACTGCGACGACATCGCCATCGGCGCGGGCGGCAGCCTGCTGACCCTCTGCTCCGCATATCCCGGCATGAAGGTGGACGCGCTGGTGCTCTCCGGCGGCGGCACCGAGCGGGAGGAGGAGGAACACGCGGCGCTGACCGCCTTCTGCCCCGGTGCCGACCTGCGGCTCACCGTGCTGAAGCTGCCCGACGGAAGGCTGCCCGCCCACTGGGACGAGGCGAAGGGCGCCGTGGAGGACCTGCGCGCCCGGACCGACCCCGATCTGCTGTTCGCACCGCACCCCGGAGACGCCCACCAGGACCACCGGGGCCTGGCGCGGTTGGTCCCCACGGCCTTCCGCGACCACCAGGTGCTCGGCTACGAGATCGTCAAGTGGGACGGCGATCTCGGGCGGCCCCCGGTCTACCAGCCGCTCGCGCCCGAGGTGGCCGAGGCGAAGGTGACCCTGCTCCAACAGCATTACCCCTCACAACGACAGCGCCCCTGGTACGACCGCGAGGCGTTTCTCGGGCTGGCCCGCATCCGCGGAATCGAGTGCCATGCGCGCTACGCGGAGGCGTTTCACGTGAACAAGTTGACTCTCGATCTGGCTGGAGGATGAACCGGATGCGCGTGCTGCTCACCGGGCACCAGGGTTACCTGGGAAGTGTGATGGCCCCGGCGCTCGCCGAAGCGGGCCATGAGGTGGTCGGCCTGGACTCCGGGCTGTTCGCCGACTGCGTCCTGGGCCCCGCGCCCGACGACCCGCGCGGCCACTCGGTCGACCTGCGAGACGTCACCGCCGGCGAACTGGCGGGCGTGGACGCCGTGGTGCACCTCGCGGCGCTGTCCAACGACCCGCTCGGCGCGCTGGCGCCCGAGCTGACCTACGACATCAACCACCACGCCTCGGTACGCCTGGCCCGGCTGGCCCGCGAGGCGGGCGTGCGCCGGTTCCTGTACGCCTCCACCTGCTCGGTCTACGGCGCCTCCGGTGGTGACGGCCTGGTCGGCGAGGACGCGCCGCTACGCCCGGTGACCCCCTACGCCGAGTCCAAGGTCCGGGTCGAGGACGACCTGGCCGAGCTGGCGGACGGCGACTTCACCCCGGTCTTCCTGCGCAACGCCACCGCCTTCGGGTTCTCGCCCCGGTTGCGCGCGGACATCGTGCTGAACAACCTCGTCGGGCACGCGCTCCTGTCGGGGGAGGTGCGGGTGATGTCCGACGGGACTCCGTGGCGGCCATTGGTGCACGCCGAGGACATCGCGGACGCCTTCGTCATGGCGCTGGCCGCCCCCCGGGAGGCCGTGCACGCCAAGGCGTTCAACGTGGGCACCGAGCAGAACAACGTGACCGTGGCGGAGATCGCCGCCGAGGTCGTCGAGGCGGTTCCCGGCTCCCGGCTGGTGATCACCGGTGAGGCCGGAGCGGACCCGCGCTCCTACCGGGTGGACTTCTCCCGTGTCCGCGCCGCGCTGCCCGGCTACCAGCCGCGGTGGACGGTCAAGGAGGGCGCGGTCGAGCTGGTGGAGGCGTACAGGCGGTTCGGCCTGACCGAGCGGGACTTCCAGCACCGCTTCACCAGGCTCGCACGACTGTCGGCCCGCCGTACGGCTGGCACCGTCGACGACGCGCTCCGGCCGCGCGAGGTGGTCGCCAGTGACGGGTGACACCACGGGACGTGAGATGCACGCCCTGGTCGAACGCCTCTACCCCCTGTGCCGGAGCATCACCGGCGACGGGGTGCGCCGCACGCTGGAGATCGTCGGGGAGTCCGTCCCGCTGCGGATCCACGAGGTGCCGACGGGGACCGAGGTCCTCGACTGGACGGTGCCCAAGGAGTGGAACATCCGCGACGCCTACATCAAGGACGCCTCGGGCACCCGCGTGGTCGACTTCGCCGAGTCCAACCTCCACGTGGTCGGCTACAGCGTTCCGGTGTCGGCCACCATGACACTGGACGAGCTGCGCGGGCACCTGCACACGCTGCCCGAGCAGCCCGACCTGATCCCGTACCGGACCAGCTACTACGCGGAGACCTGGGGCTTCTGCCTCCGCGAGAACACCCTGGCGAGCCTGCCGGACGGCCGCTACGAGGTCCGGATCGACTCGACTCTCGTCGACGGCCACCTGACCTACGGCGAGCACGTGATCCCGGGGCAGGTCTCCGACGAGGTGATCATCTCCTGCCACGTGTGCCACCCCTCGCTGGCCAACGACAACCTGGCGGGCATCGCGGTGGCGACCCGGCTCGCGCGGCGGCTGGCCGAGACCCGCCCCTGGTATACCTACCGGTTCCTGTTCATGCCGGGCACCATCGGCGCGATCACCTGGCTGGCGCGTAACCGGGAGCACGTCGGGAACGTCAGGCACGGGCTCGTGCTGGCCTGCGCGGGAGACCGCGGCGCGCTGACCTACAAGCGCAGCAGGCGCGGGGACGCCGAGATCGACCGGGCGGCGAGACACGTCCTGCGGGCCTCCGGGCGCGAGCACGAGATCGTGGACTTCTCTCCGTACGGCTACGACGAGCGCCAGTTCTGCTCACCGGGCTTCAACCTGGCCGTCGGCTCCCTGACCCGGACGCCGTACGCCGGCTACCCCGAGTATCACACCTCGGCCGACAACCCGGATTTCGTGTCGCCGGAGGCGATGGCGGACACCCTGGAGACCTGCTGGGAGATCACGCAGGTCCTGGAGCGCAACCGCCGCTATGTCAACCTCAGCCCGTACGGCGAGCCGCAACTGGGCAGGAGGGGCCTGTACGGGTCGCTGGGAGGACGCAGCGACACCAAACAGGCGCAGATGGCGATGTTGTGGGTGCTGAACCTCTCCGACGGAGAGCACAGCCTGCTGGACATCGCGGAACGGTCCGACCTGCCCTTCGCCGCCGTGGCGGATGCGGCACAAGCCCTGCGTGGTGCGGGATTGCTCAAGGAACAGGTGAGATGAAGCGGTTGCAGACCGCCACGGATCCCGGGACGCTCAACCTCCGGGTTGGCGAGATGGTGGAGGTGCTCAGCGAGGCCGAGATCAGGGCCACGCTGGATGAGAAAGGCGAACTGGACGAGCTGCCGTTCATGCCGGAGATGCTGGCCTTCTGCGGGCAGCGGCTCACCGTGCACAAGGTGGCGTACAAGCTCTGCGACACGATCAGCCGCAGCGGGATGCGGCGGATGGAGCGTGCCGTACATCTGACCGGGGCCCGCTGCGACGGGCAGGCGCACGGCGGCTGCCAGACGGCCTGCCAGTTTTACTGGAAGGAGGCCTGGCTCAAGAGGGTCGAGCCCGGCGCGCCCCCGATGCCCACGCCCTCCGGCGGACGCCCTGACCCGGCGCTGAACGGCTCGCGCGGTCTCGCGGCTGGCCGGCCCCTCCTGCCGATCCTTGAGAAGGCCGCCAGGAAGGAGCCCGGTCCGGACGGGGAGGAGCGCTTCTCCTGCCAGGCGACCGAGCTGCTGCGGGCCGCGCCCACCTGCCTGCCTCTCAAGGACGTCCGGCAGTACGTCATGGACGTGCGCACCGGCAACGCGAGCACGTTCTTCGCGTTCCGCGCCCTTCTCGTCGGGCTCTTCAACCGATTCCAGGACCGCAGCAGGCGGGTGCTGCCAAGCTGGCTGCGGATCAAGGGCGGTCTCCGGTGGGGGTTCGTCAAGGGCCGGCTCGTCGGTGCGACGCCGAGCGGCACCCTCGACCTCCAGCCGGGAGAGCTCGTCCGGATCAAGTCCAAGGAGGAGATCGTCAAAACCCTCAACCAGGACCTGCTCAATCGCGGGATGGGGTTCGAGGAGGAGATGGCGCGTTACTGCGGGCAGACGGCACGGGTGCTCTCAAGGGTCGATCGGTGCATCGACGAGAAGAGCGGCCAGATGCTCCGCATGAAGTCCCCCTGCATCGTCCTGGAGGGCATCGTCTGCGCGGGTGCGTACACCGCCAGCTGCCCGCGGGAGTTCATCCCGTTCTGGCGGGAGATCTGGCTTGAGCGGGTCGAGGTACCCGCCTGACCGGATCAGGGCACGACGGGCGGCGGCGGTCCGGCCGGTGAACGGTGAAAGGTAAGACAATGGAAGACAGACAGGGCGCGGAGACGGTGGCGGACGCGGAGGCCGGGCAACCGGGCGAGGCCACCTCCCAGGTCGGGGAGATCGGCCGCCAGGCCGGTCGCGGGCTCCGCTGGAGCGTGCTGGGCAATCTGGTGATGAAGGTCGGCTCGTTCGCCATGAGCCTGGTCCTCGCCCGCCTGCTGGTGCCGGAGGATTTCGGCGTCTACGCCATCGCACTGTCCGCGAGCCAGTTCGTCATCTACATCAACGACGCGGGCATCATCGCGGCCACCGTGCAGTGGCGGGGCAAACTTGAGGACATGGCACCCACGGCGACGGTCGTGGCCATCGCCTCCAGCACCGCCCTGTACGGGTTGTTCTGGATCATCGCGCCGTTCTTCGCGCAGATGTCCGGCAGCGAGAACGCCACCTGGGTGATCCGCGTCCTCACCGCCACCAACCTCGTCTACGGCCTGACCGCGGTGCGCAGCGCGGCACTCCTGCGCAGGTTCGAGCAGGACAAGCTCACCAAGGCCAACCTGGTGGGCTTCCTGGTGAACGCCCCGGTGTCGATCGTGCTCGCCGCAAACGGCGCCGGGGCCTTCAGCTTCGCCTGGGGGCAACTGTGCGGTGCCGCGGTCACCGGGGTGCTGGTGGTCGCCTTCGCCAGGGTGCGGATCGGGTTCGGCCTGGACCGTGCGACAGCCCGGAAACTTCTGGTCTTCGGGCTGCCGCTCTGCGTGAGCCTCGGCATCGAGGGGGTGTTGCTGAACGCCGACTCCGTCATCGTCGGTGACGCCCTCGGCCTCACCCTGCTCGGCTTCTACCTGCTGGCCTTCAACATCTCCAGCTGGGTGCCCGGTCTCGTCGGCACCGCCGTACGGTATGTCGCCCTGCCCAGTTTCTCCCGGCTGGCCGAGGAGAGCCGGGAGTCGATATCCGCGGGGGTGCAGCGGGCGGTGCCGCTGCTGTTCTCCATCGTGGTGCCGTTCGGCGTGGTCCTGGGGACCCTCGCGCCGGCGGTGGTGGTGTTCCTGTACGGCGAGCGCTGGGCGCCCTCCGCCGAGGTGCTGCGGTTCCTGGCGATCCTGATGGTCGTGCGGATGCTGACCGCCCTGGCGGTCGACATCCTGGCCGCGCTGGGCGCCACCAAGTCCACAGTGTGGCTCAACCTGGGCTGGGCGGTGACGCTGGTGCCCGCGTTGATGGTCGGCGCACGCGTGGACGGCATCCGCGGCGCGGCGATCGGGCACGCGGTGGTCGCCGTCGTCGTCGCCCTGCCGCTGGCGGCGCTGGCCCTGCACAGGGCGGGAGTGGTCCTCGCCCCGATCGCCTCCGCCCTGGTGCGCCCGCTGCTCGGGGGCGCGCTCGCGGGGGTCGTCATGACGTTGCTGGCACACGTCGTCGACGGCGCTCCGCTCGTTCAGCTGGTCGTGGCGGGCGGCACGGGACTGCTCGTCTTCGTCCTCGTCGTCGTGCCGCAGGCCGTGCTCAAGCAGCTGGGCGGCCGGGTGACCGAGCTGATCCCCGCACGCTCCCGATGAACCGAGAAGGGAACCGGATGCCTGGAACCGACACGCTGGTGTCCATCGGACTGCCGGTGCGCAACGGCGCCGCGCGGCTGGAGGGGGTGATCCGGTCGGTGCTGGCGCAGGATCACCAGAACGTCGAGCTGGTGATCTGCGACAACGCCTCCACGGACGACACCGAGGAGCTCTGCCGGGACCTGGCGCGATCCGACAGCCGGATCACCTACCATCGCCAGCCGCGGAACGTGGGGCTGCTCAACAACTTCATCCACGCGGGACGGATCGCCCGTGGAACGTTCTTCCGCTGGGTCGGTGACGACGACGCGCTGGAGCCCAACTGCATCTCCCGGTGCCTGCAAGCCTTCGCCGAGGACGAGCGGCTCATTCTGGTCACCACCCAGGTGTCCTACACCGACCCCGACGGGACGACCAGCACCGGTGTTTATGAGGGCACGGGGCTGCTGTCGGACGACCCGGTCGACCGGTTCGCCGAGATGCTGCGCATGCTCAACGAGAGCCACCTGCTGATCGACCCCCTGTACGGCCTCATGCACAGGGCTTCCGTGATGACCATCCCCCGGCGCAACATGCTCCGCGAGGACGAGGTGTTCGCCACGAAGCTCGCGCTGGCCGGGCCGTGGGGCCATGTGCCCGAGGTGCTCGCCCACCGCCACTGGAAACACGAGCGCATCGGGGTGGTCGGCCGCCGCCTCGGCGTGCCCGCATGGCAGGCGCATTTCTCCTCGACCCTGCAGTACCTCGAAATCCTGCGCTGGCTGCGTGACGCCGACCTCACCGAGGGGCAACGCCGCCGCGCGCGTGCCGCCGCGCACCGGATGTACGCCCGCCGTCAGCGGCGGACCCTTTCCCACCGCAGCCGCAAACTCGTGCGGCTGGCCACCGGCCCGCTCCTGCCGGGCAGGGCCTCCGGGCGTTCCACGGCCGGACGCTGACCATGAACCACCGTGCGCGGACGAGCACATCAATCGTGAACAAGGAGGGCGTTCAGCATGACCACCGTCTTTTCCAACAGCGGGGTGGATGACGAGACCAGGCGTGGCCTTCTCTATGAGGGGAAGGTGTTCACCTACTCCGCGACGCCCTCTTCCAAGGAACTCGTCCACCTCGCCCAGGAGCTGATCGCCGAGGCGTTCGGCGGCCACGATCCGGAGACCGCCCAGTTCGACATGCCGGTCGAGGAGTTCGCGGCCCTGCTCGCCGAGCTCAAGCCCCGGTTCATCCATCACCCCCGGTGCAAGGAACTGCTGCCCGCCGTACTGGAGGATCTCGGCTGCTCGCTTGACCGGACCTATTTCGACGTCCCCCGGCTGCGCACCTCCACCTCCCACGACTACCTCACCTCCGGCATCTCCTACGCCTTCCACCCGCACCGTGACTGCTGGTACTCCGCGCCGTTCAACCAGCTCAACTGGTGGATCCCGATCTATCCGGTGGTGCCGGAGAACGTGATGGCCTTCCATCCCCGGTATTTCGACCACCCCGTGCGCAACGGCAGCGCGCGCTACGACTACGCCGAGTGGAACCGCACCAGCCGGCTCACCGCGGCCCAGCACGTGCGCAGCGACACCAGGGAACAGCCCCGGCCGGATGAGCCGGTGGAGCTCGAACCGCAGGTCCGGGTGGTGCCGGAGCCGGGCGGGGTAATGATCTTCTCGGGCGCGCAACTGCACTCGACGGTCCCCAACACCTCGGGCAGGACCCGCTTCAGCATCGACTTCCGTACGGTGCACATCGACGACGTGCGCGCTCGCCGGGGAGCGGTGAACGTGGACGCGGCGTGCACCGGGACGACCCTGCGCGACTTCGTGCGCTGCGTCGACCTCGACCCGATGCCAGAGGAGCTGGCGTTGGAGTACGAAGCCGAGGCGCTCGCCCGGGTGAACTGAGGCCCGAGGCTTTCACCCCGCCGTTTTCCCGGTCGTTCGCCGCTTACGGCGCGGGCCGTACCGCCGCGCGCAACCGTGACAACCTGGCCCGTGCCGCCACCCGCAGCACGGGCCAGCTGCGATGACGCTGGAACGGAAGTTCGAAGACCGCCGCGAACGACCGGGCCGCGAGCAGGGCCACCGGTACGGCCAGCGCGAGGGCGGCCGAGAACGCGGGCAGGCCGACGGGCACGCGTGGAGCGATGACCAACTGGTAGATCGCCACGACGATCGGGGCGTGGATCAGGTAGAGCGTGTAGGAGAAGGAACCCAGGCTCCGGATCGGTCGCAGGTCCAGCAGCCGCACCAGAACCGCCGGTCGTCCCGTCGCCACCCCTGCCAGCAGCAGGCCCACGGCGGGGCCGAGCGCGAGGTCGATCCAGAAGTAGTGCTCCACCGTCCAGACCGAGCCCCGCACGACGATCACCGCGAACACCGGGACGGCGGCGAGCAGGGCCAGCCAGTGCCAGGGCAGCCGCCGTACTCGCTCACCTGCGACGATGACGCCCGCGGCGACCACGCCCACCGCGAACAGCACGGCGAACTGGGGGGTCAGCCGCATCAGCATGCCGACCAGGTGCACGCCGGGCGCGAGCAGGCCGATCGCCGCCACGACCACGGTGACGACCCCGAGCATCACGACCGCGCCCGCCCTGCGCAGCACCAGTAGCAGGAGAGGGAAGACCAGATAGAGCTGGGCCTCGACGGCGATGGACCAGAAGGCCCCGTTGGGGCTCGGCGCGCCGAAGAGGTCCTGGAGCAGCAGGCCGTAGACGACGACCGACTTGGCCGTGGGGGCGCCCTCTCCCGGCTGGGGGACCAGGGCCCAGGCGATCGCCAGGCTGAAGGCCAGGGCGGCCCAGTAGGGCGGGAGGATGCGCCAGGCGCGGCGCTGGGCGAACCGGCGCATCCCACCCAGCCGCCATCCTGACCGGGCGGGGGAGACTGCCAGCGAGAAGCCCGACAGGACGATGAACACGACCACCGCGAAGTGCCCGTAGAGCAGCCAGCCGAGCCAGCCGGGACCGGTGTTGCCGGGGTAGCCCGGGAAGGACATCAGCCAGCAGTGATGCACCATGACGAACAGGGCGGCCACGCCGCGGATTCCGTCCAGCCCTCCCAGCCTGCCACGCTCCGCGGGCGCCCCGGCGCCGTCTCGCGTGCTCTCTTCGGAGGACTCCATCCGATCAATCCCCGTCTCGGGTCGGTGCGGGCCCTCATACTGCCCTCTTCGGCCTATCGACGGGTCTATCGTTGTATGGTCGCCAGACGTAACATCCCATGAGTGGATGCCGACCGGTTTGGTTTCCAACCTGACTGATGTAACGAGAAGCGTGCGCATCTCGATTGGTAACTGTATCGTCTCGGGGTTTGGTAGTGCCCCGCCACAAATAGGGGCGGAAACATATGGACTTCTGGAAGGCCATTTTTAGCCTCGCGAGGCGGAGACTCATTGGCCCTCCCTTGATCGTTCTCTCGCTCGTCGCCGCTGCCCTGGCCTTCTTCCTCGTGCCCACCTCCTACGTGTCCACCGCCTCCATGGTGCTGACCACTCCGGCGACCGGTGGAACGCTCTCAACCGACCCGACCAGGCCGATCGGGCTGACTAACCCCCTGCTGCAGTTCAGCGACGGCCTCCGGGTCACCGCCGGCATCCTCATCCTGTCCATGAACACCCCCGAGGTCGCGGCCGAGCTGGGGGTGGTGGAGAACGGTCCCACTCAGCTCACGATCAACGACGGCCGTACCAACCCGGACCTGCTGGGCATCAGTACGAACGGCCCGTTCATCTACGTGGAGGTCCGGAGCAGGTCCGCCGCCGCGGCCCAGGACGTGGTGCTCCGGGCCAAGCAGCGCATCCGCGATGAGCTGGGCAAACGTCAGCAGGCGCTCAGGGCTCCGCGCTCCACCTTCATATCGATCGTCGACGTGGTGCCCTCGTCCACTCCCGAGGCCAAGATGTCGGGCAAGCTGATGGCCGCGGGCGGGGCGATGTTCCTCGTGCTCTTCGTCGGCTTCGGCATCGCGTACGGCGTGACGCAGTACGGGCGAGCCGGCGGCGGACCATCCCATCCCCGGCCGGCGAGGAAGGGTTGGGCCGGGGAACCGGACCACGGTGGAGCGGTGGCGGACGAGCCGGTGATGACCGTCTATCCCGCAGTGGAGACGCGCGAGCCCGACGAAGGACCGTTCCAAGACGAACCCGTGCAGCTCGTCGTCGTGGTGGACGATGAGGAGGAGCGGTTCGCGCATCATGACGAGCAGGGTGCGGACACCATCGTGTTCATGCGCGCCGGAGGCCGAGACGACCACGAGAAATGAAGCGTGTGTCCCGGCGGTCGCGGATCGTTCGCAGCCACCATCCTTGCATGGGGTGATTCATCGTGATTTGCACTTCCCCGGGGCCATAAGTCCTTTTTTACGTAACACCGCGCCCGGATCCGGGCGATGACCGTCAGTGGGCCTCGGTCCGGTCACCCGTAGTTCGGTTCGGGGAGGAAGCGCATGGACTTCTGGGGAACAGTCCTCGTTCTGTTCCGGCGTTGGTACATCGTCATGCCGACGTTCGCGTTGTCCGTCGCCGCCGCGGCCGCGATCTACTCCACGATCCCCACCACCTACATATCCAGCGCCGTCCTCGTCCTGACGACACCGGCCACCGGCGGGAGCCTGCCGACCAACCCGAGGGTCCCCAACGGGCTGACCAACCCCATGCTGAACTTCGACCAGGGGCTGAACGTCTCCGCCTCGATCCTCATCACGGTGATGGGGACGCCGGACATGGCGGTGGAACTCGGCGCGGTGGAGGGGGGAGACACCTCCTTCAAGGTCACCAACGGTGGCAACAACCTGGAGTCGCTGGCCACGGGTCCGTATCTGTTCATCGAGGGTGAGAGCTCCTCGGCGCAGGGCGCCCGGGACATCGTGACGCGGGTCATCGAGCGGGCGAGGCTCGAACTGGTCAACCGCCAGCGGGCGGTGAAAGCCCCCCGTGCGACCTACATCACCACCTATGAGGCGGTGCCGCCGACGAACCCGGCCCCGCAGCGCGGCCGGAAGTGGCGCGCCGTCGCCGCGGCGGTGGGCGTCGGCGCGGTGGCGAGCCTGTGCGCCGCGTTCGCGGCCGAGAGCTTCTCCCGCGCCCGCAGGGCCCGGCGCCGTGCCGAGGCCCTGGAGCGCGGCGAGGCCCTGGACCGTGGCGAGGACGTGGAGGGGGCTGGGATCCCGGGCCGTGGCGGGGCCGCGGAGACGGGAAGGCCGCCGCTGGAGGGATCCTCTCTCAACGGCCGGTCACCGGCCGACGGCTCGGCTGTGAGGTACTGACACCCGTGACGACCGACCTCCCCCCGCCGCGCCGCCAGCGTGCCGACGGCGCGACCCTGGTCTGCTTCTTCGTCCTGGCCCTGATGATCGTCCCTGCCCGTCTGGTCTTCCGGGGACTGCCACTGTCGATCACCCCGGCCAACTTCCTCGCCCTCCTCGCCACCCTGTGCTGGCTGTGCGCGCACTTCACCCTGACGTTGGGGATGGCGAAGGGCCGTACGCCGGTGCGCACCGCGCTGTTCGTCTTCCTGACCGCGATGGTGGCCACTTTCGGCTACGCCACCTACGGTTACCTGCCGTCCGACGAGCTCAAGCTCGCCGACCACGCCCTGATCCTGCTGGTGGCCAACGCCGGGCTCGCGCTCATGGTGTGCGACGGGGTCCGCGGCGTCGAGCGCCTGGACTTCGTGCTCCAGACCGTCGTGGTGGCGGGGGCGATCATCGCGGTGATCGGGGCCTGCCAGTTCCTGCTGGACCTGGACCTCACCCGCTACCTGGAGCTGCCCGGCCTCCGCTACACCTCCGAGGACGGATTCATCGGCGCGAGGTCCGATTTCCGCCGGGTCGCCGCGACGACCGGCCATCCCATCGAGTTCGGCGTCGTGTGCGCGATGCTCCTCCCGATCGCCGTCCACTACGGGTTCCAGGCCCGCGAACGCGGGCAGGCCGCCCTGCGATGGTGGGTGTGCTCCGGCCTGATCGGGATGGGCCTGATGTTCTCGGTCTCCCGGTCGGCGGTGCTGAGCCTGGTGGGCGTCGGCGGCGTGATGTTTCTCGGCTGGCCCGCCCGGCGGCGGATCCAGGCGATCGTCGTCACGATTGTGTTCCTCGTCCTGATGAGGCTCACGGTCCCGGGGCTCATCAGCGCGTTCTACAACCTGTTCGCGAACGCCGGCACCGACGACAGCGTCCGCTACCGCACGCACGACTACGAAGTGGCCGCCTACGAGATCGCCAAGCACCTGTGGCTGGGGCGCGGAGCCGGCACCTGGTACGCCCCCAAACACCAGGTCTTCGACAACCAATACCTCCTGTCCTCGGTGGAGACCGGGTTGATCGGCATCGCGACGATCATCGCGATGTTCGCGTGCGGGATCTACTCCGCACTCCGGGCCCGTCATATGAGCACCGACCCCGGCACGCGCGATCTCGGTCTCACCCTCGCCGCCTGCCTCGTGGTCCCGCTGATCGGGGCGGCGACCTTCGACCTGCTGTCCTTCGCCACCATCACAGGCCTGTCGTTCCTCCTGATCGGAGCCGCCGGGTCACTGTTGCGCAGCACCATCGAGACGTCCGTACGGCAGTCGCGCGATTTCGGCGCCCTGCGGTGGCCCGCCCGCGTCAACGCGGCCAGAGAGCTGCTGCGCAGGCCCGGCGGGGTGCGCGGCTGACACCTTGGCCGGTTGGCCGGTTCGGACCCGGAGCAGACCGGAACAGACCGGTGCCCCGCGGGTTCACTCCCGCGGGGCACATCCATGGGGTCTGGCGTCCGTCCTGCCGGACCGCCGTCAACCGTTGCAGTTCAGGGGGCCGACGGTGGAGGTGATGCGGTAGTCGTCGTCGATGGTCACCAGGGAGTTGTCGGCCCATTTGATCTTGGCGCAGTCGGCCTCCACCGGTCCGTAAACCCAGGACTTGTTGACGAGTTTGTTGCCGCGCATGATCAGCTCTCCGCGTCCGTTCCTGAGCTGGATGCTGTAGGTGCCGCCCATGACCAGGTTGTTGGTGATGGTGGCGTCGACGATTTGCTTGTCGACGAGGAAGATCGGTGCGGTGATGTCGGTGGCGTGGCGCTGGTCGATGGTGTTGTGGTCGATGATCAGGCCTTTGCCGGTGTTGTAGGTCTGGATGCCGTCGGAGTGGTCGCCGGGGTTGGAGCACAGGTTGACGTAGGAGTCGCGGATGACGATGTTGTCGCCGGAGGCGCGGAAGCCGTCGCCGTGGCCGCGGATGTGCACGCGCAGGGCGGTGTATTTGTCCTGACCGATCCCGGGCAGCGTCTGGCAGCCCTTGGCCGGGCCGACGGTCGAGTCGGTGATCGTGAACCGGTAGGTCCTCGGACCGTCGGCGTTGATGACGCGCCCGTCGATCTGGCTGTTCTTGATGAGCACATCGTCCGCGTGAACGAGCAGGTCACCGGTGATGTGCACGCCGTTCAGCACGGTTCCCGGCGTGCTGACCCGGTAGGCCGCACCGTCTTCGTTGAGGGTCTTCGCCGTCAGCTTCGTGCCGGG
Organism: Streptosporangium sp. NPDC000396; assembly: GCF_042898655.1. Taxonomy (NCBI): domain Bacteria; kingdom Bacillati; phylum Actinomycetota; class Actinomycetes; order Streptosporangiales; family Streptosporangiaceae; genus Streptosporangium; species Streptosporangium sp. NPDC000396. The sequence goes on from NZ_JBIAZA010000021.1 coordinate 96,903, forward strand.
CGGCACGCCGGTGCACGCCGGGGTCGGGTAACCCGCGCAACCACCGCCACCCGGGTCGGAGGTCAGCGTCGGCTCCGGCGACAGCGAGGGCCTGGGCGTGCTGCTCCTGGTGGCGGTCGGGGTGGGATCGGCCGTCCTGCTCGGGCTCGGCGTCTTGCTCGGGGTTGGGCTGGCCGAAGTGGTGGGAACGGAGCTCGGGGTCGGGGTCTTGGTGGGGCGCGGTGTCCTGCTCGGGCTCGGGGTCTCGCTGGGGCTCGGGGTCTCGGTCGGCTCCGCGCTGGCCGACGTGCTGGGGCCGGGGGTGCCGGTCCTGCCCGGGCTCGGCGTTCTGCTCGGGGTCTCGGTCGGATCCGGGCCGGTCGAGGTGGTCGAAGTGGAGCTTGGGCGCGGCGTCTCGTCCGGGTCTGGATCGATCGAGATGCTGGGGCCGGGGGTGCCGGTCCTGCTCGGGCTCGGCTTCTCGCTCGGGATCGGTGTCTCGTCCGGGTCCGGTATCACCGACGGTTCGGGCGACTTCGTGGTCCCCGGCGGGACGTGGTGACGCCAGCGGAAGATGACGTCGACCCAGTAGTTGTAGCCCTTGGGGTTCGACTGCCGGGGGAAGGCGCTGTCGCCGTACCCGAACACCCCCGCGTTGCGGGGCGCCATGGTCAGTGGGCCGGAGCGGGCGGGGCCGAAGCCCTTGGTGCCCACGTAGGTGCCGTTCGTGCTGTGGTAGGAGACCGTGTAGATCTGCTTGGCGTTGAGACGGACGGGCGAGGCGAAACGCGCCTCCTGCCAGCCGGAGGGGCTCTCTCCGGCGAACGTGACGCGTGCCAGCCGATGCCCACTCGCGTCCCAGAGGCTTCCGGCGTGCCTGCCCCTGTCGCCCTGGGCTTTGTAGAACCGTACTCCTGTCACCCAGCCGCTCTGCGCGGCGGTGAAACGCATGCCCAGCTCGACGGGCGCGCGGTCGGAGTGCTGCGTGGCCTTCACCCCGGTGCCCTTCGACCAGAAGCTCGTTTCCTTCGGCTTCCGGGGCTGGGGGGTGGGCGCGGGCTGGGCCGCGGCCGCCTGCTTCACGGCGACGTCATCGCGGGTGATGATCCAGATGGCCGGGACGGTCGTCGCCGTGACGGCCACGACCAGGGCCGCCACCACGGCCGGTCGCACCCGGCGGCGAGGAGGTAATCCGCCCTCGCTGTTTCCGCCCCGGCGTGGGGAGCGTGTACTGGACATTTCTCTGACCTCCGCGCCGATTTGCGGTCGGCTCGACAATGTGTCCGTTTAGTCCTCGCGCAGAGGCCATTGTTGCGACTGAGGTCATAGATACGCATCAGTTTCGCGAGTATTCGCCTATAAGTGTTATTAATTAACGATTGTCCGGCTATGGCGACACGTGGCATTTTGATCATGAAGACGCGTCACCCGATACGCCGGTAACGAGAAAGATCAGCCTACGCAGTTCAGGGGACCGACGGTGGAGGTGACGCGGTAGTCGTCGTCGATGGTCACCAGGGAGTTGTCGGCCCAGTCGATGGCCTTGCATTGGGAATCGACCGGTCCGTAAACCCAGGATTTGTTGACGAGTTTGTTGCCGCGCATGACCAGTTTTCCGCGTCCGTTCCTGAGCTGGATGCTGTAGGTGCCGCCCATGACCAGGTTGTTGGTGATGGTGGCGTCGACGATTTGCTTGTCGACGAGGAAGATCGGTGCGGTGATGTCGGTGGCGTGGCGCTGGTCGATGGTGTTGTGGTCGATGATCAGGCCTTTGCCGGTGTTGTAGGTCTGGATGCCGTCGGAGTGGTCGCCGGGGTTGGAGCACAGGTTGACGTAGGAGTCGCGGATGACGATGTTGTCGCCGGAGGCGCGGAAGCCGTCACCGTGGCCGCGGATGTGCACGCGCAGCGCGGTGTATTTGTCCTGACCGATTCCCGGCAGCGTCTGACAGCCCTTGGCCGGGCCGACGGTCGAGTCCGTGATCGTGAACCGGTAGGTCCTCGGACCGTTGGCATTGATGACCAGGCCGTCGATCTGGCTGTTCTTCACCGTGACGTCGTCGGCGTCGATCACCAGGTCACCGGCGATGTGCACGCCGTCCAGCACGGTTCCCGGAGTCCTGACCCGGTAGGCCGCACCGCCGTCGTTGAGGGTCTTCGCCGTCAGCTTCGTGCCGGGCGGCACGCCGGTGCACGCCGGGGTCGGATGCCCCGGACAGCGGCGGACGGCACCGGTCGGCGCCTTGGCGGTGGGTCTGTCCGCTGGAGTCTCCGCCGGTGAGGAGGTGCACCCTGCCAGGAACGTCAGGATGACCGCCGAGGCGGCAGCGAGCAGACGGACCCATCGCATCGTCGTTCACTCCCCGATAGTGGTGTTCGGGCCACAGAGCCGATCTCGCAATTGTGCCCACGACCCCGCGGAAAGATCCCTGTCGCTGATCGCGGAGACCGGCAGCGGCCAGTGGATCCGGAGCTCGGGATCGTCGTAGCGGACGGACAGGTCCTCGGACGGATCGTGCTCCCGGTCGATGCGGTAGCAGACGTCGGTCTGCTCGGTCAGTGCCTGGAAGCCGTGCAGCAGCCCGGGGGGCACGTAGAGCGTGGCGAACGTCTCGTCGTCGAGCAGCACGGAGACCTGCTCACCGAAGGTGGGCGAGTGCGGGCGGGCGTCGACCAGCACGTCGTGCACCGCTCCGCGCGCGCAGCGCACCAGTTTGGCCTCGCCCCGTCCGGAGCGGCCGTGCATCCCGCGGATCGTCCCCCGCCGGGAGCGGGACTGGCTGTCCTGCACGAAGGCCGCGGGATCCAGCCCGAACCTCTCCGCGGTGAGCTTGTCGAAGGTCCTGGTGAACAGCCCCCGGTCGTCACGGTGCGGCGTCGGAACGAATAACAACGCCCCGTCGATTCCCATTCGTTCTACTCTCATCACGTCAACCTTTCCAAGGGCGATCGGGAGGCGTTCCGGTGGACGACGCTGGGAACGAGGACGTTACGCCACGGCTCGGACGAGCCGGTGAACGGCAGCCGATCGTCAGCATCGTGGTGCCGGCGCACAACGAGGAGGCGGTCGTCGCGAGCGGCCTGCGCCGGCTGCTCGACGGGACGGCGCCCGGCGAGTTCGACGTGGTGGTGGTCGCGAACGCGTGCTCCGACCGTACGGCGGAGGCCGCCAGGCAGGCCGGCGTGCGCGTCGTGGAGACGCCGGTGCCGGGCAAGGCCAACGCGCTGCGGCTCGGCGACGAGACCTGCGAGGTCTTCCCCCGCGTGTATCTGGACGCCGACGTCGAGCTGGACGCGGAGTCGGTGCGCGCGCTCGTCCGCGCCGCCGGGCGGCCCGGCGTGCTGGCCTGTGCCCCGGTTCCGGTGTGGGATCTGGACGGTGTCGGCTGGATCGCGCGCCGCATGCACAGGGTGCACGACCATCTGATCGCGCCGTTTCGGGGGCTGGCCGGAGTGGGGGTCTACGTTCTCACCGCGCAGGGACACGCCCGGGTCTTCCCCCTGCCGGACGTCATCTCCGACGACGGCTGGGTGCACGGCAGCTTCGCGCCTCACGAGCGCGCGGTGGTGCCCGAGGCCCGATCGCTGGTGCGCCCGGCCAGGACCGTTTCGGCGCACCTGAAACGACGGGTGAGGGTACGGCTGGGCAACCGGCAGCTCGCCGTGCTGGGACGGTCGGCGGCCGAGGGGCGCCTGCGGCTGAGCTCCCTGGGCGCTCTCGTGAAGAGACGGAAGGTGAGCCCGTTCGACGCGGGCTGCTACCTCGCCGTCCTGCTCATGGACCGGACACTGACCCGGGTGCGTGCCTCGCGCGGCGGTGAGGTCCAGTGGGGCACGGACGCCGGCAGCCGGGCCGAGGCGCGCGGGTAGCCCGCGCGCGCCCGCCGTACCGTCCGCTCGGGTGGTGCGATCCCCGTGGCCGGTGCGGTCAGGCACCGGCCCGCTCGGTGATCGCATACACCCGGATCGAGCCGAACGGGCTGTCCTGGGGGGTTCTGCGTCTCTGCGACACCGTGCGCAGGTGGTGGAAGCGGCCGGTGCTCAGGAGGAACTCCTCCTCGACCGGGTTGAAGTAGATCACCGTGACCGGGCGCGGGTTCCGGTCCACGGTCGCGATCAGTCTCTTGATCACAGTCGTGAAGATCTCGCCCCTGAAGGGGTTGTTGAGGAACACCACGGTGACGTCGTCGGGAATCTCGTATTCGAGCACATCCGACCGGACGAGGTCGATGTCCTTGCAGCGCAGGCGGAGGCGGGTGCCGGTGATGTTCTTCCGGGCGATGTCGGTGAGCCGCTCGGACAGTTCGACACCGATCACCTTTTTGAACGGGTACTGGGACGCGGCCTCCAGGACCATCCGTCCCATGCCGGAGCCGAGGTCGATGAACACGTCGTGCTCGCCGACATCGCGCCGCGGCAGCGTGCGCCGCAGGGTCCGCCAGTTCGCCGCCGAGTAGTAGACCCGCTCCTCGTGGACCAGCCCCAGCTCGTCGAGGCTCACGACCTCCGCGGTCCGCACTCCGTACCGGCGCTCGAACAGCAACTGGCCGGTGGTACGGCGCAGCCACTTGTAGGAGCGCCGAAGCCCCTCCAGCAGTCCGCCCACGACCGCCGCGCCCATGTCGGCGGCGCTTTCCATGAAGGGGGTGATCTCCGCGGTGGCCACGCTTTCGAGAAGCACGCTCATGGTGCTTTTTCCTTTCTTGCCCGGGATAAGCCTGGATCAGGAACAGGCGGCCTCGTAGGCGGCCAGGAGCGCGCTCCTGGAGTGCTCCCAGGACAACGGGCCGCTGACGCGGGCCTTGCCGATTTCGCCCATCCGGCGGCGCTCCTCCGGATCGTCGAGCAGGCGGGCGATCAGCTTGGCGAACTCCGGCTCGTCGTTGGCGGGGGCGTAGACGGCGGCATCCCCGGCCGAGACCTTCGCCTCGCGCAGGTCGAAGGAGACGATCGGGCGGGCCATTGCCATGTACTCCATGATCTTGTTCATGGTGGACACGTCGTTGAGAGGGTTGAGCGGGTCCGGCGACAGGCAGACATCGGCCGCGGACAGGTAGCGCAGCAGGTCTTCGTCGGGGACGCGGCCGGTGAACTCGACGCACTCGGAGAGGCCCAGCTTGCGGGAGAGGGCGACCATGTCCTCGAAGGTGTCTCCGGAGCCGAGGAACACCGCGTGCCAGTCCGTACGGCCCAGGTCGTCGCGGAGTCTGGCCAGCGACCGCAGCGCGTAGTCCACGCCGTCCTGCGGGCCCATCACGCCCAGATAGCACAGCAGGTGCGCCTTCCCGCGCTTGAGCGGCTCCTCGACGGGAACCTGGTGGAACCGCTCGACCACGGGTGCGCTGCGCACCACGAACACGTCTTCGGGTTTCTTGCCGCCCCTGGCGATCGCGACCTCGCGGTAGCTCTCGTTGGTCGCGATGACCACGTCGGCCGCCCGGTAGGTGAGCTGCTCGAGCCGGCACACGGCGCGGTAGAGGAAGTCCTCGCCGCGGTCGAAGCGCGACAGGTAGAGCTCGGGGACCAGGTCGTGCTGGTCGAACACGAACCGCGCGCCGCGCCGCTTGAGCATCCTCGCCACGAGGAACAGCAGGTCCGGTGGGTTGCAGGCGTGCACCACGTCCACCGGTCCGATCCGTCGCGCCAGCCGGAAGGTGTGCCACAGCGCCGTGCCGTACTCCTGCAGGTAGCCGAGCGGGCCGCCGGTCGCCGCCCGTAGCGGGTAGCGGTGGATCTTCACTCCGTCTATCTCGACGTACGGCTCGGTGTCCCGCTTGGTGCCACGGGGACAGATGACGTGCACGTCCCAACCGGCGTCGCGCAGCGTGGTGCTCTCCTGCCACACCCGCCGGTCGAACGGTACGGAGAGGTTCTCGACGAGGATGAGTGCTTTACCAGCCAAGGCCCACGTATCCAGGATGTGCCCGGCGCACCTCGGCGTCGGGAAGGCGGACGAGATCGATGATCGTGCGGCTCCCCGCGCGGTCGAGCGCGCTCAGTACGGCGGGGTCCTTGCAACCTATGACGCAGACGTCGGCGTGCGAGAGCACATCGTCGGCGGAATTGGTCAGCAGGTCGCCCAGGTGCGGCAGCCTGCTCTCGATGTAGTCGCGGTTGGCCCCCATCAGGCGGGAAAGTGAGACGTTGGCGTCGTAGATGCGCAGGTCGTAGCCCTTGCCGAGGAGGCGTTCGGCCAGCTCGACCAGCGGGCTCTCCCGCAGGTCGTCGGTGCCGGGCTTGAACGACAGCCCGAACAGCCCGACGCGGCGGCTGCCGGCCCCGGCCACCAGCTCGAAGGCGCGGCGCAGATGGTCTTCGTTGGACGGCAGGACGTGCGACAGCAGCGGCACCGAGACGTCGGCCCGCCGGGCCGCGTAGACCAGGCCCCTGAGGTCCTTGGGCAGGCACGAGCCGCCGAAGGCGAAACCCGGTCGCAGGTAGGCGGGGCTGATGTTGAGCTTGCGGTCGGCGAGGAAGACGTCCATGACCTGGTGCGAGTCCAGCCCGAGCGCCTGGCAGATCGCGCCGATCTCGTTGGCGAAGCTGATCTTCAAGCCGTGGAAGGCGTTGTCGGCGTATTTGGTCATCTCGGCCACCGCCATGGGCACCCGGAAGATCTCCCCCGGGAGACCCTCGTAGAGCGCCGCGACCGCGTCACCGCTCGCGCGGTCGAACTCGCCGATGACGGTCTTGGGCGGCTCGAAGAAGTCACGCACGCTCGTTCCCTCGCGGAGGAACTCCGGGTTGACCGCCACGCCGAAGCCGGTTCCGGCCTCCAGGCCGGATGCCCGTTCCAGGATCGGGATGAGCAGGTCGGCGCAGGTGCCGGGCAGCATGGTGCTGCGGAAGACGATCGTGTGCCGATCGGGCTTGCCGGCCAGTGCCGAGCCGATCTGCTCGGCCACCCGCTCCAGGTAGGTGGTGGAAAGGCTGCCGTTCGGGGCGGACGGCGTGCCCACGCAGATCAGCGAGATCTCCGTCGCGCCGATCGCCTCGGCGACGTCGGTGGTGGCCCGCAACGCGCCGGTCCGCACGACCTCGGAGGTCAGCTCGCCGATCCGCTCCTCGACGACCGGCGCCTGGCCGCGGGAGATGAGCTCGACCTTCAGGGGATTGACGTCGACACCGATCACTTCGTGTCCGCCGGCGGCGAGACAGGCCGCGGAGACGCAACCGACATAGCCGAGCCCGAACACGCTGATTTTCATTGGGTACTGCCTCCATCGGTGTCACTTGCCGGTTCGCTGCAGGAGGGAGGCGTTTTTCAAGCCTCGTCCGGATTGCTCTTCAGTTGGATTTCTGATGGTTCTCGCCGGGAAGCCTGGATGCTGTTATCCCTTGAAAGCGCGAAATTTCCGCACGAGTTTTTGCAGGCCGGGGCCGAGCGCGGACGACTTCGCCGTGGTCACCAGAGAGTCGCGGGCCCGCCGCAGCGCCCGCCGGGCCGAACTCCTGGTCACGATCCCCTGGCACACCAGCGTCTCGCCGGTCTTGGCGCGACGTTTGTACTCGTCGTCGCCCCGGCCGAGGTCGATGCGCGCGATGCCGAGGGCGGGAGCGGCGATGACGAGCTCGCGCAGCAGCATCCACCCGGGCGCCAGGCCGGCGAAAGCCGGGTCGTAGACCGGAAACCACCAGTGCAGCACGTTTCCCGAACGCATTCCGAAGTGCGCCGCGATCAGATGGGGGCCGGCGTGCAGGGTGGACAGCACGCCCCCGAACGAGGAGTCGCGAGTGCGCAGCAGCCGGGTCAGCAGATCATGGCGATCCGGCTCGGCGAAATAGTCTTTGGCGCCGGTGGCGGCGTACTGCGCGCGCTTGAGCTCCACCACCCGGTCCAGGATCTCCGGGTCGGCCGCGTCGGCGACGAACCGCACCGCGCCGTAGGTCCGCTCGGCCTTCGCGGCGCGGCGGCGGGCCTGCCCCATGTTGTCCTTACCGCTGCGCGACGCGCGGCCGAGGTATCCCTCCAGACCCCCTGTGGTGTCGACGAACGGGGACGGACGCCGGGACTCCACCCACGGCCCGAAATCCGCGCAGCTTTCGACCAGATGGTCGAACTCGAAGCCGCGGGCTCCGCCGGTGAGCAGGGCCAGCGGGGGGAAGGAGGAGCCGGAGGCGAGCACGGGGCCCTGGAAATCGGCGGCCGGCCAGCCCGCGGGCATGATCAGCGATCGCTCGCGATGGTGGGGCAGCAGGGCGCAGATCTCGCCCGACCGGTCCCTGCCCACGGCCGTCCGCACCGCGCGGCCACTGGCGTGCACGGCCGCGGCGAAGCCGGGGTGGAAGTAGGGGCTGTCCAGCAGGGGGTTGGCCGCCCGCAGCAGGTGCCAGGCGTCCAGTTCCTCCGTGGTGAGCTCGTCGAAGCCGACCGTCCGCACCGTCACGGGCCGGGCGGGCCCGGGTGCGCTTCGCCCGCTGGGCGCCTGGCTCGCGGACATGCTCATCGTCGCCTCCCTTGGTGGCCGGATCAGTCCGCGAGCTTCTGGATCCGGCGGGACGGCCGCAGCAGCGCCACGACCGACGCCTTTGAGGTGCGGCGCCCCGCGAGCGCGCGCACCGCCTCACCGAAGACGACCGTCAGGTAGTAGGCGAACGAGGCCATCGTGCTCCGGCGCCGGCGGAACAGCCGCACCTTGTTGACGATGAGCAGCGCGGCGAGGGTGGGGTTGACGCCCGAGTCGCCGCCGATGTGCTCGACCACCGAAGCCGGTTCGTACCAGAGCGTCCAGCCTCGGTCCGCGGCGCGCAGCGCGAACTCGGTCTCCTCGCTGTACAGCAGGAAGGACTCGTCCCATGGGCCGATCTCCCTGATGACGTCCGTGGAGATGAGCATCGCCGCACCGGTCGCCCACACGGCGGCGCCGGGCCGTTCGTACTCCCGCGGATCGGTCACCAGCTCGCCGAGGGTGCCGATCCGGCCCGCGAGATCTCCGCCGATCAGCGCCTCGGCCAGCGCCCTGCGCACGGTCGGCATCCTGCGCAGCGACGGCTGCAGGCTGCCGTCCGGATTGATCAGAAGCGGTACGGCGATGCCGCGCCCGGGCTCTCGCAGCGCGGCGGCGAGCGGGGCGAGCGCGCCCGGACGCAGCCTGCAGTCGGGGTTGATCACGAACACGGCGTCGAGATCCTGGATGTCCAGCGCGTTGACACCCGCGTTGACCGCCGCGGCGTAGCCGGCGTTCCGGCCGACCTGGACGGTCTGAAGCGGAAGGTCGGTCACTTCCCCGGTGATTTTCAGCGAATCGTCCTTCGAGGCGTTGTCTGCCACGACGACGTGGGCGAGGTGTACGCCCCGTGATCCGTCGCCGAGAGAGCGCAGGCAACCTTCGAGCACTTCCGCGCTGTTGTAGGTGACGATCACTATGGCGATCCGGGGGGTACCAGGAGTCATATATGGGCCATCGTCGGGGTCGGGGGCGCCGTTACCACGTTCCAAAGCGCCGTGAGGATTCCGGGACTCAGCCACGGGCGCGCTTGAACGCTCGCGCGGCGGCCCGGCGGAGGCGAAGCGGCAGGGAGGGGGTTCCGTCCATGACACGCGGGGCCCAGGTGGCGTCGATGTCATGGCGCAGGCTGTTGCGCGGCTGGAGCCAGGAGCCGGGCCTGGCGGGCCCGCCGTCGCTGGTGTACACGCGTGTCATCTTCGCCTGCCTCAGCCTGCCGAGCACGTGCCTGTCGTAGGAGCCGAACGGGACGGCGACCCTCGACACCGGCTGCCCGCTGAGCTCGGACAGGAGCCGGTTGGCGTCGGTGATCTCCTGGTTCGCCTGCTCGGCGTCCAGCCGCCGCCAGTCGCGATGCGCCCATCCGTGCGAGCCGATCCGCATGCCCGCCGCCACCAGCTCGCGCACACCGTCGGCGTCCAGCCTGCCCGGCTCGCCGAGAAGCCCGGCCAGCACGAAGAACTCCGCGGTGAGGCCGCGCTCAAGCAGCCGCGGAAGGGCGATCTCCACATCGGATGCGTTGCCGTCGTCGAAGGTGATGCGGACGTCCTGGCGGCCTACCGTCGCGTCGAGCACCTGCTCGAACTGCTCGACGCTGACCCAGGTCGTGTCCTCGCCGGGGTCGAGCGGGCGGACGGCCGGGCCGATGCCGTGCACCGTGAGGTTGACGACCGCATTCACCAGCGTCCTCATTTCTGCTCCAGCACCCCGACCCTGGAGTGGCGCCGTGCGCGATGTCCGGCTCTGCGTGGATATCGAGTTCGGTCGCTCTTCGTTACAGGCGACCCCGGGAGGGCGTCTCCGGAGGCGACCCCGGAGACGCCCCTCCGGGACGGCTTCAGAGACGGTCCGCGTACCAGGCGACGGTCAGCCGGAGGCCCTCCTCCAACCCGACGGTGGGGCGCCACCGGAGCAGCTTGGCCGCGGGAGCGATGTCGGCGATCCGGGCGCTGTCCAGCGGACGGTCGGGGAGCGCGCCGTACCGGGGGCGCAGTGAGCTGCCGGTGATCCGGCTCAGCAGTTCCACGGTCTCCCGGATGGACGTCCGCGTGCCCGTGCCGATGTCGAAGCTCTGGCCGGCCGCCTCCGGGGTCGTGCCCGCGGCGAGGAAGGCGTCGACCACGTCGTCGACGTAGATCCAGTCCAGCAGGCGGGTGCCGCTGCTGAGGCTGGGCTCCTCACCGCGGAGCAGCGAGAGCGTCACGTAGGGCACCAGCTTCCTGGTGTCGTGCTGGCCCGGTCCGTAGACCATCCCGACGCGCAGGGTGGTCACGGGGACGTTCCACAGGTGGTGGAACATCCGCGCGTAGCCGCTGGCGGCCCACTTGGCGACCGCGTAGGGCGAGGACGGCGTCAACTCACCCTCATACGGCCGAGGTTCTTCTATCGAGCCCGCGAGCACCAGCCGGGTGCCCGGGCTCTCGGCGGCCGCCGTCAGCAGATTGACCACGCTGGCGAGGTTGCTGTCCAGCATCGGCCGGACGAGTCGCGGGTCCCTGGCGCCGGCGACCTCGCTGGCGAGGTGGAACACGACGGCGGGGCGGACGGAACGGACGAGGTCCTCGACCGCGCCCGCGTCGCCGACGTCGGCGACGTGCCAGCTCTCACCTCCGTCGATCTTCTCCCGGGGTTTGCGGCTGACCGCGTGCACCTGGGCGCCGAGTGAGTTCAGGCGCCGCACCAGGTGGGCTCCGATGAATCCGGTGGCCCCTGTGACCAGCACGCGTGAGCCGTGCCAGTGGGGATCTTCCTGTTCCGACGCGCGTGGATCTCCAGCTGCCGGGACGGTGAGCATGGGCGTTCTCCTCGTGGGGGACGAGTTTGGGGGACGCTTCAGGCCGTGCTCATGATCTCGATCTTCGGGGGCGTGGCCGGGTCAGAGGAGCCGGTCGCCCCGCGCATCTCCACCTTGCCCGACGAGACGAGGCGACGCGCGCCGGTTTCGGGGAAAAAATCAACGGGGCCGCTCGGGTGAGCGGCCCCGTCGTCGGCGTCCTGCCTCGTCAGCCGATGCGCCAGGTGTCTCCGGAGAGCAGCAGGTCGTCCAGGTCACCCGGACCGCGCTGCTCGGCGGCCTCCTCCAGCTGCGCGGTCATCAGCTCGTCGTAGGACGGGCGGTCCACGTTGCGGAAGACTCCGATCGGGACGTGCTCGAAGGCGGGCTCGTCCAGCCGGGACAGCGCGAAGGCCAGCGACGGGTCGGCGCGGTGGGCGTCGTGGAGGAGGATCTCGTCCTCGCTCACCTCGGACCGCGGGACGACCTCGATGCCGCCGTCGGCCGCCCGCCGTACGGCCTTGGAGGCGGAGACGATCGGCTGGCCGTGCTCCAGACGCAGCGTGATGTCGTCACGCTGCTCCGGGTCTTTCAGCTGGTCGAAGGCGCCGTCGTTGAAGATGTTGCAGTTCTGGTAGATCTCGACCAGTGAGGTGCCCCGGTGCTCGGCGGCCTGGCGCAGCACCGACTGCAGGTGCTTGCGGTCGGAGTCGATGGTCCGGGCCACGAACGAGGCCTCGGCGCCGAGCGCCAGCGAGACCGGGTTGAACGGCTTGTCCAGCGAGCCCATCGGGGTGGACTTCGTGATCTTGCCGACCTCGGACGTGGGGGAGTACTGGCCCTTGGTCAGACCGTAGATCCTGTTGTTGAACAGCAGGATGTTCAGGTTGACGTTGCGGCGCAGCGCGTGGATCAGGTGGTTGCCGCCGATGGACAGCGCGTCGCCGTCACCGGTGATGACCCAGACCGACAGGTCGGGGCGCGAGGCGGCCAGTCCTGTCGCGATCGCCGGGGCGCGGCCGTGGATCGAGTGGAACCCGTAGGTGTTCATGTAGTACGGGAACCGGGACGAGCAGCCGATGCCCGAGACGAACACCATGTTCTCGCGCTTGAGGCCGAGCTCGGGGACGAAGGACTGGACCGCGGCCAGGATCGCGTAGTCACCGCAACCCGGGCACCAGCGGACCTCCTGGTCGGACTTGAAGTCCTTCATGCCCAGCTTGGTGTCGGACTTGGGGACCAGGGAAAGCCCCCTGCCGTTGCTGAGTTCAGTCACTGTCGATCACGTCCTGGATCACGCCGGCCAGTTCTTCGGCCTTGAACGGAAGCCCGCGCACACGGTTGTAGCTGATGATGTCGACCAGGAAGCGGGCGCGCAGCAGCAGCGCGAGCTGGCCGAGGTTGATCTCGGGGAGCAGCACCTTGTCGTAGGACCGGAGGACCTCGCCGGTGTTGGCGGGAAGCGGGTTGAGGTGCCGCAGGTGGGCCTGGGCGACCTTGCCGCCGGACTTCCTGATCCGCCGTACGGCCGCCGCGATCGGGCCGTAGGTGGAGCCCCAGCCGATGACGAGCACGCGGGCGTCGCCGTCGGGGTCGTCCACCGCCAGCGGCGGGATGTCCTGGGCGATGCCGTCGATCTTGGCCTGGCGGAGCCGGACCATCCGGTCGTGGTTGTCGGGGTCGTAGGAGATGTTGCCGGTGCCGTCGGCCTTCTCGATGCCGCCGATCCTGTGCTCCAGGCCGGCGGTGCCCGGGATGGCCCAAGGCCGGGCGAGGGTCTCGGTGTCGCGCTTGAACGGCAGGAAGGTCGCACCGTCCTCGCCGTTCGGCTCGGTGGCGAACTCGGTGGAGATGTCCGGCAGCTCCGCCTTGCCGGGCACCTTCCACGGCTCGGAGCCATTGGCCAGGTAACCGTCGGACAGCAGCATGACGGGCGTGCGGTACTTCACCGCGAGGCGGGCCGCCTCGATGGCCGTGTCGAAGCAGTCGGACGGGGTGGACGGCGCCACGATCGGCAGCGGCGACTCGCCGTTACGGCCGTACATGGCCATGAGGAGGTCGGTCTGCTCGGTCTTGGTGGGCATGCCGGTGCTCGGTCCCGCACGCTGCACGTCCACGATGATCAGCGGCAGCTCGGTGGTCACCGCCAGGCCGACGGTCTCGGCCTTAAGCGCCACGCCGGGCCCGGAGGTGGTGGTGACGCCCAGCGCCCCGCCGAAGGCGGCCCCGAGCGCCGCGCCGACGCCCGCGATCTCGTCCTCCGCCTGGAAGGTGCGGATGCCGAACCGCTTGTGCTTGGACAGCTCGTGCAGGATGTCGCTGGCCGGGGTGATCGGGTAGGACCCGAGGAACAGCGGCAGCTTCGCCTGCACGGAGGCGGCGATCAGGCCGTAGGCGAGCGCCTGGTTGCCGGAGATGTTGCGGTAGACGCCCGGGGGCAGCGGAGCCGGCTTGATCTCGTAGGAGACCGAGAAGGACTCGGTGGTCTCGCCGTAGTTCCAGCCCGCCTGGAAGGCCGCGATGTTGGCCTTGGCGATGTCGGGCTTCTTGGCGAACTTGCCCTCCAGGAACTTGATCGTCGCCTCGGTCGGCCGGTGGTAGAGCCAGCTCAGCAGCCCGAGGGCGAACATGTTCTTGGAGCGCTCGGCGTCCTTCTTGGACAGGTCGAAGCCCTCCAGCGCCTTGACCGTCAGCGCGGTCAGCGGCACCGGGTGAACCCGCCACTCGGCGAGCGAGTCGTCTTCGAGAGGGTTGCTCTCGTAGCCCACCTTCTGCAGGTTGCGCTTGGTGAACTCGTCGGTGTTGGCGATGATGTCGGCCCCGCGCGGCAGGTCGCCGAGGTTGGCCTTCAGCGCGGCGGGGTTCATCGCGACCAGGACGTTGGGCGCGTCGCCCGGGGTGAGGATGTCGTGGTCGGCGAAGTGAAGCTGGAAGCTCGACACGCCGGGCAGGGTCCCGGCAGGGGCGCGGATCTCGGCCGGGAAGTTGGGAAGCGTTGACAGGTCGTTGCCGAACTCCGCCGTTTCCGACGTGAAGCGGTCGCCGGTCAGCTGCATGCCGTCACCGGAGTCTCCGGCGAACCGGATGATCACGCGGTCGAGTTGCTGAACCTGTTTGGTCACAGCTCAGTCCTCCTCGACGCGACTGGGCGCCGTTGATGGTGGCACGTTCTTATTTCCATGCTAGATCCCTCAGGGTCACGCGTTGTCTTTCGCGTTGCCCACTCGGCGGAGGAGTGACTTACGTCGCAGATCCTCGGCGGGCCGCAGAGTCGGCGGGGGCGTGGGTGTTGCGCGGAGCGGCCGTGAACGGCCGACGTGGAGTCACGATCGCGAACAGTTGGCCCGACACAGCCCGGCGGCAAGACGGCACAGATCCACGTGCAGGCGGCCGAAGAGGACGGTTAGGGTCACGATGCCTAACTATATGTCCCGCATCGAAACCGGCCTCATCGCCTCCGGCTATGTGCTCATAGCCCCTGGTTATGGCGTTTACCCCGGCTCCGGCGCGCGTGCCTACCCGCTCGAGTCAGCCGAATCATAGGTCCTGCCGGGCTGCATCCCGTTCGAGCCGTACAGCTCGGGGACGGTGACGAAGGTGTAGCCCTGCTTCTTCAGGCGCCGCAGGATCTCGGGGGCCGCGTCGACGGTCGGGCCGTGGACGTCGTGCATGAGGATGATCGCTCCGGGCTCGGCCCTGGAGACGGCCCGGTCGGCGACGGCCCGGGGGTTGGGGTCGAGCCGGTCCTCGGTGTCCACGCTCCACCGGACCACCGACAGGCCCAGTTTGCCCGCGACGGAGGAGACCTGGGCGTTGCTCGCGCCGTACGGCGGGCGCATCAGGGCCGGGACCTGCCCGATCGCCTGGATGATCGTGCGCTGGGCGCGGGTGAGCTGGTCGGCGACCCTGCTGCCGGGCAGGGCGGTCAGATCGCGGTGGGACCACGTGTGGTTGGCCACCAGATGCCCCTCCTGCCGCATGCGCCGCAGCAGTTCGGGGTGGGCGGAGGCGTTGGAGCCGACGGTGAAGAACGTCGCCCGGGCGCGCTGCGTGGCGAGGATGTCCAGCAGTCGCCTGGTGTCCGGGCCGGGACCGTCGTCGTAGGTCAGCGCGACGCACTTGGCCTTCGCGCAGTCCACGCTGCCGGCCTTGGAACTCCGTGCCGGGGGCCTGTCCGTGGTCGCCGCCGCCATCGACTCGCCCGACGTCATCGAGGCCGGCGCGTCCGTCTTCCGCATGGCCGCCCGCTGCGCGCGCAGCCCGGTGGCCGACAGAAGCGGCTCCACATCGGAGGCCGGCACCGCCACCGCCACCCGGCCGAGGGACTTCGTCGCCACCTGGTAGTCGTCGAATTCCACGACGAGGTCGCCGTGCGGGTTGAAGACGAGGGAGTCGAAGTGCCTCGCGTCCGGCTTGATCGCGTACGGATCCACCTCCGGCCCCCGGGCGACGAGCGCCTCCTTGACGATCTGGGCCAGCGTGGCCAGTGAGGAGCCGTCCCTGAGCAGGTCGGTGGCGTCCAGGGAGCGTTTCTCCATCCGGTCGTACCAGATGGTGGTGAACGAGTCGGACCAGCCGGACCCGATGGACTCGCCGATGCGCAGCCGTACCCCGAGCACCTGGTCCGACGCGGCGGCGAGCTGCCAGTCCACGTTGAACTCCGGATGGCGCACGGCGCTGTTCATGGAGGTGTCCCTGATGAACCGGTCGAGCCGTTCGGTCACCGTCCGGCGGAGCTTCTCGGTGAGAAGGGGGGCGTCGTCGACCGAGGGGTAGACGACGTGCACGTGCCGGTCGCCGGAGTCGCCCTCGCTCAGGGTCTGGGTGCTCAGCCCGTGGACCCATGAGGGATCAACGTAGTTGATCATCGTGGGCTCCGAGGGGACGAGAGCATCCGCGACGGGGGAGGCGGTCACCCCGCAGCTGACTGCGCTTGCGGCGATCAGCGCGACCCCTCCGGCGAACCACGATTTGGGCATGAATGTCAGAATAAGCGCGTAATGTGCTGATTTGCCTTTTTTTGGGGTTAATGGTGCGCAGCTTTTGGCTATACAAGGTTTGACCACCGCTGGGTGACGGGGACGGTCGATGCTGCTATAGCTGATGCCAGAGGGCTCCGTGCGGTGAGGCTTTCGGGAGGGGATCCATGGGCGGCTACTTCGGCTCATACGCGGTGGTCCTCGCGCTGTTCGCGATCGGGATGCTGATCGTCACCGGGGCGCTGCTCGTCAACCGGATGCTCCGGCCCACCCGCCCGACTCCCGAGAAGCTGCTGACCTACGAGTGCGGCGTCGACCCGGTCGGTGAGGGCTGGGCCCAGTCCCAGATCCGCTACTACGTCTTCACCTATCTCTACGTGGTCTTCGCCGTGGACGCGGTCTTCCTCTTCCCCTGGGCGACGATCTTCGCCGCTCCCGGCTTCGGGATGACCACCCTTGTGGAGATGTTCGTCTTCCTGGGCTTCATCGCTCTCGGGATCCTGTACGCCTGGCGCAAGCGCGTGCTCACCTGGGCCTGACGGCCCGGGTGGCCCGGCGAGCGCGGCCATCGACATTGAAGGGAGAATGCGTGTCATGGCTGATCTCCCGATGCCCACCGTGGGCCCGGTCTCCCGCCTGGCTCCCAAGCCCATGCGCTTCATCCTCAACTGGGGACGGCGCTACTCGCTGTGGGCGTTCAACTTCGGGCTGGCCTGCTGCGCGATCGAGTTCATCGCGACCTCGATGAGCCGGCACGACTTCATCAGGTTCGGGGTCATCCCGTTCGCCAACGGTCCCCGGCAGGCCGACCTGATGATCGTCTCGGGCACGGTGACCGACAAGATGGCCCCGGCGGTCAAACGGCTGTACGAGCAGATGCCCGACCCGAAATACGTGATCTCCTTCGGCGCCTGCTCCAACTCCGGCGGGCCGTACTGGGACTCCTACTGCGTGACCAAGGGCGTCGACCAGATCATCCCGGTGGACGTCTACGTTCCCGGCTGCCCGCCCCGGCCGGAGGCCCTGCTCCACGGCATCATGATGCTGCAGGAGAAGATCGCCGCCGAGAACCTGAGCGACCGCTATGTCTGACCTTGCGAGGAGCTGAGCCCATGAGCGGCGGTGAGGGAAGGACGATCTCCGAGGCGATCCAGGAGCGGTACGGCACGCGCGCCCAGGTGTCGGAGTCGTTCGGCGAGATCACGGTGGACGTCCCGGCGGGCGACTGGATCGACCTGCTGGGGTTCGCCCGTTCCGAGGGCTACGAGTTCTTCGACTGGCTGACCGGTGTGGACGAACCGCCGGACGAGTTCTCGGTCGTCGCCCACGTGTTCGCCCCCGCCTCGCGCGGACACCTCCTGCTGCGCACCCGGGTCCCGCGCGCCGACCCCCGGCTGCCCAGTGCGGTCGGTGTCTTCCGGGGCGCCGACTGGCACGAGCGCGAGACCTTCGAGATGTTCGGCGTGATCTTCGAGGGGCACCCGAACCTGGTCCCGCTGCTGCTGCCCGAGGGCTTCGAGGGCTTCCCGCTGCGCAAGGACTTCGTGCTGGCCTCCCGGGTCGCCAAGGCCTGGCCGGGGGCCAAGGAACCCGGCGAGTCCGACCATGGCTCGCCCAGCCGCCGAAAGACGCTCCCGCCCGGGGTACCCGCCGACTGGGGACGCGATGGCTGAGGGACCCGCCGACTGGGGACGCGATGGCCGAGAGGGCCGCCGGTTGGGAAGCGTGATGGCTGAGGAGTCCACAGGCCGGGAAGCGTGATGGCTGAGGGGCCCGCCGATGGGAGGCGTGATGGCTGAGGTGCTCGACGTCGTTGTCCGGCTCGCCGCGATCATCGCGGTCTTTCTCGTGTTGCCGCTGGTCGCCGGGCAGACCGAGCACAAGGTCATGGCGCACATGCAGGCGCGCCTCGGCCCCATGTACGCCGGGGGATTCCACGGCTGGGCCCAGCTGATCGCCGACGGGGTCAAGTTCGCCCAGAAGGAGTCGGTGATCCCGGCCAGCGCCGACCGCCGGGTCTTCGCCCTGGCGCCCTGGGTGGCGCTGATCCCCTATCTCCTGGTGATGGTCGTCATCCCGGTCGGTCCGGGGCTGGTCGGCGTGGACCTGGACGTCGGCCTGTTCTTCGTCCTCGCCGTGATGGGGGTCGGCGTGCTCGGCTCGATCATGGCCGGGTGGTCGTCGGCGAACAAATACTCGCTCCTGGGCGGGATGCGCTCGGCGGCCCAGCTCATGGCCTACGAGCTGCCCCTGGTCCTGGCGGCCTCCAGCGTGGCGATGGCGGCGGGCACGCTCTCCCTGCCGGGCATCGTGGAGGCCTGGCAGTGGTGGTGGCTGCCCTGGCAGGCGATCGGCGGCGTGGTCTTCTTCACGGCCGGGCTCGCCGAGCTGCGCCGCCCGCCGTTCGACATGCCGATCGCGGACTCCGAGATCATCATGGGTCCGATGACCGAATACACCGGGATGAGGTTCGCCCTTTTCATGCTGGCCGAGTACGCCGGGATCATCGTGGTCTCCGCGCTCACCAGCGTGCTGTTCCTGGGCGGATGGCACGGGCCGTTCCTGCCCGGGCCCGTGTGGATGCTCATCAAAGTGTTCGTCCTGGTGTTCGTGGTGATCTGGGTCCGGGTGAGCTACCCCCGGCTCCGCGAGGACCAGCTTCAGAAGCTCACCTGGGTGGGCCTGGTGCCGCTGGCGCTGCTTCAGCTGGCGCTGACGGGAGTCGTCAAGGTCCTCATGGGCTGACCCCCGATCCGCACCTGACCTCCGGTGGGCACGGTCGTGGCCGGTTGGGGACACGCGTTCGTTTCGCGGGCCGGTCCGAAGTTCGAAGCGTGCACGCTGGGCAAGGAGGAATACCCCTATGTGACAGCACAGGTCAAGGACGGAACGTATGACCCTCGCGCTTGCCGTGGACCACGACGATCTGGTCGTCGAGGTGCCGGAGCATCCGCCGGTACGGCTGCCGCTCGTCGGCCCGGACCGGGTGAGCACGCTGCTCTTCTTCGGTTATCCGGGAAGGGGCAGGACGCGGTACGGCCTGGCGGTGCTGGACGAGTCCGGCCTGGTGATGATGGAGGCACCCGGTTCCCGTTCGCGCGGCGAGGTGGAGGCCTTCGCCCGGGACAACGGCCTGGAGTTCGAGGTCCGGAGCTTCGCCACGGGGGAGGAGGCCAGGGTCGCGCTCGCCCGCAGGTCACCGGGGTGGCACGTGGTGACCTGGCGTATGCCGCCCGCGGCGCTGCCGCGGCTTCGCGTGCCGGGGGTGAGGAGCTTGCGGCCGCCCGTGGGCTCGCCGAGGATCTGGTGGCGCGAGCAGTTGCTCTACGGGCTCATGTGGCTGGTGCTCGTCTACGGCATCGCCTTCGCGACATTGCTGATCGTCAACATGACGGGCTCCGGAGGCGACGTCACCCGGGGCATGGGCCCGCTGGGGGTCGCGGCCCTGGCCCTGGCCACGGTGAGCGTCGCCGGAGCCGTCGTCATGATCGGGGTCGGCCGGCGGCGCACCCGCAACCGAATCACCGACGACCGGGTGGTGCGGCGGCACGGTAAACCGCACTGCCGTCTGGTGGTGGTCCATGGCCGGCTGCTGCTGGAGACCGAGCGCAAGACCCGCGAGATCGACGCGTCCAGGCTGCTGCTCTACTCGGCGGAGCCCGGGATGACCGGGCTGATCGTCGGGGACGGGCTGTTCCACCTGCCGGGGCGCTGGGATCCCGAGGAGGTGGGCCGCTTCGCCGTACGGAACGGGCTCGATCTCCAGACCCGCACGTTGAGCCGCGGGGAGTATCTCGATCTGACGGCCCGGGTGAAGGACGCGGTCCCTTAGACGCCGTCTCATTTGGTGAGTCGGCGGTAGCAGATGAGGGCTGCGGCGATCGCGACGAAGGAACCGAAGTGGTCGGCCCGGCGCTCGTAGCGGCGGTGTAGACGGCGACAACCGGCCAGCCAGGAGACGGTCCGCTCGACGACCCAGCGGTGTCGGCCCAGTCGCTGACTGGTCTCGATCCCTCGGCGGGCGATACGCGGAACGATGCCGCGGCCGCGCAGGAAGGCCCGTAGATGGGGGTAGTCGTAGCCCCTGTCTCCGGTGGAGCTTGCCCGGCCGGCGACGCCTCGGCCCGCGCCTGGAGCGGATCGGCGGAATGCTGCACACCAGCGGCTCCAACGCCAGGCTGTCATGGGTGTTGGCCGCGCTGATCGCGACAGAGATCGGCAGGCCGGTCCGTTCGGTGATCAAGTGGATCTTCGGCCCTTTCTTGCCGCGATCGACAGGATTCGGACCCGTCAGCTCCCCCCCTTTGGCCGCCCGCACACTGGCCGAGTCGATCACGCACCGCGACCAGTCCAACTCGCCGCAGGAACCGAGCTCATCCAGGATGACCCGATACAGCTTGGCCCACACCCGGGCCCTGCTCCAGTCGGCGAAGCGGCGATGCACCGTCTGCCAGGAAGCGCCGAAGCCCGGTGGTAGCTGCCGCCACGTACAGCCCGTGGTAGCCACGAACACGATGGCTGCCAGGATCAGGCGGTCGTCGACTCGCCGTCGGCCACCACCTTGCGGCCGCTTCGGAGGCGGTGGCATCACGCGCTGAAACAGCTCCCATAACTCGTCGGGAACCAGTCGATCTAGGAATGCTTCCATGATCGATCTAGCGAGCGATCACCAATCAAATCACGGTCTAAATCTCCTTCGCTCTCGGGCCGCCACCGGGCGAACGGCATTGGCGAAACGCACCGGTTTGCGCGGTCGGTTGGGTCCGGCCAAGCCGGACCCGCCGAAGGTCCAAGCGAAGGGCCCGACGGAAGGGTCGGCGGGCGGGCCGCGCCCGGCTTGACCGCAGACCCGCCCAAGCACTCGCAAAGCCTGTCCGGTGCCAGAAACTGGCCATGAGGGGCTGACCTGGTCTTCTAGGCTCGGCTCTCGCGCTGTTTCGCCTTCTGTATCTGCTGGTGGTCAGAGTGTTCGGCTGGCTGGTGCTGCTCACTCGGGGCGGCGCCTCCAAAGAGGTGGCCGGGTTCCGCCGAGCCTTACGCCGCCCCGCGGCAGGCCTGCTCGTTGAGGGGGAAGCACGATGGGGTTTGGAGGAGGGCGAGTTCGATGAGTCATCCACTAGCTGTTCTGTCCTGTGAAGTTAAGTACGCGGCTGGCGGGTGATTGGCTGGCGAGTGCGGTGTGCCTGCCGGTCGGCCGACGTCGGAACGTAAGGCCAGACCCGAGCGATACCCAAAAGAAAGGTGAGGGAGAAGGCTTGACGGGCGAGGCGCGCCCGGCTTGATCGCAGACCCGTCCAAGCACTGGTCAAGCCGCCCGCCGGGCGGATCTCACTGACACAGTGGGCGGCGTTCTGACCTCCTCTGCCGAACGGATCTGCTCGTAATCGCTCGATTTCCGGGAAGCACCCTTCTCATCGGCGCAGCCTCCACATTTCAAGATCACTTACCCGGTATCGTCACAGCACATCTCACAGACTGGCCTTCGGGGAGGATCGGACCGGATTTTGCCGTCACGGTCAGGTCAGGCTGGCGATCAGGGTGCGGACCCGGGCCTCGATCGCGTCGCGGATCGGGCGTACGGCCTGCACCCCTTGCCCGGCGGGGTCGTCCAGTTCCGCCTGGACCACCTCGGCGTCGAGGTGGTCAGCACCGAAGAGGTCACCGCCGCCACCGCCCGCCTCGCAGAGGCGGGCCTGGTCACCGCGATGGAGGAGAACACCTCCTGCTGCTACGCCATCCAAGACAAGGTCTTAGTGCTTCGTGGCCGTAATCGACGGTAAGCGACTGGCCGACGACGAGTCCGGCCGGCGTGGGCGGGCGCCCGGCCTTGGCATTGGCCAGGCGCCCGCCGTATGGCCGACGGGATCAGACTCCGAACGCGGCCGGGTAGCGGATGGTGCCGGACGGCACGGGCCGGGTGTCGTCGAAGACGAGCGCCATCATGTACTGGTCCTCGACGTCGAAAGGCGGTCGGATGGCATGGCGCGAGGCCGGGACGAAACCGAAGCGTGGGTAGTACTCGGCGTGGCCGAGCACAAGGACCAGGTTCTCGCCCTGCTGCCGGGCCGCGTCCAGGGCGGCGCGGATGGCCGCCGAACCGGCGCCGCTCCGCTGGTGCTCGGGTTGTACGGCGCACGGGCCCAGGGTGAGGGCGGGGAAGCCGTCGACGTGGCAGCGCGTGAGCAGCGCGAACCCGGCGATGGCACCGTTGGGCCGCTGCGCGATCCACGAGAGGCCGGGCAGCCAGGCCGCCGGGTCGGTGCGCAGCGCCTCGACCAGGCCGGCCTCATGCGGGGTGGGGAAGGCGGCGAGGTTGACCTCGCGGATCCGATCACGGTCGGCGTCGGTCTCGGGACGGGTGATCCAAGGGGTGGTCATGATGGTGCGGGAGTCCGTTTCTGCGGTCGTCGGGAGTCGGCTGGCCGGGGAGTAGCCCGTGCTCGGGTGGCTACGCTCGTTCACAGCTGCCGGTCCCGGAACTTGTAGGTGGCGCGGAGATGGCTGGTGATGGATTTCTGCCGGTTGACGCGCTCGTCGCGCAGCCGGGCGTCGGTGCGTGATGCCTGCCAGGCGGTCTCGCGCTGGAGTTTGCGGTAGCTGGCCAGGCGGCGTTCGGCCAGGTCGCCCGCCTGGATGGCGGCCTGTACCGCGCAGCCGGGCTCGATGTCGTGGGTGCAGTCGCCGAAGCGGCAGCTCTCTGCGAGCCGTTCGATCTCGGCGAAGACCTGCTCCAGGCCGTCGGCGGCGTCATGGAGACCGAGGGCGCGCAGCCCAGGGGTGTCGATGAGCACACCCCCGGCGGGCAGGGGAACCAGCTCGCGGCGGACGGTGGTGTGACGGCCCTTGCCGTCCTGCGCCCGTACCGTGCCGGTGGCCAGCAGCTCTTGGCCCAGCAGGGCGTTGCCGATCGTGGACTTGCCCGCACCGGAGGGGCCGAGCAGAACCGTGGTGCCGTCGCCCAGCAGGGCGGTCAGGACGTCGACGTTGTGGCCGGTGATCGCGCTGGTGACCACGATGGCGACACCGGGGGCGAGCGCGTTGACCTCGGCGTGCGCGGCGGCGGCGTCGGCCGCCAGATCGGCCTTGGTCAGGGCGATCAACGGCTGCGCGCCGCTGGCCCAGGCGAGGGCGAGAAAGCGCTCCAGCCGTGCGGCGTTCAGGGGGGCGGCCAGGGAGACCGCGACGACGACGGTGTCGACGTTGGCGGCCAGTACCTGCCCGTGGGAGGTACGTGACGCCGACGAGCGCACGATCGTGCTGTGCCGCGGGAGGAGGGCCACCAGTTCGGGCTCTCGGCCGGGGCGTAGCGCCGCCCAATCGCCGGTGCACGGCGCGGCCAGGGGATCGGTGGCATGCGGCGTCGACATGGTGGCCCGGACCGGGCCGTGCGCGGTGATCGCGTCACATGAGCCTCGATGCACGCGCACGATCCGGGCGGGTACCAGGCCGGCCCTGCGGTGGCCGGCGAAGACATCGTCGAGCGCCGGCGTCCAGCCGTACGAGGACAGGTCGACACCGGCGGAAACGGAGAAATCCGTGGAAGGTTTCAACGTGAAATACCTTGCGGGAAGGGACCCCGGCAAGACTCAGGCGTCACCCACCGTGAGCCGGGCGGCTCGTGACAGGAGGGCAGGAGTGGGTCAGACCGGAGCCCGGGACGTGAGGATGGTCCGGGCGCTGCACAGGGCAGCGGTCTTCACCGCGATCATCAAACCTCACCTCCCTCTCATCCGTATCCGACATCTATGCCCGACACCGTAGCACTCTTCGCGACCCAACGCCCTCCTGCCGGGAGCGCTGGTCATATCCGGCCGAGGTCGCCGTAGCGGTGGGCGGCGAAGGCGATCGGACCACCCCGGTAGGCATGCCGAGGGCGCCCCGGTCCGGCCTGGCAGGCCCTTTGCTCAGTGTGCGACTCGTTTTGCGATCCTTAGGACCTAAGGAATAATCTAATGGTATTAGTTTTAGTTGAGTGACTCTAGGAGAAGGGCGGTGCGCGTATGGCGCGGGCCGGGTTGACGGCGGACCGGGTGACGCTCGCCGGTGCCGAACTGGCGGACGAGGTCGGGCTTGACCGCGTGACCATGTCGGCGGTGGCGCGACGACTCGGGGTGAAAGACGCGAGCCTTTATGCGCACGTCCGCAACCTTGAGGACCTGCGCGGTCGGATCGCGCTGCTGGCGGCGGACGAGAAGACCATCCGCATCGCCGAGGCCACTGCCGGGCGGGCCGGAAAGGATGCGCTGGTGGCGTTCGCGAACGCCTACCGGGCATACGCCCACGATCATCCGGGCCGATACACGGCGACGCAGATCCCGATAGAGATCGATGCCGAGCTCGTGGCCCGGGCGTCCGGGCCACGGCGCGCGGTCGAGCTGACCTACAGCATGCTCCGCGCCTACGCGCTGGACGAGCCCGACCTGACCGACGCGGCCCGGCTGGTGCGCAGCATGCTCCACGGCTTCATCAGCCTTGAGGCCGCGGGCGGGTTCGCGCACGCGCGCTCGGTGGAGGACTCGTGGGTCCGCTGCCTCGATGCCCTGCACGCCCTCCTGGAGCGCTGGCCCACACCCCGTGAAGGAGACCCGTCATGACCAGTCCGACCATCGGCCGCTTGCGTGTGGACGGCGCCACCCTGCGCTACGAGGTGCGCGGAAGCGGCCCGCTCCTGCTGCTGATCCCTGGAGGCGCGGGCGACGCGGCCTCCTTCGACGGTGTCGCCGACGAGCTGGCCGTCGATCACACGGTCGCGTCCTACGATCCGCGCGGCCTGTCCCGCAGCCCGTTGGACGACCCGCAGGCCCGACAGTGGGTCGCGCAGCATGCCGACGACGCGTTCCGGCTGCTGGAGCTGCTGTCTCCGGACACGCCCGCCTACGTGGTCGGCTGCAGTTCAGGGGCGATCGTCGCACTGGACCTGCTCACCACCCATCCCGAGCGGATCGCCCGCGTCGTGGCGCACGAGCCGCCGGTGGTGGAGGTGCTGCCAGACGCCACCGAGCATCGCGCGCTGCTTGCCCGCGTCCAGGACACGTTCCACCGGGACGGGCTGATGCCCGCGGTGGCCGAGTTCGCGGCGGGCCTCAGGCGCCCCGGCGCCGAAGACCCCGTCGAGGCCGGGGCAGCCACCGAGCTGCCGCCGCAGGCGGCGGCGCGAGCTGAGCGGACGATGGCGAACATGCCCTACTTTCTCGGGCGTATCGTGCCGAGCTTCATGGCCTACGCCCCGGATGTGGATCGCCTGAAGGCCCTGTCGGAGCGGCTCGTGCTCGCGGGCGGAGCGGACTCGCGCGGCGAACTGCCATACCGTCCCGCCGCCTTCCTGGCCGAGCGGTTCGGCACGGAGCTCGTCCACTTCCCCGGCGGGCACACGGGCCTCAGCACACACCCCGCCGAGTTCGGCGAGCTGCTCCGCAAGGTGCTGAGCGCCTAGCAGGGCCCGCGGGGCGGGGATCTGCACCACCTGCCGCCGCACGCCGTGACAGGGGTGTTCTAATGCACGATCCGCAGCATGATGTCGGCGGCCGTGGGCCGGTTGGCGGGTTGTTTGTCCAGGCAGGCGGCGGCCAGCGGACGCAGTGACTGGGGCAGCGCCGACAGGTCCGGGTGATGGTTGAGCACGCGGTTGAGGATCGCGGGGATGGTGTCCTCGCCGAAGGCCGCGCGGCCGGAAGCCGCGAAGATCATGGTGGCGGCCCAGCTGAACACGTCCGACTCCGGGCCGACGGTGCTTCCGGCGAGCTGCTCCGGCGACATGTAGGCGGGGGTGCCCATGATGTTGCCCGACGTCGCGGTGACCTGGTCGAGAGCGCGGGCGATGCCGAAGTCGATCACGCGTGGCCCGTCGGCGCCGATCAGAACGTTGGCGGGCTTGAAGTCCCGGTGCACCACGCCGGCTCGGTGGATCGCGGCCAGCGCGCCCGCCGTGGACAGGGCCAGCCGGGTCAGCCCGTCCTCGTTGTGCGGGCCCCGCTCGCGGATCAGCTGCTCCAGGGAGACGCCGTCCACATACTCGCTGACGATGTATGCCTGGTCATCGTTGATGTTCACGTCGAGCACCCGGGCCGTGGAGAACGTCGCCACCCTGCGCGTCGCCTCGACCTCTCGCAGGAACCGCTCCCGGACCACGTGGTTGTGGTTGAAATGCTCGTGCAGGACTTTGATGGCCACCTTCTGGCCCTGAGGGGTGAGCGCGAGATGAACCGTTCCCTGCCCGCCCTTGCCCAGGTTGCCGATCAGCCGGTACGGCCCCAGCCAGCCCTGGGGGGACTGGGTGTGCTGGATCCCGGTGTGCTGCTGGATCCGGGTGTGGTGGGTCTGGGCGTGATTGATCTGAGCATGGTGGATCTGAGCGTGATGAGCCTGGGAGTGGTGGGTCTGGGGCCGGGGTGCGGGCAGGTGCATCTGCGAGGGCATGGTGGGGGTGGCCGGGTACGGCATCGCCGGAGCCGGAGCCGGGGCCGGGGCCGGGACCGGCATGGGCGGAGGGCCGGGGACCGGGGGCGTGTGCTGCCGGAACACCGCTCCCCTGATGATCAGCGCGTGGCCCAGCCCGCCGAGCCAGCTGCCGAAGAGCCCGATCGACGACGTGGCCTCCAGCCAGACCGGGACCGGATGAATGTTCTCGTCGATTCCCGTGCTGGCGACGAACAGCCCGATGCCGAGACCGTAGATGACGGCCGCGAAGACCAGTGCCGGGCTCCGCAGCCGGTGGGCGGCGTGGGCCATGATGAACGGTGTCCCGATGCCGCAGGTGAACAGGGGCACCAATGTCCACACCACGCTCCAGCCCGTGTTGGATCGTGAGGGCGGTTGCGGGGGCCAGGTCGGGCCGTACTGGTGGGACATGTCGCGAACAATACGTATTTCTTGTGGCTCCTGCAGTCTCCTTCCATATCGATTCCGCCGTTGAGGCCCGGTAGTCGAACACACAGACTGTGGATAACTGTTGTGGATAACTTGGGATGTCTGGGGATCGTACGTTCCCGGGACCGCCGCATTCCCGAGCGCATCCCTATGCGTCATGATGTTGAGTTGTGGCACGGATACCAGGAGTGGGGTTGGCGAAGGGGCTTTCCGTCACCCTCCGCCACATGCTGAGCAGGTCGGTGACCCAGCAATATCCCGAGGTCAGGCCGGACCTGCCCCCTCGGAGCAGGGGAGTGATCGGTCTGGTCGAGGAAAACTGCACGGTGTGCATGCTCTGCGCCCGTGAGTGTCCCGACTGGTGCATATACATCGACTCCCACAAGGAGACCCTTCCCGCTCCCGAGGGCGGCCGTCCTCGGGCCCGCAACGTGCTCGACCGCTTCGCGATCGACTTCTCCCTGTGCATGTACTGCGGGATCTGCATCGAGGTCTGCCCGTTCGACGCCCTGTTCTGGTCTCCGGAGTTCGAGTACGCCGAAGGCGACATCCGTAACCTCATCCATGAGAAGGACAAGCTGGCCGCCTGGGCCCAGACAGTCCCCCCGCCTCCGGCCCACGAGCCCAACGCCGACCCTCCCAAGGAACTCGCGGCCGCCTCCCGCCCCCTCCGTCCCGGCAACGGCGGGGCGGGCCGCGACGTGACTCGTCCGGCGGCCGGGCCCGGTGGGGCGGGTCGTGGTGTGACTCGTCCGGTTCCCGGCGCGGGTGCGGCGGACGCGGGTCCGGCTTCTCCGGCCTCGGGCGGGTCCGCCGACGCGTCCTCTGCGCCGGCCGTCCCGGATTCCGATGCGCCCTCCGCACCGGCCGTCCCGGGTTCCGACACGTCCTCCGCACCGGCCGCTGGCGCCGCGGCGGGCCGTACGAAAGGCGGGCAAGGCGGGCCTGGCGCACCGGAACCGGTGCCTGACGCCCCCTCCGGCTCGACCGGCCCGGCCCCGGCCTCTTCCGGCACCGCCCCCGGCTCACCCGCCACACCCGGAGACACCGCGTCCCCCGGAGACACCATGTCCGGGGAACGCGGGGAGGTCGGCACCACGTCCGGGGAGAGCACGGAGGGCGGCACCGCGCGAGGCGATGTCGCGCCGGGCGCCGCCGCGGCGGGAGGCGCGAGAGGTGTGACCGGCAGGCCCGGCGGCGCGGCCGAGCCGCCTTCCGACCGGAGGCCGCCGAGACCGGAGCGAAGGGCCTCGGCGGGACACGCGAGCGTGCGGGCCATCCGGCCACCGGGCGCCCTTCCCAAGAAGGACGACGGCTCATCCACAGGCAAGCCATCTGTCGAAAAGTTGTCCACAGGTGAAGGTGGCGTGCCCCCGGCGGCAGGCCCGCCGGGGCAGACTCCTTCCACGGAGCCCAGCGGAGAGCCCGAGGAGGAGAAGTGACCGAAGTGCCGTCCTATCTGTCACCGACCGGGCAGGAGATCGTCTTTCTGCTGCTGGGCGCGGTGGCCGTCGGGTCGGCGCTGCTGGTGGTGACCACCAAACAACTCGTCCACGCCGCCCTCTGGCTGGTCGTCTCCTTCGGCGCGCTCGCCGGGTGTTACCTCGTCCTGACGGCCGAGTTCGTCGCCTGGGTGCAGGTGCTGATCTATGTGGGCGCGGTCATCGTCCTGCTCCTGTTCGGCATCATGCTCACCCGCGCCCCGATCGGCAGGACCGCCGACCTCGACAGCCGTAACCGGCCGGCCGCCGCGATCGTGGCGCTCACCACCGCCGTCGTGTTGATCACTGTGGTCGTCGACGGCTTCCGCACGGCCTACGCCCATCTGGAAGCCGGCAACGGCTCGGCCAGAGAGCTCGGCTCCAGCATCTTCCGCACGTGGGTGCTGCCGTTCGAGGCGCTCTCGGTCCTCCTGCTGGCCGCCTTGATCGGTGCCATCGTCCTGTCCCGCACCGACATCCGGGGGAGGGACTGACGTGCACGTCGTCTATCCGGCGATCGTCTCCGCGTTGCTGTTCTCCATCGGTGTGTACGGCGTGCTCGCCCGCCGCAACACGATCCTCGTCCTGATGTCCGTCGAGCTCATGCTCAACGCGGTCAACCTCAACCTGGTCGCGTTCGACGTGTGGCTGCGTGACCGGCTGCACGGCGGCCAGGTCCTCACCCTGTTCGTCATCGTGATCGCCGCGGCAGAGGTCGGCCTCGGCCTCGCGATCATCCTCGCGCTCTACCGCAACCGCCAGACCGTCGACCTCGACCGTCTCCGTGCCCTGGCCGAACCCACCGGCGACTATCAGGATCAGGATCCGGCCCCCGCCGGGTCACACGATGCCACCGCAGACCCGGCCCAGGCCGTGGCCGGACCGGCGACCGGGCCGGGTGACACACCATGATCCTTGTGGCAGCACTCGTCATCCTGCTCCCGTTCGCCGCGGCGGTCGCCGGGCTTCTGGGCTCCCGGTTCCCCCGAGGTCTCCGGGGCGGAGCCGCCGACCTGGCCGCGAACCGCCGGGCCGCCTGGATCGCGGTCGTGCCCACCGCGATCTCGACGGTGCTCACGATCTGGCTGATGTTCTTCCTTCGCCAAGGCGTTCCCACCTCCCCCGACGGCTCCGTGCCCGCCGCCCTGAACCCGTCTCCCGGGCCGAACCCGTCTTCCGAGGGCGGTCTCCTCCACGGTGCGATCACCGACACCTGGACACTGATCGACACGGGGTCGGTGCCGATCTCGGTCGGGCTGTTCGTCGACGGCCTTTCCGCCGCGGTCGCGGTGCTGGTGACCGTGGTCGCACTGGCCGTGCAGATCTACTCGATCGGTTATCTGAGCGGCGATCGGCGTTACCCGTCCTACAGCGCGTTCATCAGCCTGTTCACCAGCGCCATGCTTTTGGTCGTCTACGCGGCCGACCTCCTCGTCCTCTACGTGGGCTGGGAGATCATGGGCCTGTGCTCCTACCTGCTGATCGGGCACTGGTGGGAAGACCGGGCCAACTCCCGGGCGGCGGTCAAGGCGTTCCTGGTCACCCGGATCGGCGACGTCGGCTTCCTGTTCGGCATCTTCGTCCTCGGCACGGCGGCCGGAAGCTTCCGGATCACCGACGTCATCGCCAAGGTCCCGGAGATGTCCTCCGGCACGATCATCGCCGCGACCATGCTCCTGCTCGCCGGGGTCGCCGGAAAGAGCGCCCAGGTGCCGCTGCACACCTGGCTTCCCGACGCGATGGCGGGCCCGACCCCGATCAGCGCTCTCATCCACGCGGCCACCATGGTCGCGGCCGGAATCTTCATCGTCGCCCGCCTCTACCCGGTCTTTCTCGGCTCCCGCCCCACTTTGGACGTGCTGGCGGTCATCGCCGCACTTGGCATGCTCGGGGCCGCCCTGGCCGCCCTGGCGCAAGACGACATCAAACGCGTCCTCGCCTACTCCACGATCAGCCAGCTCGCCTACATGGCCGGAGCCCTGGCCGCAGGCTCCCGGAACGCCGCGATCTTCCATCTGATCACCCACGGTGCGTTCAAAGCCCTGCTCTTCCTCTGCGCCGGAGCGGTGATCCACGCGGTCGGCTCCAACCTCATGAGAGAGATGGGGGGTCTCCGCCGGGAGCTTCCCGTCACTTTCGTCACGATGACAATCGGGCTGGCCGCCCTGATGGGGCTCCCCCCGGCCAGTGGCTTCTTCAGCAAAGACGAGGTGCTGGTGGCCATGGAGCGGGCTCTGTCCGCCGGGCCGCTCACCGACGCGGCAGCGCTGCTGCTGTACGGCTGCGCGCTGGCCACGGTCGCGGCGACCGGCGCCTACGCCACTCGCGCGTGGCTGCTGACCTTCTTCGGAGAGCGTCCCGCCGTCGCCCTCCCCGAGCCCGCGCCAGGCACGGCCCACGTCATCGACACCCACGAGGCTCCGGCCACCATGCGCTGGCCGATCGTGGTTCTCGCCGTGCCCGCCCTGCTCCTGGGCTTTCTCGGCATCGCCGACGTCCACTGGGGCACGGCCGCCCTCAGCGTCGTGGTGGCGCTGCTGGGTGCCGGCACGGTTTACGCCGTGTGGCGCAGCGACCCCCTGAGCGACCCCGCCCGTATGCTCGGCCCCTTCCGCACCCCTTGCGAGCGGGCCTTCTACGTCGACTCCGTCTACCGCACGCTGTTCGTCCAGCCGGTGCTGGGCCTCGCGCGCCTGGTCGTCCGCGCCGACGACAGGGTGGTGGACGGTGCGGTGCGCGGCTCAGGCCGGGCGACCGTGGGCCTGGCGGGCTTGGCGCGCCTGGCGCAGAACGGCAACGCACAGCTCTACCTCACCGGTCTCTTCGCGGGTGTGCTGCTCATCGCGATCGGGGCGGTGATCTTCGGATGAGCCCTGCCGCTGTTCTCGGCCGTCGCGATGTCACCGGTGATCCGTCCGGCGGTGACGCGTCGATGCGCGCGACCTCTGTCACGCCGCGCGGTGACGCGCCGGCCGACGCGATCTTCATCGCGTTGCACGAGGCCGGCCGGATCACGACCCTGACACCGGGTGAGGTGGCCGGATCATGAACTGGGTGCTGATCGCGCTGCTCGCGGTGCCACTGGCCGGAGCCGTCGTGCTGCTCGCGCCGTCCAAGCCGGACGCCGCGGCGCGGGGGCGACTGCTCCGGATCCACGGCATGGCCGTGTCCGGGATCGCGTTCGCGCTGTCCGTGGTGCTGGCGGCCGGATTCGACTACGGCGCCGCGGCCCGGGTGCAGTTCTCGACGGATCTGGCCTGGGCCACCGGGCTGGATCTCAGATTCCACCTCGGGGTGGACGGGATCTCGCTGCCTCTGGTCGTGCTGACCACGCTGCTGACCTTCCTCTGCTTCGTCTACCTGTGCTGGGGCCGCGCCGACGGGCCGGGACAGCTGCTGTGCTCCAAGACCGGCGGCAACCGTCCCCGGGCCCTGGTGTTCACGCTGCTCATCCTCGAAGTAGGCATGATCGGCACCTTCCTCGCACTGGACCTGCTGCTGTTCTTCGTGTTCTTCGAGGTCGTCCTCATCCCGATGTACTTCGTGATCGCCATCTGGGGCGGACGCGGCCGGCGGGCGGCGGCGATCAAGTTCATTCTCTACACGCTGCTCGGCTCGGTCGTCCTTCTGCTCGGCCTGCTCCTCATCTGGGCGCAGACCGGCACCCTGGACATGATCGCTCTTGCTCGGGGTCAGGGAACGGGCATGTCCCGTGCGGTGCAGATCACCGCCTTCCTGGCCGTCGGCCTCGGCCTGGCGGTCAAGAGCCCGATGTGGCCACTGCACACGTGGCTGCCCGACGCCCACACCGAGGCGCCCACCGTCGGCTCGGTCCTCCTGGCGGGTGTCCTGCTCAAGATGGGCACCTACGGCTTCGCCCGTATCGCCATCCCGATCCTGCCCGGCGGTGCGGCGGCCGTGGCTCCCTGGCTTGGCGCCTTCGCGGTGATCGGCATCATCTACGGCTCCCTCGCCTGCCTCGCCCAGCGCGACCTCAAGCGGATGATCGCCTATTCCTCCGTGGGCCATATGGGCTTCGTCCTCCTGGGCTTCGCCACGCTCACCCCGGTCGGGATGAACGGCGCGCTGTTCGGCAACATCGCCCACGGCCTGATCACCGGCCTGCTGTTCTTCATCGTCGGAGCGATCAAGGAGCGCTACGGCACCGCCGACATACCCGCGCTCGGCGGCGGCATGCTGGCGCGCCTGCCCCACCTCGGCTCCCTGCTCACCTTCGCCTGCATCGCCTCCCTCGGGCTGCCCGGACTGGCCGGTTTCTGGGGCGAGATGCTCGCCCTCCTCGGTGCTTTCCAGCCGGCCGAGGGCCTGTCCCGCTCCCTCTACCTGACCTTCATGGCCGTCGGAGGTCTCGGCACCGTCCTGACCGCCGCCTACTTCCTGGTGATGCTCTCCCGCGTCACCCATGGCCGGGCCACCGAGACCATCCAGGCCCCGGTGCTCGCCGCGGTGGGCGGGGGAGGAGGCAGCGGGCCGGTGGTCAAGCGGGGTGCCGGGGCGGCGCGCATGCCAGATGTCACCGGTTACGAGCTGGCCGCCTGGGTGCCGCTGGTCGGGCTGATCCTGTTGTTCGGACTCTGGCCGAAAGCGCTCCTCCTCGTCACCGACCCGGTGGTCCAGACCCTCATGGGGGCGCCGTGATCCAGTCGATCGACTACTACGCGATCGCGCCGCTGGTGATCCTCGCGCTCACCGCGGGCCTCGTGCTGCTTCTGGACGTCTTCCTGCCTCGAAGGCCCTCCACCCGCCCCGTGCTCGGCGCGGCCACCATGGCCGGAGTGCTCGGCGCCCTGGGGATGGTGATCTCCCAGGCCATGCGGGCCGGAGATCCGCTACGAACCTTCTGCGTGCCCGGCGGGCTGCTGAGTCCCGCCGGGCACGGCATGCCGGACCTCAAGGCCCCCGCGTCGGGGAGCGCCGGGACGGCCGCGGTTCCGTGCTCGTTCGTGGTCGACGACTTCACACTGGTCCTGGCGGGGCTCGCGCTGGCCGCCGGGGTCGTCGTGGTGCTGCTGTCGATGGCCGAGCTCTCCTCCGGTGACATCCCCGCCGGCGAGTGGTACTTCCTGCTGCTCTGCACGCTGGCCGGCGCGGTCGCCCTGCCGGCCTCCCGAGACCTGGTCATGCTGGTGGTCGCGCTGGAACTGGTCTCCCTGCCGGTCTTCGCGCTCACCGCGCTCAAACGCTACGACGGCCGGAGCTCGGAGGCCGCGGTCAAGCTCTTCCTGGTCTCCGTGGTCTCCACCGCGGTGATGCTCTTCGGGGTCTCCCTCCTGTACGGCATGACCGGGACCGTCTATCTCGACCGGCTGGCCCAGGTCCTGCGGGAGCGCACTCCCTGGTCCGTCAGCGGCCCCGGTCCGAACCAGGCGAGCTTCGGAGTCGGCGCACCCTCCGAGGCCTACGCCTCGTCTCTCACGATCGACTATGACCTGCCGCCCGTGATCACGGTGGCCGTGGTCCTGGTCCTCGCCGGATTCGCCTTCAAGGTCGCGGCGGTGCCGTTCCACGCGTGGGCGGGCGACGTCTACCAGGGCGCCCCGATTCCGGTCGCGGCCCTGCTCTCGGTGATCTCCAAGGCCGCCGGGTTCGCCGGGCTGATCCTCATCCTGGTGGACGCTCTGCGGAGCCAGGCCGCCGTCTGGGCTCCGCTGATCGCGATCATCGCCGCGCTGACCATGACCGTCGGCAATCTCCTGGCTCTGCGCCAGCGCCATGCCGTTCGCCTGCTCGCCTGGTCCTCGGTCGCGCAGTCGGGCTACATCCTCGCCCCCCTGGGGGTCAGGAGTGATGAGGCGATGCGCGCGTCGATCGCCTACCTGGTGTTCTACGCGGCGATGAACATCGGAGCGTTCGCGGTGGTCATGCTGGTGTCGCGGCGCGGCGTCCGGGGCGAGCTGGACGACTACCGGGGGCTGGTGTTCCGCAGCCCGGCTGCCGGGCTGGCGCTGGCCTTCTTCCTGATCTGCCTGGCGGGCCTGCCGCCGGGCCTGGCCGGGTTGTTCGCCAAGATCGTGGTGTTCCGCGAGATCGTCGACGGCGGCGGAGCGTGGCTGGCCGTGGTGATGGCCGTCAACACGGTCATCGGTCTCTACTACTACATCGCCTGGACCGCCCGGATCTTCACTCCGGTTCCGACGGTCGCGGGCACCGGGGTGACCCCGGAGGCGGGCGGCAGCCGTACCGGGTGGGTGCCCGTGGGCGTGGCGATCGCGCTGGCGGGAGTCGTCGCGGTGGTGTTCTCCATCGCCCCCCAGGTGGTGCTCGACCTCCTGCCGGGTGACTTCATCGCTACCGGCTGAACACTCTGGGGAACGCCAAGCCTGGCCAGAGACGTTGGCATTGGTGAATCGGCATCAACCGAAAGGGGGGTGCAGTGCACCACAACGGTCTGCGTACCGCGGTCCTTCTCGGCGCACTGTCCGCGGTGATCATCGCGGTGGGAGCATGGCTGGGGGGTGGCGCCGGCATGCAGATCGCCATCCTGATCGCGCTGGTCACCAACGGTGTCGCCTACTTCTTCTCCGACCGGATAGCTTTGTCCGCCATGCGCGCCCGGCCGGTGGGGGAGGTCGAGCAGCCGACCCTCTACCGGATCGTGCGTGAGCTCTCCACGGAGGCTCGCCAGCCCATGCCCCGGCTGTATGTCTCGCCGACCATGCAGCCCAACGCCTTCGCGACCGGACGCAACCCCCGTAACGCCGCGGTCTGCGTGACCTACGGGATCACCCAGCTCCTCGACGCGCGAGAGCTGCGCGGGGTCATCGGGCACGAGCTGTCCCACGTATACAACCGGGACATCCTGATCTCCTCGGTGGCGGGCGCGCTCGCCACAATGATCACCTATCTCGGCTACGTCGGCCTGTTCTTCGGCGGTGGGGATGACGACGAGGGGCCCGGTTTCATCGGCGCCCTGCTCATGATGGTGCTCGGCCCGGTCGCCGCCGGGATGATCCAGATGGCCATCTCCCGATCGCGCGAGTACCAGGCGGACGAATCCGGAGCTCGGCTGACCGGCGATCCGCTCGCCCTCGCCTCGGCACTGAGGAAGATCGAGATGGGCGCCCGGCAGCTGCCGCTCCCCGAGAACGGCCGGATCGCCTCCGCCGCCCACCTCATGATCGCCAACCCCTTCCGGGGCGCCGGGCTCGGCCGGTTGTTCTCCACCCACCCGCCCACCGCCGACCGCGTCGCCCGGCTGGAACGGATGGCCGGCTACCGCCGTTGACGCCGGTCAGGGGTTCAACCCGGCGACGATCGGGCTGTAGACGGAGCCGGGCACGGTGAAGGCGCCGGCCTTCTGGAGGCGGCCCGATTCCTGGTCCACCCGATACCACGCGTAGACGGCGCTGCGCCTGTTCCCGGTCGCGCGGGGAACGACCGTCTGCAGGTCGAGGTTGCCGCTGCTGTCCCAGCGCAGCCGGGTCGGGGTCTTCTTCGCGGGAAGCGCGATGGGCCCGCGCCCGGCGACGCCGTCGGTCACGTCCCACAGGCTGATGGCCGAGTCGCCGTTCGTGAAATGGGCGACGGTCGTGCCACCCGGACTGAGCGCGCCTCCTGTCGGGACGCGTCCCACCTCGATCAAGGCGGGTGTCGAGTAGATCCCCGCCTTGAAGGCGTCGTCGACGGCCAGCATGAACCTGGCGTCGGGGCTGAAACTCCACGGCCGTAGCCCCGGTGGTACCGCCGCGCCCTCGCCGCTGTAGGCGTCGAGGACCGTGTTGTCCCGCCCGCTGCCCAGGACCACGTAGCGCCTGGCCGGAGCGAGATCGATCCGCGTGCCGCGCAGCTCGGGTGACCACGTCACCCCGGGCACCTCGCGTACCTTCCCAGTGGACATCTCCCGGATGACCAGGGCCCCGCCTTCCCGCAGGAAATAGGCGACATGCTGCCCGTCCGGGGAAAGGGCGAGCGGCACCCGCTGCTTGCCCTTCGAGAACACCCGGGCGTCGGTGAGCCTGACCATCCGGCCGTCCTGTGTCCAGAGCCGCCATGGAGCGCAGACGCATCCGGCCAGCCCCGCGTAACGGACGGGAGACCATCCAGCCACCGCCGAAGCTCCGGCCTCCAGCAGATCCAGCGCGGGAGCCGTCAGGGCCGCCCGGCGGGGGAACCGCCGCTCCGAGAGCGTTTTCGCGTTCGAGACAGGCGAGGCTTGCCCGTCATCGGCCGCGACCGGGGACTCCACCGCATTCGGGGATCCCGCCGCGATCGGGGTCTTCACGGCGACCGGGGACTCCGCCGGAACCGCGGCCTCTGCCGCGACCGGGGATCCCGCCGTGATCGGGGCCTTCACCGCGACCGGAGGACTCTCCGGGATCGGGGACCCCGTCGTGACGGGAGTCCCCGCTGTGACCGGGGACTTCATCGTGACCGAGGACCCCGCCGCGACCGGAGAAAGGGAGAACCCGTCCTTTTCGAGGAGCGAAGAAGTCACGACCATGACCGCCGCACCGGTGAGAGCAGCCGGCCAGCGTAACAACCTCATCGAGACCCCCCTCTCGGACAGGGGGGCCATCGGTTACGGGCCACTGTACGCCTCACCGGCACCTGGTCCGTGGTGCCGCCGCGAGTGTCATCAGGCCGTGGACCGGAGGAAACGGCAGACGGCTCGTGCCGGGGCGCGAGCCGTACCGTCACCTGGTGATGCCCGGAGGGCGGGTCATGCTGCCACCTGGCGATGCCCGGGGCGGGCCGTACCGTTACCAGACGATGCCCGGGACGACTGTCAAGTAAGCGCCGGGGACCTGGTAGGTCTGCAGCTTGCGGACCTGGCCGGTCTTGATGTTCATCGCGTAGGCGGTCCTGGAATCTTCCCGGCTGGGGGGCTCCGATGACGGTATGGTCAGGACCACGACCTCGGTGTCGTTCAGCCAGTTGCCCAGCCTGAGCATGACGGTGTCCTCGGGCAGGCCACGCGCCGCGACCTTGGCCGTGACCTTGCCTGACACGGCGTCGAAAACGAGGAGCGTGCCGTCCTGCTTGATGGGCCTGGTCTTCGTGTCCATTCCGATCTCGGCCATGGTGTGCTTGTCAGGGGCGAGCGCGCTGAACTCCTGGCTCCAGCGGGGGATGGTGACCGTGTGCTTCCTGTTTCCAGGGGACATGAGCAGGATCTGCGATGATGTGTCCTTCCAGTTGACCATCACCGCGGGATCGCCGTCGTCGGCGATGCTCACCGGCATCCAGCCGGCGGGGAGCGTGGAGGTTCCGCCGTTGCGCATGTCGACCAGCAGGCCCGGCTGGTTATCGCCTCTGAACGCGGTGAACGCCAGGTAGCGCCCGTTGTCCGACAGCCGAAGGAACGTCTCGGTGTCCAGTTGCCGCGGTGGCACCTTCATGGGAGCGGTGAGTTCCTTTCCGCTCTTCAGGTCGCGCACCTTGAACGTCTGCTCCTGGCGGCTGTAGTAGGCCATTGTCCGGCCGTCCGGGGTGATCGTCAGCGGGGCGGTGGCGGACCCGGACGACCCCGCCGCCTGTGGCACGTCGTAGGTCTTGCCGTCCCGGGTGACCACCCGCCACGTGCGGCCCTTGCATTTCGGCGGGGCTGCTGACTCGCACGAGGTGAGGTAGGCGTAGCTCAGCGAGGTCACGCCCCTGTCCGGTAGCGGTGAGGATGCGATCTCCCACCAGTACGGCCCGTGCTGGGAAGCGGCGATGGACCGGGACAGGGGCGACGGCAGCAGGCCGGTGCCCACTCCGGTGCCGAGCACGGCCACGAGAGCCGTGGCAGCGGCGGCCAGGATCGCGTTCGTCCGCCGCCTGCGCCTGCTCCCGCTGATCGCGCGGTCGGCCAGGTTCACCATCGGGGCGTCGCCTGCGATCTCGGTCAGTGCATCGTGTAGCCGGGTCATCGGTTCACCTCCTGGGGTTTGACCTCGTCGAGCAGATGGGCCAGTTCGGGCGCGAGCACGCGCAGACGGCCGAGGGCATGGTGGGTCTGGCTTTTGACCGTGCCGAGCGAGCAGCCGAGCAGATCGGCGGTCTCGCGTTCGCTCCGGTCTTCGTAGAAGCGCAGGACGATCACGGCGCGCTGCTTGGGGGTCAGGCGAGCGAGGGCCTGGCACAGGACGATCCGGTTCACCGTGGAGTCGTCGTGGGAGTGCCCGTGCTCGGGTGGGTCGGCGCTCGGAAACTCCTTGCGGATACGGCGCCGCCAGGAGATGTATTGATTTATCAGTGCTTTGCGGGTGTAAGCCTCGGGATTCCCCTGCTTCAGGAGCTTCGGCCAGTGCCCGGCGACCTTGACCAGGACGCTCTGTAACAGGTCCTCGGCAAGGTGGGCGTCTCCCGTGAGCAGGTATGCGGTCCGGACCAGCGACTGCTGGCGGGCGTGTACGAACTCACGGAAGCCGTCGTAGCGATCCAATTCGGCCTCCTCTCACACGTCTTAACGCGGGTGAGGGCCGGGGAGGTTGGAACCCTCCGCGGGGATCGCAGGGAATCGTCAGGAATGTTGCGCGACCGGGTTGGTCTCTTCCGGGGAGAGCCCGGGGATGCCGTCGATGCTCTCGCGGTTGTTCTTGGCGCGATAGGCGCGCTTCTGCTGGACGTCCTTGCGTTCCGCCCACTCGTCCAGCAGGGTCCGGTCCTTGTCGAAGGACATGAAGGGCACCGAGAAGCCACAGGAGTCGGAGATGCGGTCGCACTCGACGACGATGATCGATCGGACGCCGGGATGCGAGCCGAACTTCTTGATCAGTTCAGGGAAGTCGGGGTTCTCCGGAACCACGACCCGGCCGGTGCCGTACAGGCGGAGGATGTTGGGCGGACCGGAGAAAGCGCAGAACATGATCGTGATGCGGCCGTTCTGGCGGAGGTGGGAGATGGTCTCCACGCCGCTGCCGTCCAGATCGAGGTAGGCGACCGTGGTGTCGTCGAGAATGGC
Source organism: Streptosporangium sp. NPDC000396 (assembly GCF_042898655.1). Taxonomy (NCBI): domain Bacteria; kingdom Bacillati; phylum Actinomycetota; class Actinomycetes; order Streptosporangiales; family Streptosporangiaceae; genus Streptosporangium; species Streptosporangium sp. NPDC000396. The sequence continues at coordinate 136,333 of NZ_JBIAZA010000021.1, forward strand.
GAAGGTGTCGGCGTACCCCTTGGGGGAGACGTTGACGTGACCACCCTGTTCGGGAGCGGTGGCGACGAAGTAGACCGGCTGCGCTTCGATGAAGGTGCGCAGCCGGTCGTTGATCCTGTCATGAATTTTCCCCATAGAAGGGAAGATAGATGGTCGTCACGCGCCGGGCAGTGACCAGGTCCACGGCTCGTTCTTGACCCTGAAGGAGTCCAGCTTGTGGGTGGCGCCGGTCTCGGCGTTCACCGTCCGCTTCACGATGGAGGCGATATCGCCCTTCGAGCCCTCACGGTTGGTCCAGAGCGTGAGGGTGCCGGCCGGATCCCAGTCGAGTTGTTGCGGACCCTCGTCCTTGGGGACGCTGAGCGGGACCGCGTCGGAGACGGTGTCGGAGGACAGGTCGTAGGTGCGCAGGCGAGCCTTGTTCGACCCCCCGGTGACGATCAGTGCCACCGTGGACCCGTCGTCGGCCAGCGCGATCGGCGCGTTGTTGGACACGATCTGCGGAACGACCTGGCTCGCGGTCTCATGGCCCTCGGCGTCGAAGACCGCGAACACGGTGGTGTTGTCATCGGTGGCCCGGGTGGTCAGCAGGTGCTCCCCATCCGGGCTGAAGCTCATCACGTTGTTCTTCGACGACAGCTTGATCGTTTTGCCGGTCTTGAGGTTGACGACCAGGGTGGGAAGCTTGTCGTTCTCGTCGTAGTAGTCGATCACGATGATCGAGCCGTCGGGGGAGAACAAGGTGTGCAGGGCACCCTGAGCGAGCCGCTTGGGCAGGCTGGCGGCCTTACCGGGGAGCGGGCGGACCTTTCCGCTGTTCACATCGCGGACGACGAGTTTGTCGCCCCTGAGGTAGCTCACGAAACGGCCGTCGCCGCTGACCGACAGCGAGGTGCTGGTCTCCTTGTCCACCTTGCCGTTGGCCTTCTTGGGGAAGACCCGCGCGTCGGTCAGCTTGATGGTCTTCCCGCTGCGCATGGTCAAGGTCCAGTCGCCACAGGGGATCGTGTAATCCTTCTTGGGGCAGCTCTTGAGCCATGCGTAGCGGACGGAGTCGTCGGAGGCGGCTCCCGTCTTCGCCTCCGACGGACTTCCGATCATGGTGGCAGCCGCTGCGGCGACTGCGAGTGCGGCGAATCCGCGCAGGGGTTTCATTGAGGTTCCTTTCGTCATCCGGATAGATGCGGCTCGAATGCGAAAGGTTGTGTCACGAATCAGCCACATCCTCCGCGGGGCGGCCCCTGGCGCGACAGAGGAGACTGCACTGATCAGTGATGGTCCGTCCAGGCACCTCGTCATCCACAGGCTGGGGAAACGACGCGGTGACCTGTGAAAACGCAGCGATGACGCTGTCCAGGCCGGGCACGTGTCCAAGGAGGCCGTTGCCTGAACTTCCGGGGTGATCGCTCGCGGGCGGAGCCGGTTCCCTCAGACCTGAGTTGTGACGGATTCGCGGTTGAGCGGCAGTGGCTGACGGTAAGGCCCGCCCTACCTCAAACCAGGGTGCGGACGGGCATGATCCGGCCCGGCGTGCGGTGAAGACTCTGGATTACCGCTCACCGCTACTCAGGGAGTCATCCATGTCAACGCAGTACGCTCCGCAACCCTCGAACCGTCCGTTGACCGTTCCCGAAACCATTCCCGAAACCGTCAAGACCGCGTCCGCACTCTGGTTCATCGCGGTAGGAGCGGGCGTCTTCGAGGCTGCGCTGGCCGTTACCGGCATGCTGGCCGACGGGTCGGCCTCCCTCACCGGCCTCGCTGCGGGACTGGGCTTCCGGCTGACGGTCTTCGCTGCGGCGATCTTCATGGCCGTGCGCCTACGCCAGGGCCGCAACTGGGCGCGCATCGCTCTCGCTTTGACCCTCGGTGTTTTCGGCACCCTCTCGCTGGTGATCGACCCGATCCGGTGGCTCCTTGAGGGGCATTCGGTCGGCGAGGCCATCGCGGACGCCGACGCGATGACGCTCGTGTTCGCCGGGAGCCGGATCGTGCATCTCACGGCTGTCCTGTCGGCCATGGCGTTGATGTTCAGCTCGGCGGCGAACGCCTATTTCCGCAGCGCGTCTCGCCCGCCTCGCGGATGACCGGCTCCGTCGGGGGAGTGTCTCGTCAGCGGGCGTCCGGCCGAGGCACCGGGGCGTCCGGCCGAGGCACAGGAGACCTCTTGCCCCGGCCGGACGCCCCGGATGTGCCCCCGAAGGAGTAAGGCGTTGACCCCAGGCCGGGGCTTCGATCACCCGTCCGCTAGCGGTAGTTCGTGAACTGCAGGGCGATTTCCAGATCCTTGCCCTTGAGCAGGGCGATGACCTCCTGCAGTTCGTCTCTCTTTTTGGAGCTCACCCGCAGCTCCTCACCCTGAATCTGGGCCTTCACACCCTTGGGCCCCTCATCACGAATGATCTTCGAGATCTTCTTCGCGTGCTCCTGGTCGATGCCCTCCTTGAGGTTGACCACGAGGCGGTACTCCTTGCCGGACAGCTTGGGCTCATCCGCGTCCAGAATCTTGAGCGAGAGCCCACGCTTGATCAGTTTGTCCTTGAACACGTCAAGGACGGCGTTGGCGCGCTCCTCGCTGTTGGCCTTGATCTCGACGGCCTTTTGTCCACCGGTCCAGGAGATGGACGCACCGGTGCCCTTGAAGTCGAATCGGTGCCCGACCTCCTTGACCGTCTGGTTCAGCGCGTTGTCGGCCTCCTGGTGGTCGATCTTGCTGACGATGTCAAAACTGCTGTCGGCCATGCCTCGACTATCCTTTCTAGCTCTCTTGTCGACCCTAGCGCTTCGTCTATCGGCTCACGATGAACGTGACCGTCAACACCAAGATGATGGTGTTGAAGGGAACGAGAAGATGCTATGGATCGGCATCGGCTCGCGCATCCGATGTCAGACAATGATCGCTACGACTGCTCCGAAGGTCATGTGCGCCCCCTTCGACGTCGAACCGGAAAGCCGTGGCTCCCCATACAGATGAACGCCGACCCTCCTTCGGTCCTCGTCCCGGCCTTCCCCCGAAAAACGGTGTGACGTGCGGAAACAGAACATGAAGGCCCTGATGCGGCACGCTGACGGCGGGCGATCTCCTTCGATGTCACGTCACGCCCGGAAGTCCGCTATTCTTCTTCCTGTCGCCGCTTCGAGCGGATGACGCGGCAGGTTGCCCGAGTGGTCAAAGGGAGCGGTCTGTAAAACCGTCGGCTCAGCCTACGCAGGTTCAAGTCCTGCACCTGCCACCAGCCAAACTGGCAGCTCAGAGGCCCTACGGGGCCTCTTTTGCGTTTTCGGGCCATGCAATCTTGAGGGCGTTTTCCCAGGTGGCGTCGGGCTTTCGGAGCGGTTCGCGAGTGAGAGCCGACAGTGAAACGCCAAAGGGTCCCGGGGGTGTCCGGGACCCTGATCGTGCGGGGTGTGTCTCATGTGGTCAGCGCGTCACTGATCCGCTGATTGGCGATCTCCTTGTGTCCGTCGATGCACTTGGCGTATACGCGTAAGAGGACATCTACGCCGTGTCCTGCTCGCTCGGCCACGTCGGGAGCCGAGACGCCTGCGTTGAGCCAGAGGGAGACCGCCGCGTGCCTCAGGTCGTACGGCCTGCGTGCCAGGGGAGAGGCGACCTGGGCAGGAGTGAGGGCGAGGACCCGAGCTTCCTGCCAGGCTTCGGTGTAGGCCGTCGAAGCGACCACCCCGCCGCGCTCGCTTCGAAAGATGCGCCCGTCCTCACCGGTCCCGTACTCGGCGATGTGCTGCCGGAGGATCTTCACCAGTTCGGGCGGGATCGGCACCGGTCGCACGTCGGCACGGCCCCGGTGTTTGAGGCCCCGTTCCTCGTGCGCGTCCCCGCCGTCGGTCCACTGCGTGTTGACCTCGGGTCGGGAGATGTCGATGTCAGCCGTTCCCAGCCTTTGGCGGGCAGGTGACAGTCTTGGAGCCGCAGGCCGATCGCCTCAGCGGGGCGCAATGCCGCGTAGTACATGCAGGCGAACAGCGCCATGAGCCGCCGGCCCCGGCCACGCCCGCCGACGTAGGTGACCATGGTCAGGAGTTCCCGAGCCTGCCGCGGATCGACCGCGACGCGAGGGTCAACGGTCTCGGTGGTCTTGGGCGGCTTCCACCTGACCTTGTGCAGAGGATTGGCTGCCAGCTCGTCCAACTCCACCGCGTACTCAAGCGGCGGCGCGCCGCGCCGCCGTACCCGGCCCTCTGCCGCCCGCCGACCGGGCGCGCGGCGTGGGCGCTGGCCCCGGCCGGCGGCGCCCCGGGCCGTCCGCCGACCCGCGCGCCCGCCGTAACCGATGCCCTCGCCGACCACCGGCCCGTCGCCGCTCCGCTTCCTAGCCATGCATATGATCAACCTGTCGGCAGGAGCAGGCCATGACCCTCTATCCATTCGCGATCTTCACTCTTCTCATGCTCGTAGCAGCAGTCGCCATCCCCGTGGTGATAGCCATCGCGCTTATCCGGCTCTTTCGAAGCTGACACCTCCGGCGGGGGACTCCGCTCCGGGATGATCGCGATTGCCGATCATGGAGCCGTGGTTGGCTGAGGTGGAAGCCGGATCTTCCCGTCTGCCACGTCCCAGGCAAACTCAACATCTCGACTCCTCCGGATCAAGGCCGTCTGTGACCGTTGGCATCCAATGGCCGAGGAACGCCTACCGGCTGACGTACACGCGAAGACGGCCTTGACCCTCCGTCCCCGAGCTGTTGCCCCTCCGGGGTGGGACGAGGCAGACGGGAAGATCCGATGGGAGAAGTGTGCGCGTTCGCGCATGATCCGAAGCTTGATCACGTGCCAGATGCGTGCCAGAAAAGGCGGGAAACCACGATCACTCAGGGGGACTCGCGGGCACTCGCCCCGTCCTGACCTTTATCCCTGTTCTCGCAGCTCAGAGCGGTGAGATCAGTAGCCGGTTCCCAAGCTGACAGCGCAGGATCGATTCCCATTGCCCGTTCCAAGGGAGAAGGCTCAGGTCAGGAATTTTTTCCCGAGCCTGAGCCTTAACCGACTTCTGAAGTAGTCCTCTGGAACAAGAATGCCTTCGGATGTTTGTTCAGTTGGGTCGACGTCCTCTGGTGCGATAGTGCTCGGCGCGCTCCGCCGCCATACGTTCCCGTCGCTTCTGATCCAGGATCTCGCGAGGACCCGGAACTCGCCGCTTCTCATGTCTGATCGCCAGGCGGATCGCCCAGTAAAGGAAGAAGAACAACAGCACCGCCGGAACGCCCCATACCACCAGCAAGAGCAGAATCTCGGTGAGCCCGATCGCCATCTGATCCTCCACCTAGGGGGAACCAGCATGCCTGATCTTGCAGATTGCGTCCATCGGTGATTTCGCCCGGATGTCTGCCTGCGGTCAGCTTTCACGCGCCGTCGACGCCGCTCCATGCTCATCGTCTCCAGACGTCGAGCTTGATCACATGCCAGAACAGGCGGGGAAGCACGGTCGCCCAGGAGAATCCACAGCCGACCACCCCGCTCTGACCTACACATCTGTTTTCACAGCTCAGCACCGCAACATCAGCAGATGACTTCCACGCTGACAGCACGGGGTCCGTGGCGAAAGAATAAGCGGATGGCCTGTGACATAGACGACCCCACCGGGCTCGTCGGCGAGGAGCTGAACATCGTCGCGTTCGTGATGGACTACGTCGAGTTCCACTTCAATGGTCCAAAACTCACAGCGCTCACGGACCCCCACATACAGATCGGCCTCCAAACTTGGATCTTCCCCGAGCCGGGATCACGAGACGCCCTGTGCACTCTCATTGGACGAACCGTCCAAGCTGTCAGCATCAAGCCCAATGAGCACATCATCATCGACTTCAGCGAAGCCATCCTCACCGTCCCGCTGGACGAAGACAGTCTTCATGGCCCCGAGGCTGCGCATTTCTTCCCCGCGGAAAGGGACGGGAGCCACCGCCTGAAGAGAATGATGATCTGGTAGCCGCTGGGCTGCACTTCGGGCTGCAATACAGGGGCGTTCAGAGCCGTTCAGGATGGACCACACATACCCTCCGACCTGCATTGAACCGTCCGGAACAGCCCAAGGGCGATCTTTTAATCCGCAGGATCGCGAATGGTGGACGGGGCCTCGATCGTGAGGAGGTCACTCCCTGGTTTAGTTGCAGTCTTAGTTGCGATCCGGCGTCGTGCAGCGGATCGTGATCCGGTGGACCAAGCAAGCGCGTGGCGCCGAGGAGGCCACGCGTCGACGCGAAATTCCCTCGGCGTTCGAATTGCCGCCGATGCCCGACGCGCCGCTGATCGTCCACGATCTTCTCGCCGACGAACAGATCGGATACGTGCCCACCGTTGCGGTCGACAGTCATTCATTCCCAGCGCAGCTCAACGGGCTGCGGTTCCAGCTGTCTGGAGCAGCGGTCGAAGTGGAGCGAACCCCGATATGGGCCGCGTATCCGACCAACCGTCACCCCAGCCGGGTGTTCCTGCTCCACCTGGGAGAGCGTGCGCGTTACCGGGCCAACTTCCGCTTCAGCGGCTATAGCACCCAGTGGTACTACGAACAATGGACCGTCAACATCGCTCACGAGTCATGGCGGCGCGAACTTTTCCTGGCGGAGAAGGTGGACCACGATAAAGACGAGCGAGTCTCTTTGTACGGTGGGTATCGCTGACCCACACGCGACATACGTCAGGACGCGTGAGCCGGCCAGACACCCGCGCTACGCCCGCCCCGTCTTGTCGGATCAACCGATCATCTCGGCCCTTACTCGCGACGAATCACACCTCACAATGATCCGGAACATGTGCGGAATAACCTCAACCAACCTCGATCAAAGGGGTAGGAGAGCCTAGGCCACAGCACTTCACGATGCATGGGATGCGCTTCACTTCTAATCCGACGGTCAGAGGCTGACTACCTGCAGGGCGTGTTACGCATCGGCAGGGTCGCGTAGCGCGAGTGCTTCGGCTTCGGTCAGTTCTTCGCGTGCTGCGACTCTGCGCCGCGCCCGGACCTGCGCGCCCGTACGGGGACGGTACTTCGGCTCCCGGGTGCAGCCGCAGGTCTCGAATCCCTCGTATCGGAGGCCCGCCCTCAGGACGGCCTCGACTGCCGTCCAATGGCGGTCTTTGGTCTTGCGCGGTGCGGCGAAGTCATGGCCGGCGAAGAGCATCGGTGCCCGGCAACGTGTGCAGAGGTGTTCCGTGCCGTCCCAGGGCAGCTTGTGGCTCTGGCGGCAAGCAACGCACACGTAGTGGACCTTGTAGGTGACCATCGCGTATGTGCACACAGGGATAGGGTACTCATCGTGCAGGCGAAGATCATTTCAGTGTCGGGCTTTGAGTGGGTCTCCCCGAGTTGTTACGTCGAGCTTGACGGCTGCCGCAACTTCGTGCATCCCGGCGGAACCTTCGGCCGTCTCACCCCAGAGGCCGTGGCACTCCTCGCCGATTGACCCACCCGCCAGATGTTTGTCGACCAGGCATCGAAGCAGGACCGAAGACAGTCCCGATGTATTGCCGAGTTGTTCTCGTAGGTATCAAGCGGCGGCGCGCCGCGCCGCCGTACCCGGCCCTTCGCCGCCCGCCGCCCGCCGCCCGGGCATGCGGCGTGGGCGCCGGTCCCGGCCGGTGGCGCCCGGGTTGTACCCGTACCACGCACCCGCCGTCCCCAACGAACGCGCCGACCACCGGCCCGCCGCCGCTACACGTCGTCAGCTTCTTCCGCCTCACGCCGTCGAGCCGCTCGTTCCTCCGCCTCACGCTTCTGCGCTGCTCTCTCCGCCGCCACGCGCTCCCGCAGCTCCGCATCCGCCACCTCCCGCGGACGCGGAATCTGACTCCGACGATCATGCTTGAGCGCCAGCCGTATCGCCCCATAGATCACCAGGAACAGCACCGCCAGCGAGAACAACCACGAAAGCACTCCCCCCAGCCACACAAACAGTTCTCTCAACTCGCCCACCCGGCCCTGTCCTCAGCATCTCGATGATGATTTCGATCAAGCCTGCCCGATCCATCCCCACGCCGTCTATTGCCTCCGGTGGAAGTCTCCGGCTCCGGAATGATCGCCAGGGGCAGGGACCGGGTTCGCAGTGGTTGAGAGTCGGCGGGAGAAATGTGCGGATGGCGTCTTCTCGCTCTTTCGCTGTAATCTGCCAACGTGGAATGATCTTCGCTGTGAATGAGCCGGAGGACACCACACCCCGCAAGGCAAAGAACGATGTGGAGACTGTGAGAGGCTGCGGGAATGCGGCCTTCGCGTTGGGGGCAGCCTTGGCCCTCTTGCTCCTTATCGCCAACGACGGCGAACTGCCCGACCAGGCTCTCACAGGAACGCTGATCTTTACTGTGCTCGGCGTTGGCTTACGAATCGAGGCAGCGATTCGAGAGCATGGACGTTAGCTGTGACATCGTTATCCCCGAACATTGTCAGTTAGTCTCGATCGCCGAGCAGCGTCCCAAACTAGACGGCAGCCGTAGGACACTCTGAATGATCATGCTGATAAAGAGAAGGTCGGCTCGTTGACCCCGTACCCCCCCTGCGTGCCCGTCAGGAGGGTCATCAAGGGGGAGCCACGGGGACTCGCGGACAAGACGAAGTTGTCCCTGACCTGGGCGTAGCAGGTCGCGGGATCATGCGCCGAGATCTTCCAAACTGGCGACAAGGCATCAGATCCTTACTGTTCTCGCGGCCTTGTTCGTGAAACGCCAGACTTGTCCGTGCGTATTGGAGGAGACGGGTGATCATGGAAGACCCGCTGCGGTCCAGGTCCGGTCGGGTATGGCGTTATTGGCTGATGGCCGTCTCGGGCATTGCTTTGATTCTCGTGGTCGGAGTCCATCTGGCCCGCCGCGATGACCCGGAGAAGATGAGTCGATCAGTCACCACGCTGGTCGAGGAGGACGACGCATCGAACGCAAAGATCATCGACAAAGATCAGCGCATCGATGTCGACACCTTCGGTCAGAAGGACAGCCCGCTGTGGCCGCTGATCGAAGAGCTTCGAAGCGCTGCCCCTCAGAACGACTTCACGGCTACGGACTCCAGGAGGGAGAAGTGATCGGGCTGTTGAGCAGTTGCATTTCCTGTTGCAGTACAGGGGCGTTCAGAGCCGTTCAAGATGGACCTCGTACGCCCTCTGAGCTGCATTGAACGATCCGGAACAGCGCAAGGTCGATCTTTTAATCCGCGGATTCAGGGTTGCAGCCTGGGTATTCCGTCTAATCTCCTGCGGCTTCGGTGCACCTGCCCTTCAGGTTGCCCGGCGGCAACAGGGCGATCGGCAAGGGGCGTGCGGCTTGGGCGACTACCGCTGTCGAGCATCAGAGCTCTGGAGGATCTCCACCGACCGCATGCAGGGCATTGAGGTAGCCGCTGCCGGCATCAAGCCTGGTGATGTCGGCCGTCCGGTTCTTGAAGCAGGTATTTCCCCAGGTTGCTCGGGGGCTGATCTCCTGGAGCCGCAGATTCTTCTTCCTGGTGATCCCACGGGGGCGGCCGATATAGCAGACATCCGGATCGATCTCCTCGATATAGATGCCTACCAGTGGAAACGCCTTGGTCATCGTGTCGATCAGGCCGGCAGTCGTGTCGAGGTCAATAGCTGCCAAGGCCTGGGCATGCTCCCCGCGCAAAATGAGGGCGCGGTGAGCGACATCTGCACCCTTCCAGCCGGAACGCGTCGCATGCGCGACATCGCGGAGCCGTACGGCCGAATAGCCATCGAGACGTATTGCATCGGAGATGGTATGGAGCATCACCCACTTTCGCCCGATGCCCACCACGTAGGCGTCGAGCCGGTCGACATGGTTGATGCCGCGGCCGACCCTGACAGGCTTGCCGGATCGTAGTGCCCGCTTCAGGCTCTCGCCCACCTGGTTCATGCTCATAATCAGAGATTTTTGCAGTTCAAGTGGGGACATTCATCTGGGTTTCTTGAGTAGTCATGCACGTGGTTGTCGGGGAGTGCCATGCTCGAACAGGCTCACCGAATCGGCTGCGCAGGATATGCGTGGGGTGATCTTTCGTCGTCAAAATCTGGAGAGGTACGCCTGCCCTGGTCAGAAGCCCTGTCGTCACTCGGAACGCAGTCCTCTGTAAAATCGTCGGCTCAGCCTATGCAGACATCCGATCCGCCTAAGGCATCAAGCCGTAGCAGCCATGTGAATGAGATTTGAACGCGAGGCTTCTTCTGCCGCGCGAATTTCCGAGCGTGCGGCCTGGGGCCGGTCCCGGCGGTGTGCAGGACCCCGGGCCGCCCGCCGTACGCCCACAACGCCGTAACGAACGGACTCGCCGCTCACAGCACCGCATTCGGGCAGTGTGTCGTGCGTCCGTCGGTCAGCGGTTGAGGTCCTTGCGGTAGCGCAACTTGGTGATGGGCAGGATGTCGCTGCGGTCAACGACGACCGCGCCGTCGTGATGCCAGCCGTTTCGCTCATAGAAGGAGCGTGCTCGGGTGTTGCCTTCCAGGACCCAGAGGGTTGCCTGGGCATATCCGGCCGATGTCATAGTGTCGAGGGCTGCGGTGATCAGTGCTTTACCCACGCCAGTGCTCCATACGTCGGGGAGCGTGTAGATCGAGCCGATCATGCCCACCTGCGTGGAGTCGTCGTCCTCATCGTCCGTGGGGTAGAAGCGCGAGTATCCGACGACGTGGTCCGCATGCTCAATGATCAGGGTGCCGGCCGACGGCCCCTCGAAGCGGGTCAGCAAACCTTCCCACGTCTTCGTCAGCACCTCATGGTCGAGGTCGTTCAAATACTCGTCCGACAGAAGCCCGCGGAAGGCCGCCTGCCATGACGCCCTCTGGACTCTGGCCAGGGCCGAGGCGTCTTGCCGCACGGCAAGTCTGATGCGCTGCGTCAGCGGTCTTCTCCGATGGTGTCGTCTTTCCGCGTGCTCGCAGACAGTAGCCGTGACCGGATTGCGGGCGCAAAGCGATGATTTGTCTCTCGGTAACCTCGTGCGCCCCGACGGGGACCTTGGGCCCTCTCGCTCCCGAGGCCGCGGCACTCCTCGCCGATTGGTCTCACCCGCCAGACGCCTGGCGATCAGGCGGCGCGCCGCATCGCCGTACCCGGCCGATGGTGACCCGGGCCGTCCGCCGACCGTCACGCCCGCCGTCGCCGGACATACTCGCCGACCTCTGCGTCGCCGCTCATCCGGTTGCTCCGCGCGGGCAAACCGCTGCTTAGACGCCGAGTTCGTCACACAGGTCGACGTAGTGGTCAAGATAATCCGGGTTGCTCCGGAACTCGCCGAGACCGATCACGTCGAACTCGTCCGCTGAAGCGGACGCCCGCACGCCAAGTGCGGCAAGCGCGTCGTTGATCGATGCCTGAGCGGCCGTCAGTCGCCTTTCACCGGCGAACGCCACAGCCCACTGGTCGCCGATACCGGCGAAATACTCTGTCTGGATGATCGCGAACCGTGGCTCATCCGTGCCGGTCATCTCACGAACGAGGTCACGTAGTACCGCTTCTCCCGGGAATGTGGTGGGAAGGCCGTCGGGCAGGTCAAGCTGCGCGCTACTGCCCCGCCTCGCGGCCCAGTAGGCCGAAAAGTAGTGATCGATCGGGAACACACTGACGCCGTCGTGCACGAGTTCGGTACGCAGTCCCACTGAGTGGACCCGCTCGGCGTCGACTTGTCCGGCCACGACGAGAGCACAGATGTGGTGACCCATGCCCGCATCCTAATCCGGCGGTTTCGGCCATCACATGGCGGTCGTCGGGGCGGCGTTGATTCGGTGCCAGGTTGCCGCCGTCACTCGATGATCAGGGGTTCAATCCCCTGGGTTCTTGGTCTCGCGTTCGCGAGCGTGCCGGGCTTCCTGGTCCAGGAGCATGACCCCCTCGACGTTGCCATGGGCTTGATCGAGGTAAGCACCGGTCCAGAGGCTCGGCCGTGAGAACACCCGTGTACGGCGGGGCCGGCCCTTGGACTTCACGATGTCCCAAATCCAGATCGCGCCCGCCCCGAGAAGCACCACCAGCACAGTCCACGCAAATACACTCACCGCGCTTCTCCTCTTGGTCGTTCCCTGCGGAGGGGGGCAAACGCTCACCACAGTGACGGAGGCGTTCCAGCCATTGAGGTGAGAAAATCATGCCGATCAAGTTGAATCGCTTCATCCATGCGTGCTTAAGATACTAGAGCAGCGAACCGCATTTGTGTCGATTGGTTGACCATTCGCCGAGTGAATTTCAAGAGACGATGCATTTCGAAAGAGGAGTGTCGATTCACTTCTAGTCCGCCGGTTCCCCGCGAGGTCTTCTTGGCGGACATCACTCCCAGGAACCCGCCGGATCCACGATGAGATCTTCAGGGTGGGGGAGCGGGGCGGGTTCGTCTTCGGTGGTGTAGACCTCCAGGCACGAGAGATGCCCGTCTTCGACGAAGAGCAGCACACCGTCACCGCGTGCTCGTGTGGAGGCGGAGATCAGCACGCCGTTCTGTACGGAGGAGCCGAGAGCGAGAGGTCCTGCTCCTGGGTGAAGATCCACGGTTGCGCATCCGCACCCGCAGTGCCCGGCGACGACTGCCGAGGACACCTGAGCTCGGAATTCTTCTGCGCCGGGGAAGTCCTGCGCGAGCAATGCCAGAATGACGGCCTGTTCCTCGGCGGATAGATGACGTTCGCCGTCCGACATATCACCAAGGTAGCGGATCAGGTGCGCGGGATATACGCGAGATGATCTTTGGTGCCCAGGAGTGGGGAAGACGCCGGGGTCCCAGGGTGTCCAGGACCCTGGTCGTGCGCGGTGAGTCTCATATGGTCAGCACGTCACCGATCCACTGGCTGGCGATTTCTTTGTGTCCGTCGAGGTGTTTCGCGTAGACACGTACGAGAACGTTCATACTGCGCCTCGCACGCTCGGCGAAAGGGCGCCGTTGATCCGCGTCGAGGCGGCAGCGTGTTCCAGGGGCTCCGTGTGACTGTGTACGTCGTAGCCGGAACCGTGGTGCCGGTCGGTGCCCCAGGAACGCATCGGCGCGTCCGGGGCCCGCGACCTAGGCGTGAATCCAGTCCCTCACCTCAGTGCCCTCTTGAGAAGCGCAGGGAATTCTTGTCGTACTCCTCGGCGTCGACGACGGCGAGCACGCGTTTCACCTGCCCCTGAAAATCGATCACTACCGCCTCGTACTTGTCACCCTCGCGCCGCCAACCGACGATGTGCTGGTCGTCGTACCAGCCGATGAACTGACCGGCCCCGAACGAGAACCTGATCCGGGTCTGCGCGGCGCCGTCGGTTGACCAGATGCAGATCTCCCCCGGGTTTTCCTTGCAGTGCGTCAGGAGCAACGTGCCCGACGGGGAGATGATCTCGCCATTCCCGCTGGGCGGGACGCCGACGTTCGGCAGGGTTCGCAGTACGGCGCCATGCAGGTCGTAGAAGCGAATGTTCTGGGTCGTGTCGCTCATCGCCCAGGTGCCGACCGCCTGGCCGTCTCTTCTCCAGAAGTAGGCCCCTCCGTCGCTCTCGTCTTTCTTATGCATCCTGACGATCTCGGCCTTCTTCCCGGCGATGTCGATGATCGCGTAGCCGTACTTTTTGAACGTGTACTGGCCCTTCTTGCTGGTGTCCTCACCCACCTCGTACAGCGTCACCAGGCCCTGGCTGCCGTCCGGAGACCACTGGGGTTCGAACGGGTAGACCGGCGCCTTGGCAATCTTGATCTTGCTTACCGAGCCGGTTATCCGGTCGACGACGGAGACAAGGGAGTAGGAGCTGTCGTCGGGGCTCCTGTCGGTGGCCAGCGCGTGGGTGCCGGAGGCGTTCACCGTGTAATCGAGGTATTTGTCGCTCATGGTGAACTCGTCGGTGCCGGGAGTGCGGACGTAGAGCTTGTTGCCCCAGTCCAGGGTGTAGGCGCTGACCTTGATCGGGTCGGCGTCGCTCTCGTGGAGCGTGATCGAGCTGCCAGGAAGCTTGATCGTCTTGCTCGCCTGAGGCAGGGCGGAGACCGTGGGTGTGGGGCTACCCGGCTGGGAGGCGGTGGCCTGTGGGGTGCCGGTCGTCTGGGCGGACACGACCCGGTCGGGCTTGGTGTCGCGTGACGCCAGCGCGATCCCGGCGGCCGTGACGAGCGTGACCGCGAGTCCCGCTCCGATCGCGATCTGGACCCCGCGTCCGCGCCTGGCCGCTCCCTCCACCGGTTCCGGCGAGGGGAGCGGGGAGGGACGGGACGAGGGGTCGTCATGGAGATATGGAACCGTCTGCTGAGAGTCCGACTCCTCCTGCGGACCGCCCGGCACGGCCTGCCCGGAAGAACTGCCCGGCCCGGTCTGCCCGGAAGAGGAATGAGTGCTGGAATCCGTCTGCTGTGCGGCGGCGGCCGAGCCCTCGGCGAGGATCCCCTGAGGCGCGCCGAGCGCCGACACGCCCGACACGCCGCCGGCGTGGCCGAGCAGCCGCAACAGCGCCTCCCCCGCCGCGGGCCGCAGGGCGGCATCCTTGGCCAGGCACTGCCCGACCAGCTCACGCAGCGCCGGATCGGCGATCGCCCGCAGATCGGGCTCCACATTCATGATCCGGTTGAAGACCGCGGGCAGACTGTCGGTGCCGAAGGGCGGCCGGCCGGTGGCCGCGAAGACCATGGTGCAGCCCCAGGCGAACATGTCCGCCGGCGACCCGGCAGTCTCCCCGGCCAGCTGCTCGGGAGTCATGTAGGAGGGCGTGCCGATCGGTGTCGCGGTCAGCGTGGAGGTGCGGTCGAGCGCCTTGGCGATGCCGAAGTCGATCACCCGGGGGCCGTCGGGGGCGAGCAGCACGTTGGACGGCTTGAAGTCGCGGTGCACGATCCCCGCCTGGTGGATCGCGACCAGCGCGGTCACCGTGCCGATCGCCAGGCGGTGCAGGGCCGCGCCCTCGCGCGGTCCCTCGGCGGCCACCACGGCGTCCAGCGTCGGGCCGTCGATGTACTCGCTGACGATGTAGGGCCGATGCCGGTCGACCCCGGTGTCGATCACCGCGGCGGTGCAGAACGGCGCGACCCGCCGGGTGGTGCTGACCTCACGGACGAAGCGCTCCAGCGCCTCCTCGTCCTGCGCGAGGTCGGCGCGGAGCAGTTTCACCGCCACCCGGGTCCCCGTGGGTGACACACCGAGATAGACCGTGCCCTGGCCGCCTTGGCCGAGCCGCGCGGTGATTCGGTACTCCCGCACCCGCTCGGGATCCCCAGGCCGTAAGGACGCGAGGTCCGGCATGGCCACATCCCCCCTTTTAGGACTTTTTCGGTCCATTGTGGGGGTAAACGATCAATGTATTAGCCACGGGGTCAACCCAGTAAGAGGGCCGGCATCATGTGCGTGCCACGTGGATGACCGGAGCGGACCGGCCGGGGACGCACCACCTCATCTCGTCGGAAGCTCTTGGCGGGGAAGGCCGGGAGTCCGGGTGACTCCATCGGGTCGCCCAGGCTCAGTGCCGGTAGTCGGAGAAGGCGGGGGTGCCGGGTTCGGCGGGCAGGCGCAGGACGCGCGCGACGAAGGAGATCGCGTGATACCACCCGCACACCAGCAGGAGGTCCACGGCGGCCTCGGCGCCGACCGCGGTGGTGAGCTCCAGCCACCGGTGGTCCGACAGATCGTTGGTGTCGCACAGTTCGTCCACGGCGCGGAGCACCGCACGGTCGGCCGGTTCGGCCCAGCAGGCGTCTTCCGGGCTCCCCGCGACGATGGAACGAACCTGGTCCTCGTCAAGACCGGCCTTCTCCGCGAAGACCGCGATGTGGACGCCCCACTCGTACTCGGCTCCACAGCGTGCGGTGGTCCGGTCGATCACCAGCTCGCGGTGGCGTAACGACAGCGCCGACCGGCGTGCCATGTAGTACCGCCCCCACTCGTGAATGCCGCGGGCCCGTTCCGGCCGCCGGGCGAAGATCCGGAACAGGGTCAGCGGTGCGCCCAGCGCCTTGAGGACTTCGGCGGTTTCGACGTCGTACGGAGGTTCGACAGGCTGGAGACGCGGCGGTAGCGTTTGCTTTGAAAATCGAGGCATGTCGGGGACGCTAACATGCGTGCTTCGAAAATAGAAGCGCTTTGATCGTAAGGGGACACACATCGATGGCCCGCGACTCAGACACCCACTCGCCGACGCCGCTCCCTGGCAGGCCGGTCCGCGGCTCGACGACCGGGCGGCCGATCATGGCCCTGCTCGATCTGCTCGGCCGACGCTGGGCGCTGCGCATCATCTGGGAGCTCACCCACGCCCCCGGTCCCACGTTTCGCGAGCTCCAGCAGCGATGCGACGGCATCTCTTCCAGCGTGCTCACCCAGCGACTCGCGGAGCTCGGCGAGGCGGGTCTCGTCCAGCGCGCCGACCGCGGCTACGCCCTGACCCCCGACGGCCAGGGTCTGAGCGCTGACCTCATGCGACTTGAGCACTGGGCCAACCGCTGGGCGACCCGTATCGAACAGCCGCCCTCCTCCTGAAGGGCGGAACGTCGGCATTCACACCGTTCACTGCCAGGCCAGGCCCTGCCCATTTCGGGTCGGCTCCAAGGCCGCCGGCTGAGGGATCGTTGAAAACTCGTGGGTGGGGGCGGTTTGCCCACGGCAGGTGAATGGGCTTGAGTCTCCGCCAGGGGGAGACGCGAGGGTGAGGGCATGGACGGCGGCACGCTCTATTCGATCGGTGACCTGGCCCGGCGGACCGGGCTGACGGTCAAGGTCATTCGGTTCTACTCCGACCGCGGGATCGTGCCGCCGACCGACCGTAGCCCGGCTGGTTACCGCCTTTACGACATCGACGCCGTCGCACGCCTGGACCTCGTGCGGACGCTGCGCGACCTGGGACTGGGCCTCTCCACGATCCGGAAAGTCGTGAACCGGGAGATCTCGCTTCCCGAGGTCGCCGCGGCGCACGCCGAAGCACTGGCGGTGCAGATCCGAACGCTGCGCCTGCGGCGCGCGGTGCTCACGGCGGTGGCCAGGCGCGGGTCCACCCCTGAGGAGATGGATCTCATGCACAAGCTGGCCAAGCTCTCCGAGGACGAACGCCGACGTCTGATCGGCGACTTCCTCGACGCCGCCTTCGGCGGCCTGGACGCCACCCCCGGATTCGCGGGAATCATGCGCTCGATGACCCCCGAACTGCCCGGCAACCCCGAGGCCGAGCAGGTCGAGGCGTGGGTGGAGCTGGCCGAGCTGTCCCAGGATCCGGATTTTCGCGCCAGCGTGCGGCGCATGGCCGAGCGGCATGCGGCCGAGCGGCATGCGGTCGAGCGTGCCCAGGGCGAGGCCACGGGCCTGCGCCGCGACGCCGTCGCGATGGTCCGTGACCAGGTCGGCCCGGCCCTGACGGCCGGCATCGACCCGGCCTCGTCCCAGGCCGATCCGGTCGTCGCAGCGGTCATGGCTCAATACGCGCACGACATGGGCCGCCCCGACGACGCCGGCCTCCGGCACGGGCTGCTGGCCCAGCTGGAGGCCGTGAACGACCCCCGCCGGGAGCTCTACCTCCGGCTGCTCGCAGTGATCAACGGCTGGCCGGCCCCGGAAAGCCTGACGCCGGTGTTGGACTGGTTCATCCAGGCCTTGCGTGCCCGGATACCGGGGTAGCGTGCCGACCGGCCGTGTCGTGACGCGGCCGGCCACGGTTCTGAGGACGGGACCCGGCCATGGTCCCGGCGACGAGACCTGGCCACGATCCTGAGGACGGGACCCGGCGACGGCCCCGAGGACGGGACGACGAGGGATCCCCCGTTCGGACTGCCGGGCGTCGGGACCGTCAATCCCGGGGAGAAGCAGTGATCGAGCGCTGCACGGCATGCCTCAAAGCCCGGCCTCTCCGGGGCGATCATCCTCCAGGCGGCCGGAAAGCCGGGCGATACCATGCGGCAATGCTCCCAGAGACGTTGATCGTGGCAGTTGCCCAGATATCGGCCGAACCTGGCGACGTGCGGGCGAACGCCCGTTCGGCCGCGGATCTGATACCCCGTGCGGCGGACACCGGCGCGAAGCTGCTCATGTTCCCTGAGCTGTCACTCGTGGGCTACGACCTGACCCTCTTCACCGACCCGTCGACCTGGGTCATCGAGGACGATCCGAGGCTCGACGCCGTTCGTCAGGCCGGCCAGGAGTACGGCGTGACCGCGGTGGTGGGCGCCGCGTACCGCGGGCCCGACGGCACGGCCTGGATCGCCTCACTGGCGATGCGCCCCGACGGGGAGATCCAGGTGCACGGTAAACGAAACCTGCACGGCAAGGAGCATGACCTTTTCCAGCCCGGTGGTGAGGGCCGGCTGCTCGACGTCGGTGGCTGGCGTGTCGCCCTGGCCATCTGTTACGACGCCGGGGTTCCGGCGCACGCCGCGGACGCGGCCCGCCAGGGCGCCGAGGTGTACGCCGGGTCCGTCCTGTACACGCGGGAGGAGGCACGGCGCCTGGATGTCCACTTCGCGGCCCGGGCCATGGACCACCGCATGTTCGCGGTCGCCGCGAACTACGCCGGCACGGGGCCGGGGTGGGAGTCATGCGGGGGCAGCGGTGTCTGGCATCCGGACGGCAGGCGGCTGAGCCAGGCCGGAACCGGCCCGGGCCTGTTCACCACGGCATTGTCGCGCGGCGAGCTGCAGGCGCTGCGAGACAGGGACACCCTGGCCGGATACCCGCGCGGAACGGCCTGAGCCCCGCTCCTGCCAGGGCCCGCGTCCGCGTCATCCGCGCCGGTTCCCAAGCGACCCCTCCAGGGGCGCGGTTGGCCCGTGGCGCGTACTACAGCAGGCTGTACCTTCCGGTGGGTAGCGAGTGGGATTCTCCCGGATAGATCACTTTTCTAGCGTTGTCGTCATGAGTGATCTGTATCGAATTGATCCCGCTGCCCGTCCGTCCGCCCCTGAAAAGCAGCGCGGTGGTTCCGCGCTGCGCGCGTCGCTCTGGATCCTGCTTGTCCTGGGCGCGGCGGTGAACCTGGTGTCCAACATCGCCATGAAGGGTGACCTCACGCCGGTCGGGCTGACCGGCGGAGCGGTCGGCGCCGCGAGCGCCGTGGGCCTGGCCGTGCACTACATCAGCCGGCGTCGCTCGTGACTCCCGTCGTCACCCTGGATCGGGTCACGAAGACCTACGGCGAGGTCGTCGCGCTGGATGAGGTCACGCTGGCCTTCCCGCGCGGCAGGTTCGTGGCGATGATGGGGCCGTCGGGCTCGGGAAAGAGCACGTTGCTGCACTGCGCGGCCGCGCTCGACCCGCCCACCTCGGGCTCGGTGATGATCGGCGACGTCGATGTCAGCCGGTTGTCCGAGACCAGGCGTACGGAGCTGCGCAGGAAACATGTCGGCTTTGTTTTCCAGTCCTACAACCTGATGCCGACCGTCACGGTCGAGGAGAACATCACGTTGCCGCTCCGGTTGGCGGGCGTTCGCCCGGATCGGGCCTGGCTCGGCGAGCTGGTGGACCGGGTGGGTCTGAGGGGGCGGCTGCGCCACAAGCCCACCGAGCTGTCGGGAGGCCAGCAGCAGCGGGCGGCGATCGTCCGCGCGCTGGCCGCGCGGCCCGACGTGGTGTTCGCCGACGAGCCCACCGGAGCTCTCGACCTGCGCAGCGCCGCGCAGGTGCTGGAACTGCTGCGCGAGCTGGTGGACGAGCTCGGCCAGACGGTCGTCATGGTCACACACGACCCGGCCGCCGCCGCCTGCGCGCACGACACCCTGGTCCTGGCCGACGGGAAAGTGGTCGACGTGCTCAATGCCCCGTCCCCGGAAGATCTCGCGGTACGGCTCGCGCGGCTCAGCCGGGAGTCCGTCGCATGATCAGGATGTCGCTGGCCATGGCCAGGGTCGGCGGACTCGTGGTGGTGTTCGTGGCGGTGCTCGGCGGGATGGCGCTGGTGGCCGCGACCGGGGTGCTGGTGGACTCGGGTTTTCGCTCGCAGCCGGCCGTACGGCTGGCCGGAGCGGATGTGGTGGTCTCCGCGCGGCAGTCGATCCCGCGCAAGGAGGATCTGCCGGTGGCGCTGCCCGAGCGGGCGGCCGTGCCGGGTTCGCTGGTCGGTGCGGTCTCCGGTGTTCCCGGGGTGGCGGCCGCGGTGGGTGACCTGAGCTTTCCCGCCGCCGTCCTGTCCGGTACGGCGAGCCGTACGGCCGATCCGGCGACGGCGGGGCACGGGTGGTCTTCGCTCGCGCTGAGCGGGCGGCTCACGGCGGGGCGCGCCCCGCGCGCATCGAACGAGATCGCCGTGAACGGCGGGCGGATCGGACAGCAGGTGCGAGTCGTGGCGGGCGGCAGGCCGGCGGCCTACCGGGTGACGGCGCTGGTCGACGCCCCCGGCCTCTACTTCGCCGACGCCAGGGCCGCCGAGCTGGCGGGCCGGACGGCGGGCGCGCGAGCGGGCACCGTCGACCTCGTCGCGGTCCGGGCCGCGCCAGGTGTCGCCCCGGAAGCCCTCGCCGAGAGGCTCGAGGGTCGCCTCGGCGAGCGCTACGAGATCGCGACCGGCCGGTTCAGAGCCGATGCGGAATCACCGGGTGCGGCGGCGGGCCGAGGGCTGCTGCTGGTGCTTCCCGGCTCGATCGGCGGCATCAGCCTGATGATCGTCGGCTTCGTGGTGGGTGGCGGGTTGTCGCTCTCGATCAACAGGCAGCGCCGCGAGCTGGCCCTGCTGCGGGCGGCGGGAGCGACTCCGCGCCAGGTGCGCCGGATGGTCGCCGTCCAGGGCACCGTGGCCGCCGTTCTGGCACTGGCTCCTGGCGCGGCACTGGGTTACCACCTGGCCGCCCGCTTCGGCGAACTGCTCGTGCGCATCGGGGCACTCCGTGCCGACCAGCCGCTGGTGTACGGGCCGCTGCCCGCGGTGGCGGCGGCGCTGTTGCTGCTCGGCGTCGTGAGGGTGGCGTCGTGGGCGGCCTCGCTTCGCGTCTCGCGCATGTCGGTCGTCTCCGGCATAGCCGACGCGCGACCCCCTTCGCGGGCACGCACGAACGCCGGCCTGCTGCTCATGCTGGCCTCCCTGGTGCTGGCCACCGCGCCGCTCTTCGTGCGGACCGAGGCGGCCGCGATCGGCCCGGCCACGGCCGCACTCCTGGCCGTGATCGGCCTGGCGCTGGCGGGCCCCCGGCTGGTCCAGTGGACGGCGGGGGCATTGGCCGGGTCGCGGCTCATGGCTCGGCTTTCGGGTCCTGCCTGGCTCGCGGTCAACAACTGTCACGGGCATGCGCTCAGGACCGCGGGCGCGGTCGCCGCCCTCGGCATGGCGGTCACGCTCGGCCTCAGCGTGGTGCTCACCCAGACCACGATCACCACGGCCATGTCGGATCAGGCCACGCTGGGCATGCGAGGCCTCGTCACCATCACCGCTCCTGGCCTGGGCGGCATTCCCCACGGCCTGCTCGCCGAGGTGCGGGCGACCACCAAGGCCGCCGGGGTGGGGGCGACCACGGTGGTGACCGGACCGCTCCTGTTCGGCGACGATCCGCATCTCATGTCCAGACCCGCCATGGCGCTCGGACCGGACGCCGAAGGACTGGTCGATCTGGAGGTGGTGCGCGGCGGACTGGGCGAGCTCAAGGGCGACGCGATCGCGCTTGACGAGCGGGTGGGCCAGGTCGGCCAGTTCCTCGACGTGACCATGGGTGACGGCGCGCGAGTGCGGGCGCGGGTGGTCGCGACCTATCGGCGAGGGCTCGGATTCGGTCCGATCGTGATCTCCCGCGACCTGGCCGCGGTTCACACCACAACCGGTCTCGACGCCGCGATCCTCGCCCGGCCCGCGGAGCTCGGCCCGTTGCTCGGCAGATGGCCCGGGGTCGAGCTCACGACCCGGCCGGAGGGCCCGCAGGCGGGTTCGGCCTCGGCCCAGGCGATGGTGAACATGGCCGTGCTCGCCGTACTGCTGGCCTACGTGCTGGTGGCCGTCGCGAACCGGCTGGTGGCGACCACCACGGCCCGGCGCGATGAGCTGAACGCGCTGCGGTGGCTGGGCGCGACGCCGGGCCAGCTGAGGCGGATGATCCGCTGGGAGGCGGCGATGATCGGCGCCGGGGCGTCGGGGGCGGGGCTCGTGCTCTCGGCCGTGCCGCTGGTCCTGCTCGGCATAGGCTTCCTCGGCCGTTCTGTTCCGGCCGGGCCGCTGTGGCTGGCGCCGGCATCCGTACTGGTGGTGGCATTGGTAGTGTGGCTTGCCGTTGAACTCCCCGCCAGAAAGATCCTCCGATAAGTGCGGCTGACACATTTGTGGCGCAATGCTCGTTATCTCCTGGTGGGCCTGATGACGGCGATCGCGACGATGATCCTCCTACCGCTTCTGGTCGTCGGTGTGATGTCCACCGGGCTGGGCGGGCTGGGGCTGGTGGTGGTCCCGCGCATGATGGTGGGCACGCGGCAGTGGGCCGAATGGCATCGCCGGCGCGCGGCCGAGCTGCTGGGAGTCGCGATCTCCGAGCGGGAGGCGCACCTGCCCCAGGGGGTTCGCGCGCAGTGGCGGCAGGTCCTGGAGGATCGTGAGATCAGGCGCGACCTGTGGTGGATGCTCCGGCACGTCGTGACCGGCATCCCCGCAGGGCTGATCGCGCTGGTGTCCCTCGGCGGGCTGGTGAGCACCACGATCGTGGTCCCGTTCTGGTGGCTGTTCCCCGCGGGGCAGCCGCTGACGGTGCTGGCCGTCCCGGTGACCGGATGGGTGAGCGCGCTCGGCCTCGGCGCCGTGCAGATCGCCGTTACGGGGGCACTCGGCTGGTGGGCGCTGCCGAAGCTGGGTCCCATGCACGCGCGAGGGTGCCTGGCGGCGCTGGAGCCGTCCGCGGAGGATCAGCTCGCCGAGCGGGTCGGCGAGCTGACCGAAAGCAGGGCGGGTGTGCTCGACGCCCACGGTGCCGAGCTGCGCCGGATCGAGCGCGATCTGCACGACGGCACCCAGGCCAGGCTCGTGGCCATCGCGATGCGGCTGGGTGTGGCCAGGGAGGCGATCCCCGAGGACTCCGGGATGCTCGCCAAGCTGCTCAAGGAGGCGCACGAGGGGGCCGAGGAGGCGATGACCGAGCTGCGAGACGTGATCCGCACGATGTACCCGCCCATCCTCGCCGACCGGGGACTGCCGGGCGCGGTGACCGCGGTGGCCGCACGGGCGGGTGTCCCCGTCGAAGTGACGCTGGACGACCTGGGACGGGTACCCGCGGCGGTCGAGGCCGCCGCGTACTTCATCGTGGCGGAGACGATCACCAACGCCGCCAAGCACAGCGGCGCCACCCGGGTCACCGTACGGCTGGCCAGGCAGAACGATAGGCTGCGGATCGAGATCGCCGACGACGGGCGTGGCGGGATCGACGAGAGCCGGGGCACCGGCATCGGGGGCGTCCGCAGGAGGGCGGCCGCGCTCGATGGCACCGTGCTGGTCGAGAGCCCCGTCGGCGGGCCGACCGCCATCACCGTGGAGCTGCCGTGCGCGTCGTGATCGCTGAGGACAACGTCCTGCTCTCGGCGGGCCTGGAACTGCTTCTGGGCACCAGGGGCATCGAGGTGGCCGCCATCGTCACCGACGGACCCGGCCTGCTGGAGGCCGTGGACCGGCATCGGCCCGACCTCGTGATCGCCGACGTGCGGCTGCCGCCGTCCTTCCGCGACGAGGGGATCAAGGCGGCCGTGGCCATCCGGCAGGCGCATCCCGGCCTGCCGGTCATGGTCCTGTCGCAGTACGTCGAGAAGCTCTACGCGCGCGAGCTGCTCGCCAACGGCTCCGGAGGGGTCGGTTACCTGCTCAAGGACAGGGTCGGCCGGGTCGGGCAGTTCATCGACGACCTGCTACGGGTCTCCGAAGGCGGCACCGTCATGGACCCCGAGGTCATCGCCCAGCTCATGACAGGCGGCGGCGGGAACGCCCTCGACGCGCTCACCAACCGGGAACGGGAGGTGCTGTCGCTGATGGCGCAGGGCCTCAGCAACGCCGAGATCGGCCAGCGGCTGGTGGTCACCGACAACGCCGTGCACAAGCACATCGGCAACATCTTCGCCAAGCTCGGCCTGCCGGTCTCCGACGGAGGCCACCGCAGGGTGCTCGCCGTACTGGCTTTCCTCGACAACCAGTAACGCCCATTTTCTTTCGCGTTCATGGTCCTGTGCGCCTGGCGGGTTCAGCCCGCTGCCGGGAGGGAAATCGGCTCGTCCTTCCGGCTCGATCCGGTGCCGGTGATTCATTTTTAAGATCGCCTGATTTCTGCGCGCGGGAATTCCGCGCGGATGAGATGACCGTGGTCGGGTGTGCGATCTTTCCAGCCGAACGAGTTTCGGAAAGTCTCCTTCCGTAGTCGAATCATCACCGATCGTCTCGAACGATCGCATACTCCCCGTCCGGAAGCGGACAGCGATTCCCTTGTGTCCGAATGACTTGATTCGGACGCGGAGGGGCTCGTCCTTGCAGGCGAGGGGCTTGGATGCGCCGCCGGGCGAAATTATTTCGGGCTAATAGCTGCAAGCTGGAAATGCATTATATGAGCGATGTTTAATCGCGTGTTACTGGCTTTACAGGTGTATGTCAATATATTGATCCGCCTATGGCTTCATGAAATACCAGGTTCCTCAGCTCACCACGGGCAAGGAGGAAACCCCGGTGAAAGTCCCCCCACCCCTCGAAGGCGCGAGCCGATTCACCCGCCGCCTCGCGGTCGCGCTGGGTGCGACCTTGATCGCCGCGTCGATCGGTGGCGTGCAGGCCGCCTCCGCGCAGGATCCGGACAAGGACACCCGCACGCAGGCCATAGAGCAGAACGGTCCTGTACCGGGCGGCTTCGATTCATGGAAGGAACTCCTGGCCACCCAGGAGCGACTGGTCAGTGCCGCGGACCGCATCACCGCGGCCGCCCAGAAGCAGGGCGCCAGCGGCTACGCCGGCATCATCGCCGCGCCGGAGAACCACGAACTGCGCGTTTACTGGAAAGGGAACACCCCCCAGTCGATCGACGGTCTCATCGGTGAACTGCGCGGCGACGTCGCCATCAGCGTTCTCCCGGCCAAGCACTCGGCGCGCGAACTGGAACGCGAGGTCGCCCGGATCACTCGGAAGCCCGGCGGTGTGATCACCTCGGTCGCACCCCAGCCCGACGGTTCCGGCCTGACCGTGACCGGTGCGGACGCCAGGGCGGCCCGCGCCGCGGTCAGCGATGTGACGGTGCCGGTCACCGTGGAAACCGGCGTCCGCCCGGCGCTGGCGACCCGGTGGGACGACTCCCCGCCGTGGTGGGGCGGAGGCGCCTGGCGGAACACCAGTGGCGGCGGCTGCTCCACCGGTTTCGCCGTCTCGCACGGAGGCGTGACCAAGATGCTCTCCGCCGGTCACTGCGGGGCGGTGGGCAACACGGCCACCGACCCGACCGGTCAGGTCATCGGCGGCATCTCCCAGGACGACAACGGCCGCGACGTGCTGTTGATCAACGCGGGATCCCAGGGCCGGGTCTTCAACAACGCCATCGGCAACACCGCCAACGAGTTCAACAACCCGGTCATCGGCACCTCCGGCAGCTATGTCGGCCTGTGGGTGTGCACCTCCGGCGCCTACTCGGGCACCAACTGCAGCATCCAGGTCCAGCAGACCGGCGTGAGCATCAACGTCGGCTACTGGATCACCGGCACCGTCCGGGCGGAGCAGTCCGCGCACACCAACGCCGTGGGACAGGGCGACAGCGGCGGCTCGGTTGAGGTCATCAACGCCTCCAACACGAGCCAGGTGTACGCGGCGGGCGTCAACACCGCCATCGACACGAGCACCGCGGTGCCGTGCACCGGCTACGTCACCACCGGCCGGACCTGCGCGTGGCGGATGTACTACACCCCGTGGAGCAACGCGGTGGCCTCGTTCCCCGGCATCGCGATCGTCCTGGGCTGAGCCCGGCGTCCGGGACGCCGGGCCCCGGCCTGACATCCCGGACGCTGAATCCCGGACGCTGAATCCCGGTCCTGGCACGGCGTCCAGGACCGGGACCTCGATCTGGCAAGACAGGTGAGGCCGGCGCGGATGCGCCGGCCTCACCTCGGCGCGAAACCCGGCTTCCACGCCGGCGGAACAGAACGCGGACCGAATCCGTCACACCTATGTCGGCAAGCGATAAGCCCGCCCAATCCCCCTAAGCCCGCAGAAGCCAGCACAAGCCCGCGTAAGCCCGCAAAAGCCCGCGTAAGCCCGACAGCTGGAGGCGACATCATGCACCCGACCGCTCGCACGCATCCCGCGGCCGCCATCTTCGCCACGGCCTTCCTCGGCTGTCTCCTCACCGCCATGGCGGCCTGTGCCACGTCCGGTACGGCCGGCGACGACGTCCCGGACCCCACCGGGAGCGGTGACTCCCGGCAGTACGGCCAGGCGGAACTCGACGCCGCGGCGACAAAGATCGACGCCTATCTGCGGCAGGGCTTTCCCGGCCACTACGCGGGAATCGTGCTTGACCCGGCCAGACCCGCACTGATCATCTATCGGCGCACCTCCACCGCCCTGGACGCGGCCCTCCGCAAGTGGTTCGGTGACGTCCCCGTGGAGTTGCGCGACGCTCCGTACGCGGCCCGGGAGCTTGAGGTGCTCGCCAAACGCATTCGCGGCGACGCCGAAGACTGGCGGAGGCAGGGGCTTTCGATCACCTCGGTCGCCGTCCGCCCGGACGGCACCGCCGTCGAGGTCGGCACGCACGAGGTCGCGAGGGCGACCGCGGAGCTGCCGAAGAAATACGGCCAGGCACCGCTGGTCATCATCGAGGCCGGTCCGGCGCTGCCGACTCCGTCCAGGTGAGTCATCGAAGCCGGTCCGGCGCTCCCGGCCCCGTCCAGGTGAGTCGCCGAAGCCGGTCCGGTGCTCCCGGCCCCGTCCGGATGAGCCCGATCGCCGCCGGCCTCCCAGCCGTGAGCCGGTGGATCGACGAGCCGTGGATCACTGGGTGTGGGACTGCTGATGCGCCCAGACGTAGGTCTCCGGGAGGAGCTCGGTGATGGGGCGGGAGCGCGGGGACTCGGTCGATCCAACGATCACTCTGATGGCCGGGAAGTAGTCCAGCATCATCTGGCGGCAGCGCCCGCAGGGCGGTATCACTCCACGGCCGCCGTCTCCCACCGCGACCATGGTGACCAGGTCATAGATGCCTCGTCCGGCCGCGGCGCCGATGACGACCAGCTCGGCGCAGGGGCCGCCGCTGAAGTGATAGACGTTCACGCCGGTGATGATCTCGCCGCTCGCCGCGCGCGCGGCGGCGGCCACGGTGTGGTTGTCGCCGCGGCAGTATCTCTTCGCGACGTCGGACGCCGCGCGGATCAGCTCGTGATCGATTTCTGGAATGGGGGTGCTCATGGATATGGGTCCTCCTCGTTCTTCGCGGGCTCCGGCTGCGGCCCGCTTGGCGGCGGCCTCCTCTTCCATCGACTCCCACCGACTTTCAGGCTGTTCTCAAGTCTCAAGGGAGCGGGGGAAGGACTTCAAGCTCCACCCGGTGGGGCGAGTCCGGTCGCTTTCCCAGGCCGGGTTTCGACGGCTGGTTTTTGAGGCCGGTTTTCGAGGGGCGCAGGTTATGCCACCACATGTCTTCTTTCAGGCGACGTTTCGATCATTTCGGCTCTCAAGCTCGTTCATCCTGTTTCTCGTGTCCGAGATCGGACAGGCGGGCCGATCGGCGGGAAGGTTCTCTGGTCGAGGCCCCCTCCGGATGCCATAGTCGCAGCAGGTTCCAGGCCGAAAGCGGGTTTCGCGTGCGGGACGTGACGCAGATCGTGGGTCAGGCTCAGGCCGGGCTCTCCGAGAGCTCCGAGGCTCCCGAGGAGACGAAGGAGTGTGCCGCCAGGGTCGCCCGGCTACGGAAGCTGAGCCTGGATGAGGATTCTCTGTCCGGCTATGTCGGGCGATATCTGTCACTGGATCGTTTCGGCCTTGAAACCAGGGGATATCTGCTCGACCCTCCCCCCAAGGGTGCCGCGCTCATCACCGCCGAATACCGTTCGCCGCGGGGAGAGATCCTGCTGCGCGAGGTCAAAGACGTGCTGTACGGGCTTCTGCTCGGCGGTGAGGAGGAGGGGGTACGGCTGACGCGGGTCGAGCGCGAACTGCTCACCCTGACGGTGCCCCGTGCCAAGGCCCACGCCGTCGCGTTCGTGCTCCGCGCGGCCACCGAGTTCGGCGCCGAGGGAACCTGGCGTGACCCCCGGCGGATCGCCGGCGACGACCGGGCCGCCAACACGATCTTTCAGATCGGGTACGGCGAGATCGCCGGAGAGCGCGTCGGCGACGCCGTCTCCGCGGCACTCAAACTGATCAACAACCTGGAGATCAACGAACGGGTCCTCTATGGCCGGGTGGGGAACATCGAAGAGAGCACCCTCATCGACTGAGCGCGGCCCACAGGGTGGCGAACTCCTCGGCGGTCAGGGGATTCAGGCCGAAGTCGTCCGGATAGATCGGGCCCTCGGCCAGGAAGCCGTGCTCGTCCTCGATGTGGCTCCACGAGTATCGGCGGGCCAGGCCGTCCGGCCCCAGTTCGGCGTGCCTGATGGGCCAGTATTCCCCGCCGTCGTCGATGACGGTCTCGAACAGCCACACGTGGCCGTCGCCGTCCACGCCGTGCCAGTACCAATGCGGTCTGTCGCTCTCGTCGAGCGCGCGAATCGCGTCTCTGCGACGGTCCTGCAGCATTGTGCTCCTCGGTCGGGCGTACGGTCTCCACCGATCGTTTCATCGAAGCGGGGCAGCTGTCGCCAAGTGGGAAAACAGCGAAAAATGGGGGAAGAGTGCGAAGAACCACTGTGGCCGCGCTGGCCGTGCTCGGTTCGGTCGTCCTGACCGCGGGATCGGGGACGGCCGTCGCCGAGCCCTGCGCCACGGCACGGGAGCCGATCTATGTGATCAACTTCTACGGCGCCGAGGAAGGGCGGGCCGACCAGCGGCCGTCGAACCTGGTCGTCTCGGAGTTCAGCTCGCTGGGCGGGCTCACCTGGCGGCGCTGGGGGCCGCGTACGGCGGTCGGCGTGGGCAAGCTGCGCGGCAGCTGGTGCCTGCCGGGCTGCCTGGCCGAGCCGTACACCGCGACGGTCACTCTTGGCAGGGTGAAGAAGGTGCGGGGGGAGAAGTACTTCACCCGGTTCGACATCGACGGAGACTTCCCCAAGCCCGACGAGCCCGCCGACGCACTGTCCGGAGCACTGCCCACGCCGTGAGCTCGCGATCCGGGCAGTCCTTGATTGATTTCGCATCGCGCTCCCAAGCCGTGTATGGTTACACCTGTCCGCAGCGCGAGAGCAAAGCAGACAGGCCCCTTTAGCTCAGTCGGCAGAGCGTCTCCATGGTAAGGAGAAGGTCTACGGTTCGATTCCGTAAAGGGGCTCGATAGCCAAAGGCCCTAACCATCCGGTTAGGGCTTTCGGCTTGGGTGGGCCGTGGAGGCCACCAGAAATACTCAAGGTTCCCGACACGAGCGCGGGCATACTGGGGAAACCCGGAAGTGGCCGCCCTGACCTGCGCAAGTACGCAGGCGCTCCAAGGGTCGGGTATCCTTGCGGGGTCGGTCGATTCTGTCCGGCCCCAAGGCGGAGTAGCTCAGTCAGGCAGAGCAAACGGCTCATAATCGTTGTGTCGCCGGTTCAAGTCCGGCCTCCGCTACTACCCTTCCGGGCCCCTCTCAAGGGGGCCGGTGCGGGTTGTCCACAGTCCCAAACGTAGAAAGGCACTCCCAAGTGGCTGCCACCGACGTTAGGCCGAAGATCACGCTGGCCTGCCAGGAGTGCAAGCACCGCAACTACATCACGCGGAAGAACCGGCGTAACGACCCGGATCGGCTTGAGCTGAAGAAGTACTGCCCCAACTGCAAGACGCACCGGGCGCACCGCGAGACCCGCTAAGTCTCTGCGAAGCCTCCCGGCCCTTGGCGGGAGATGGGTACTTCAGTAGGACCCGCATACTCAACGCAGACCGGCGCCCCTCTCTAGGGCGCCGGTTTGTTGTGTTTGTACAGGTTTCTTGTCCGGGCGTTGACCATGCCGGACAGCCGGTGCCGGACGCGTGCCGGGCTACGGTTTCCTGGTGGCCGGTGGGGGGAATGCCTCCCGAATATTGTTCTGTTAATGTCGGCTTCACCAGCTCGGTATCCGCAAAGGAGCACGATGGCTCTGAATCGTGATTTCGTCGGGCGGGCGTCCGCGCCTTCCACGCCCTACGAGGTCAGCCGCGTGAAGATCAAGGAGTTCGCGACGGCGATCGGCGACAACAACCCGATCTACCGGGACCGGGAGGCCGCCCAGGCCGCCGGGTATCCCGACGTGATCGCCCCGCCGACCTTCCCCATCGTGTTCAGCCTGGCGGGCGGGACGATCCTCGCCGACCCCGAGCTCGGCCTGAACTTCGCCATGGTGGTCCACGGCGAGCAGCGCTTCGAATACCACCGGCCGATCCACGCCGGTGACGAGCTGGTCAGCGTCTCGACCGTGACCGCCATCCGCAGCGTCGGCCGCAACGAGCTCATCACCGTCAGGAGCGACGTCACGACCGTCGAGGGTGAGCCCGTCTGCACGACCTACAACACCATCGTCGAGCGTGGAGGGGCGAGCTGATGGCCGCGACTGTCAAATACGACGAGGTCGAGACCGGCCAGGAGATCCCGGCCGTCGACTACCCGGTCCGCCGCGCCAACCTGGTGATGTACGCCGGGGCCTCGGGCGACTTCAACCCCATCCACTGGAACGAGCGTTTCGCCAAGGCGGTCGGCCTGCCCGACGTCATCGCGCACGGAATGTTCACCATGGCTCAGGGCGGCAGGTTCGTCACCGACTGGGCCGGCGACCCCGGAGCGGTCGTCGACTACGGGGTGCGGTTCTCCTCCATGGTGGTCGTCCCGGACGATGACCAGGGTGCCGTCATCACGGTGAGCGGTGTCGTCGAGGAGAAGCTTGAGGACAAGCGGGTGGTGGTCGCGCTGACCGCCAGGTCCGGTGACTCCCGTGTGCTCTCCAAGGCCCGTGCGGTGGTCCAGCTCAGCTAGGGGCGCCGAGCAGATCCGCACCGTAAGCGAATATCCACAGAGCGTGTTAAGGCGCAGCTCGCGGGCCGGGGACTGATACTCTCCCCGGTCCGTGGGTAACGTCCGAGGATGAGCGAAGTACCACCTCACGTGAAGGTGCTCGCCGAGCAGCGGGCCGAGGCGCGAACCGGCCGCGACCAGGCCAGGGCCGACGCGCTCCGCGACGAGATCGAAGCCGAGGGCTGGCTCGTCCGCGACGTCGGAGACGGGTTCGAGCTCGTTCCACGGCCACCCTTCAAGGTGTGGCCCACAGTGAGCTCCCTCTCTCCGCCCGAAACGGGCGCCCGATGGTCCGGGCCGGTCACCGGCTCATCCGGGCCGGTCGCGGGCTCCGAGCCCGCCAAGCGTGACGTCCAGGCGGACACCGAGCAGGTCGCCAAGGCCGCGGAACCGGCCGCCGGGCCGGAGCGACTCGACCCCGTGCAGGCCGAACGGGTCGCCCGCACCGAGACCGCGCCACTGCCCGAGCCCAAGGGCTCCGAGCTCGTCGGCCGGGCGGACGACATCGAGGGCACTCCCGAACGGATGCTCTTCTCCCAGCTGCTGTGGGACGCGAGCCTGTCGGTGTCGCGACTCGACGAGGAGATCACCCCGGTCGAGGCCGAGGAGCCGGTCCCGCCCCCGACCGTGACGGTCGGGCTCGTGGTGGACGGCTGGCCCGACGATCTGCGAAGGTGCGTGCGCGCCCTGGTCGCCCGCACCGGGGCCAAAGTCCTGGGCCTGGATCTGGGAAACATGGACGGCGCCGGAGCCGTTCTGCACGAGCTGGCCCAGGAGTATCCCCACCAGGTGGAGGCCTGGCACGTGGCCGAGACCCCGCACTGGCGGGGAGGGACGGCGGGCTGGGGCGAGAGCCGTAACAAGCTGCTGAAGCTCGACACCTCCGAGGTGCACGTCGTGATGGACACCTCCATGGTCATGGACGGTGACGCGATCACCCCGCTGGTCAGGGCGCTGGCCGACGACGTGGCCGCGGCGGGGTGGAAGGGGATGAACCCCACCCAGGACGGCCATGACTGGCGGGATGCCGAGCCGGGCGACGTCCGGGGGCTGCTGGGTCACCTGTTCGCGGTCAGGCGTGACGTCGCGCTCTCCGTGGGCGGGTTCCCCGAGGACGCCCGCTACTACCGCAACGCCGATCTGGAGTTCTCCCTGTTGCTCCCCGGCACCCTTGTCGCCTTCGGCAAGGACCTCCCGGTCCATCAGGAACGGCACCGCGGCTATCACGACGTCGACCCCGACTATCGCGACAGGGAGTCCCGCAGGACCTATGACCGCGTGCTGAGGCTGCTGCGCGCCACATAGGGTGGTCGCCGGAGTTCGCACCGGGCTGTAGGGAAGCGCATGACTGATCGGGTGGCAGGTGTACGGCTGGCGCCGTACACGACGTTGGGGCTGGGCGGACCGGCCAGGGCGTTCGTGGCGGCGGAGTCGGCGGAGGAGATCGTCGAGCTGGTGGCGGAGGCCGACCGGGCGGGCGAGCCGGTGCTCGTGCTCGGCGGCGGCAGCAACCTGGTCGTGTCGGACGAGGGTTTCGAAGGGCTGGTCGTGCGGGTCGCCTCGCGGGGGGTCGAGGTCGACGGTGACCGGATCACCGTGCAGGCGGGGGAAGACTGGGACGCGCTCGTCGCCCGGACGGTGACGGAGGGGTGGTCGGGAATCGAGTGCCTGTCCGGGGTCCCGGGGCTGGTCGGGTCCACACCGATCCAGAACGTCGGGGCCTACGGGCAGGACGTCTCGCAGACGATCATCGGGGTGCGGGTGTACGACCGCAGGACCGGTGAGGTGGGTGACCTGACCGCCCGGGAGTGCGGGTTCGCCTACCGGCACAGCGTGTTCAAGGAGGAACCCGGACGGCGCGTCGTCCTGGCGGTCACCTACGAGCTGGCCAAGGACGGGCTGTCCGGTCCGATCGCCTACAAGGAGCTGGCCACCCGGCTGGGGGTCGCCCTCGGCGAGCGGGTGCCGCTGGCCGAGGCCCGCGCGACGGTGCTGGAGCTGCGCAGGAGCAAGGGGATGGTCCTCGACCCCGACGACCCGGACACCCGGAACGCGGGCTCGTTCTTCACCAACCCCATCCTCACCGCGCAGGAGGCGGCCGAGCTGGAACGGCGCGTCCCCGGGTTCCCGCGCTGGGACATGCCCGGAGGCTCCTTCAAGGTTCCGGCGGCCTGGCTGATCGAGAACGCCGGATTCCCCAAGGGCTACCGGCGCGGTCCGGCACGCATCTCCACCAAGCACACCCTCGCCATGACCAATCCCGAGCTGGCGGCGACGACCGCCGACCTCCTCGATCTGGCGCGCGAGGTTCGCGACGGGGTGCGGGAGAAGTTCGGTGTCACCCTCGTCAACGAACCCGTCATAGTCGGCACCCTCCTCTGACTTCCGGGCCACCGTGGTCGGTGCCCGCTTCCGGCCGAAGCCGGGAAACCCGGTGCGGGGAAAGTCCTGTGCTGGGGAATCAACGGGTGGGTTCCAGCTGTTAAGGTCAGGTGGAAACACCCGAGGGGGAGTAGTCCCAATCGCGTGATCGACATACTGGCGCCCCTGGCGCCCGGTCGCGCGGGCCTGGAGTCCAAGCATCCAGGCGGACGAGACCTTCGGCCTGGCAGGCATACGTCGATGCCGCCGGGCCGAAGCCGTGCCCGACTCCCCGGGTGCCGCCTTCCGGCCCGATGGCGTGCGGAAGGGCGATCTCGTTGGAAGCGTTCTGGATCAGTCTCGCTGTGATCTTCGTCGCCGAGCTCGGTGACAAGAGCCAGCTCATGGCGATGACCTTCGCGACCCGGTTCAAACCGTGGCCGGTCCTCGCGGGCATCACCCTGGCCACCGCGGTGGTCCACCTGGTGAGCGTCGCCGTGGGCGGGCTGGCCGGTGATCTCCTCCCCACCACGGCCATCACGATCATCGCGGGCCTGGCGTTCCTCGGCTTCGCCGTGTGGACGCTGCGCGGGGACGAGCTGACCGAGGAGGAGGCGCAGAAGGCGCGGCGCACGACCCGGTCGGCGCTCATCGCGGTGACCGTCGCCTTCTTCCTCGCGGAGCTGGGTGACAAGACCATGCTCGCCACCATCACGCTGGCCACCCAGCACGGCTGGTTCGGCACCTGGCTCGGCTCGACGGTCGGCATGGTCGCCGCCGACGCGCTGGCCATCGCGGTCGGCAGGATGCTCGGCAAGCACCTGCCCGAGAAGCTCATCCGGTACGGCGCCGCCGCCGCGTTCGCCCTCTTCGGCGTGATTCTCCTCGTCGAGGCCCTGCGCCAGTAGGACCGCAGCTCGACGAGGACGTACGGGGTGACCGTGGTGCCACCGGTCGGCCGGTGGCACCACGGTCATGGTGCGGTGAAGCTTGCCTGCGGGTGGAGCGTCAGTAACCGGGCGGGGGCGTGGCCCCGGGCCCGGGGGTCACGGTCAAGATGATGACACCGTCGTTGTAGGTCCCCGCATTCTGTACCTTCCAGCCCGGATCGATCCGGGTTTCGGGAACGTCCTGTTCGTAACGCTCTCCCTCTTGGCCCTCGGGCAGACGCCAGGCCAGTTCGTATGCCACCCGAAGATCGCGGTCGCGCACCATCTTCACGGCCTCGGCCACGGAGCGGCCCGTGAGGTCCACCCCGGCCATCGCCTCGCCCTGCCAGCTCGGGTCGGCGGGATAGGCGTACTTCTCCCCGGGCTTGGCGGGCCGGGGCACCTGGAACTTCACATGCCCCTTCAGGTCCACAGGGACGCGGAATGTGCTCGTGCACCCCTTGACGCGATAGGCACAGCCAGTCGAGCCAAAGCTCACCTTGCCGACATCGGGGTCTTTGTCGACTCCCAGGATGTCTCTGTCATCCTGCGGCGAAACGGGCATCTCCGTCACTGAGACGTTCAGTCCCAGCTCCCGGAAGGCCTTTTGAAGATCTTCCGGTTTGGTGTCGGTGACGTAGAAGACGTACTCGTCGCCGTCGCGGTCGACTGTCACCGCCTGGTTGGCGTACACCTGGCCGGAGACCTTGAACAGGGTCGGCGCGACGACGAACGTTCCCGCCAGGGCCATGGTCACGGCCGCGGCGATCACGAGGCGCCGGGAGGTCAGGCCGGGCAGGAACCGGCGACGGCGCTGTTGCGTGGCCGGTCCGGTCGCGACGATCTCATCCAGCAGCGTCCGGGCCCCCGCGCCGGACGCCTGGCCGGACAGATTCTCGTCTTGAACCCTCGCCAGGTTCGCGATGAGCTGATCATTGGTGTTCACGGCGACTCCTCCTTGAGAAGCGGCATACGTGACGGAGACGATTCACGGCTGGATCGCACCCCGGTTTCCTCCAGCGCCCGGGCCAGGCGTTTGCGCGCCCGGTACAGGCGGATGCGGACGGCGTTGCGCGAGCAGCCCAGGACCCCGGCGATCTCCCCGGGGTTCAGGTCTTCCCATATGGCCAGCGAGAGCAATTCGCGGTCATCGTCGCCGAGCCGCTCGAAGGCCTCGCTCACGGCTTGCGTGCCGGGGCCGGCTTCGGCGACCGTCATGGCGTACAGGCGTTCGGTCTCGGCCCGCAACTCGGCGTGATGGGTTTCGCGGCGTCGTTCCCCGCGACGGTGATTGGCCAGGACGCGGCGGGCCGTGCCGTACAACCAGAGCTTGGCCCGCTCTCCGCGCGGGAGCTCACCTATCCGCCGCCAGGCGACCATGTAGGTTTCGGCGACGATGTCGGCGGCGTCCTCAGGAGAGGCGCATCGTCTCATGACGTAGCCGAGAATCTGCTCGTAGGTGTTTCGGTACACCTCCTCGAAATGGGTCCGGACTTCCTCATCCACGCGTCACCCTCATCAAGGCTCCCTGGATCGTTTTGGGGTTTCGATCCGTACATGTCCGTGGATTTCGTGAGGATTTCCGGCCCAGCTCATCCGGTACGGCGCGCCGTGTCCGCTCTCTTCGGCGACCGGCCGGGAAGCCCGCGGACCTCCCCACCGCGAGCCACCGCCCTCCCTCTCAGTGGGGACAGGGGTCTTCTCGCGGGATGGTCCGGGAGGTCAGCCGATCAGGGCGAGGCGGTGGGCCGCCGCGGCGGCCTCGCCCCGGGTGGCGACGTTCAGCTTGCCCAGGATGTTCGAGACGTGAACGCTGACCGTCTTGGCGGAGATGAAGAGCTCGGCGGCGATGTCGCGGTTGGACCGTCCCTGGGCGACCAGCCGGAGCACCTCCTGCTCGCGCGGGGTCAGCAGGGGCTCGGCGCTGGGCGTCTCCTCCTCCGTCAGGGAGACGCCGACCCGGCGGGCCAGGGACTCGATCTCGGTGACCAGCGGCCGGGCCGACAGCGCGAGGGCGATCGGGTAGGCCGTGCGCAGCCGTACCGCGGCGCCGTCGCGATTGCCCGCGGCGGCGGCCGCCCACCCCGCGTAGAGCAGTGATTTGGCGCGCATGAAGGGACGGTCCAGCCGCTCCCATGCGATGGCCGCGGCGTCGTGGTCACGGTTGACGCAGAGCCGGTAGGCCTCGGAGACCGGGCTGTTCA
Organism: Streptosporangium sp. NPDC000396; assembly: GCF_042898655.1. NCBI lineage: Bacteria > Bacillati > Actinomycetota > Actinomycetes > Streptosporangiales > Streptosporangiaceae > Streptosporangium > Streptosporangium sp. NPDC000396. The sequence goes on from NZ_JBIAZA010000021.1 coordinate 172,767, forward strand.
CGGTCATCGCGGACGCGGTTCTCTCGATCTGGTCGCGCAGCTCCGCGGCACGCTCGGGCGCCACCACCCCGGCGATCTCGCATACCCCCGCCAGCAGGGCGAGCATCCGCCAGCCCAGCATGGGTTTGCTGGTGATCCGTGCCGTGCGGACGACCTCCTCGGCCACCTCCAGCGCGGTCAGCGGCTCGCCGCTCAGCAGGTGCAGGCCCATTTTGAGCCGGGCGTTGGCCGTCAACTCCTGGGTGAACTCCTCCTGGATGGCGAAGTCGTTCACCTCGTTCAGGACGGACTTGATCACATCCACCTCGCCACGCGCGATCGCCACGTCCGCCCGGATCCGGCGCAGGTGATGCCGGGTGCGCAGGGGTGGGTCCATGGCGAGTGCCCGATCGAGCACCTCGGCCGCCTCGTCGAAGCGGCCCAGTGTCTCCAGCGCTTCGGCCCGGTTGTTGGCCATGAACGTGCCCGAGATGCGATAGCGGCCGTACTTTCTGGACAGCCGTTCGCCTTCGAGGGCCAGCTCGGCCGCATGGGCCGAGCGGCCCATGTTGTTCAGCGCGTCGACGTTGTTGGCCATGGCGCGAAGGATGATGCGGCCGGAGCCGACCCGCTCGCCGATCTCCTGAGCGGTGGTGTTGATGGCGATCGCGGCGTCGAGATGTCCGGCGATCGAGTGGCCCAGGGCGAGATTGATCATCAGGTCGGCCTCCAGGCACTCGTCCCCGTGCTCGCGGGCGATTTCCAGCGCCTCCTCGGTGAGCGCGGTCCCCTCGGCCACCTCGCCGCTGAACATCAGGAAGGAGCCCAGCTTGGACAGCACGAAGGCGCGTTCCAACCCCGGTTCGGGGACGAGCCGTTCGGCGTAGCGGAGGTCGTCGAGCGCCCCGGGCCTCCGCTTGGACTGCTTGAGCAGCGACCGCCGTACCAGGAGTTCGGCCACCCGAGCGGGCTCGGCCTCCTCGTCCAGCTCGTCCAGCGCGGCCTTGACGAACTTCATGCCGCGGTCGAGCTCGCCGCAGGCGTTGGCCGCCTCCGAGGCATGCTCCAGGACCGTGGTGTGGTCCACGCCGATGCGCTCCGCGGCGTCGGGGACCTTGCTCCACAGCGTGAGGACCCGCTCCAGGAGCTGGACTTTCTCGTTGTAGGCGAAGGTCTTGGCGGCCTTGCCCGCCGCCTCCCAGGCGGAGATGAGGGCCCAGAGGTCGTCGCGTGCGGAGTACCAGTGGTGGGCGATCTCGATGGCGGCCCTGCCGGGCGGGACCAGCGTCCGATCCTTGCCGATCTCTTCGGCGAAGCGGGCGTGCATCCGCACGTGTTCGCCGGGCAGGAGCTCGTCGTGTACGGCCTCGCGGATCAGCGCGTGCCGGAAGGCGTAGGCGCGGCCGTCGGCGACCTGCAGCACGTTGGCCGCGACGGCCGGCCGCAGCGCGCCCTCCAGATCCACGTCGGACAGGCCGGTGACCGCGGCGAGCAGGTCGTGGCCGACCCGGATCCCACCGGCGGCGGCGATGCGCAGCACTCGCTGGGTCTCGTCGGGAAGCTGCTCCACGGAGCCGATGATCAGGTCGTGCAGGGAGTCTGGGAAGGAGTTTCCGCTCCCGGACTCGACCAATGCCTCGACGAACAGGGGGATGCCTTCGCTGCGCTGGAAGACCTGGCTGACTCGCGCGAACTCGGGGGCGGTGCCGAGGATTCCGGCCATCTGGGCGGCCACCTCGTCCTGGGTGAGCCGGGGCAGGTCCAGCCGGAGGACCCCGTCCACCCGGCTCAGCTCGGCGAGCACGGGCCGGAGCGGGTGCTGGCGGTGCAGGTCGTCGGAGCGGTAGGTGAGGATCATCAGAACCGGCGCGGTGCGCAGGTTCCGGCTGAGGAAGGCGATCAGGTCGCGGCTGGAGCGGTCGGCCCAGTGGATGTCCTCGATGACCAGGATCACCGGATGGCGTTCGGCCAGCCGTTCCAGCAGGGTGAGGATCTGCTCGAAGAGCCGCGCACGGGCGGTTTCGTTCTCCACGTCGCCGCTCGGCTCGCCGAACTCGGGTAACAGCCGGGCCAGGTCGCGCGCCGCGCCTTCGGGCAGCAGGGCCGCGACCTCGTCGGCGCTCCACTCCCGGACGAGCTGGCGGATCGCCGCGGTGAACGGCGCGTAGGCGAGACCTTCGGTGGACAGTTCCACACAGCCGCCGATGAGAACACGCGCCCCGTCACGGGCGGCTTGTTCGGCGAAGCAGCCGATCAGTCTGGATTTCCCGACTCCGGCCTCGCCGCCGAGCAGGACCGCCGCAGCGGCATTGTTGCGTGCCTGCTCGAAAGCCACGGTCAGGCTCGCTAGTTCCGCCTCCCGTCCCACGAAGACGGGGCTCACTGCCCGACCAATCATGTCGTCCAGCATGTCATGCCTTATGGGTGAATATCGCCCTCTTTATCGCTGGGCGAAAGCGGTCTCACGGTCCCTGAGAGGCCCGGCCGGACGGGAGGAGACGGCCGGGCTCTCGTGAACGGGTCATGCCGCGCTGATCTTGCCGAAGAGGCTCCGGCGGCGTACGCCACCGGCCTGGCTCTTCCTGGCCTTCTCCACCTCGCGGGCGCGGCGGTGGTCGGCGGCCTGCTCGCGAAGCTCGGCGCTGCGGTTGATGATCATCTGGAAGTGAAGCTCGGGACCCATTTCGGGTTCCTCCTTGGGTGTTGCGGTCTTGCAAGGTGCGATTTCCTTACACACTTAAGGTTCGTCCTAAGGCCCCCGCCTCCACATCAGGCGGATGTCTTATCTGCGAGGTGGCCTTCGCCCTAGGACTGCCTAAGTCGTCCCGGTCACCGCCTTAGGCAGGTGCCCTACGGCTCTCCGGCGGCATAGGTATGTGGCGTCCGTGCTGGTGAGCCGCCTTTGACGAGGGCTCTGGGCGCCGGTGGGCCGCCTTAGACGCAGGGCCCTGTACGGCCCGGCCGGTGCCTGCCGGGCGGGCCGGTGTGCCCGGTGCGCCCCGGATGCGGGTGATCGCGGGAGGCAAGTCGGCGACGGCTTCTCCTGCCCTGCCGCTGAGCTCGGCGAATGTTGACGAAAACGAGTGACGGGGCTGGGCAGTGTCCAGTTTGGAACTAATCACACCAGTAGGCATCCTGGAGAGGTGTCAACTATGACTTCGTTCGCTGACGTGGCTGCCTCCAACGCCACGTTGCGAGCCTTCCTCCATGGCCTGCCCGGTGTGGACCGGGTGGGCGCCGACCAGCGAGCCGCGGCGCTCGGTACCCGATCGATCAAGACGACCGCCAAGGCACAGGCCATCGACCTGGCCATCCGCATGGTCGACCTGACCACCCTGGAAGGGGCCGACACGCCGGGCAAGGTCCGCGCGATGTGCGCCAAGGCGCTCCGCCCCGACCCGACCGACCCGTCGGTGCCGCAGGTGGCCGCGGTGTGCGTCTACCCCGACCTGGTGCCCGTCGCGGTCGACGCGCTTCGCGGCTCGGGGGTGAAGGTCGCCTCCGTCGCGACGGCGTTCCCCAGCGGCCGCTCCTCGCTGGAGGTGAAGGTC
>NZ_JBIAZA010000022.1:0-166684 GCF_042898655.1 Streptosporangium sp. NPDC000396
GGCACCACCCCCGACTCGGGCTGCACCACCAAGGCAGGCGGTTCCGGATCGCGCCCCCGTACCTGCGAGGTGCTCACCGCCGGAGGCTTCACCGGCGCCCCCGATGAGAACCGCACCGGGACCTACACCGTGTCCGGCAACGTGGTGACCATCCGGTGGAAGATCGCCCAGACCTGGACCGAGCAGTGGTACGTGCGGCCCTCCCCCGACGGCACGCTTGCTCGTCTGGACCTCAAGCACAGCACGCTGGCTACCCACGGCTACGGATACGGCAGCAACGCGGCGCTCAGCACCCGGCGCGCGATGAGTTCGGTGAAGGCGTTCTCCGGCACACTCAGGCAGGATCTGGCGAGCTGGGCGGGGGGCAAGATCGTCACCTCCAGCGGTCAGAGGTTCGCCCATTCCTCCTTCCGCGCCTGCGCAACCACCACCTGGTGCCTGACCTACCTGCAGCCGTCGTCCACGGGCGCCTGCCAGAAGTCGGGCGGCTGCCCCAAGTACGGGGGCGGAACGAAGGCAAACGTGAGTTCCATCCAGTATTACCTCACGAAGATCTCCAATTCCGATCGCCGCGACACGTTGTGGCACTGGTGTACCTGTCTGGCGATGGAGCGCGGCGAGTTCTGCTACACCGGCAACTCCCACGTCAAACCGCTCATGCAGATCATCGACGACAAGGGCGGCTTCCGCGGGTGGGTCGGCGTCGAAGCCTCCTTCTCACCCGGTTCCAGGGCCGCGGACATGATGGCGGTGTTCCGCATCACCGACTTCCGCTGAGCAGCCGTCCGGGCAGAGCGTCGCCTGTGCTGAAAGAGAGTCAGGCGGTCACCGGTGACAAACGACTTCCAAGGTGACGCCGTCGGGGCCTTCCCAGAACGACGCATAGTAGGCGGGGCCGTACTGGGGGAACTCCTGGGGCTCGTACAGCACCTTCGCGCCCCGCGTGGCCGCCCACTCGTGCAGGCGATCCACTTCCTGGCGGGTCTTCACCATGAAGGCCAGATGCTGGAGTCCGGGACGATGGCGCGAATAGGCACCGTCCTCCAGCGCCGGATAGAAGAACAGATACGTGCCCGGCTTGCCACCCGCCGGACGGTAGGAGAACTCGTCGTCGGCCGCGAAGAAGATCTCAAAGCCGACCTGGGGCATGAACTCGTCGTAGTATTCCCTGGCTTGTGCGAGGTCCCGGACGTTCACTCCAATATGACCTAGGGGCATGTGACGATCATAAGAGCCGAGACGCCCCGCTCATACGGTCACCGGCACTTCAGCAGGGGCCTACCGGCGAACGTTCACGGTCATGCATCAAGCGCGTCAGCCGGGTGCCTCGCATGCCGGGATCGTAGGCGCCGCACCCGGAGGGACCGACGCCTCGTGAGCTTCATCATGGCCTGTGGCCTTACAGCCCTCGTGCTCCGTCGATGCGTTCGCGAAGCAGGTCGGCGTGGCCATTGTGCCGGGCGTACTCCTCGATCATGTGGATGAGCACCCAGCGCAGTGAGACAGGCCCGCGCCAGGCATCCTGGCCTTCGATGTCGAGGTGGGCAGCACCGGCAACGTAGTTTTCGGCGAACGCCACCTCCTCGCGCCAGGCTTGCCAGGCGGTGGGGCCGACGGCGGGATCGGCGCCGTCGAAGTCGCCGTCAGGGTCCTCCGCGGAGGAGAAGCGGGCAGGCGCGTCATGTCCGGCCAGCACTTTTCGGAACCAGCGGCGCTCGACGTCGGCGAGGTGCCGCACCAAGCCGAGCAGCGACAACGTGGAGGGCTCCGCGGAGCGCCGGGCCAGCTCGGCGTCCAGTCCCGCGCATTTCAGCTCCAGCGTAGCCCGCTGTGCTGCAAGGACGTTGACGAGCATGGCCCGCTCGTCTCCGGTGGCGGGGAAAGCGAATCGGCTGTCTTGACCACCACCGATGATGTCGCTCCTTCTCTGGGGGGATGCGTTGTCCAAGTTCCTCACCCTTTCTCGTTGATGGCGGTCAAAAGTCTCATGCCATCCGGGCCGGCGTCGTACGTCTTTCCGGTCGGCGAACAGCAGCCGGAGTTGATGTCGCCTGCCAGATGTGAGCGCCCAGGGGTCTGATGGGCGGCTCGGGATGGTCAGGCTTCCTGTTTGACAGCGGTCAGCAACCGCATGCCGCGCGGGCCGTTCTCGTCGCGCTGCACCGTCAGCCCGGCCGCGGTGCACTGCGCGGCGAGCCATTCGGCGCTGATGCGCAGCTTGGGGTAGATGCCCGCCTGCTGGGTCCAGGTGTCGCCGGTGCGGGCGTACACCAGGTCGTGCACGAGGACGGTGTCGTCGTCGCGATAGTCCAGAAAGCAGGCGAGCAGCCGGTCGGCGGTGCCGCGAACCAGGATGAACCGGTCGGAACCGGTCAAGGGTTGGGTGAGATCGCGGTAGGTGATGACGAGCCTGCCGCCTTCGGCCAGCGCCTGGGTGACAGCGCCGAGCAGCGCGGTCACGTCGTTCTTGCTGGGCAGGTGGGTCAGCGTGTCGCCCATACAGACGATGGCCGCCACGCTCCCGGGCCGGGTGATCTGCGGGAGCGCGGTACGGATGTCGGCGTGGACGGGCCGGATCGCGGGGTTACCGCCTGCGGCGGCGGTCAGCTCGTCCAGCAGCGTCTTGCTGGTGTCCACGGCCAGGACGGTGGCGAAGCCGAGCCGGGCCAAGGCCAGCGTCTGGGGGCCCGGCCCGCAGCCGAGGTCGACGGCGACGGCATCGTCGGTCGTGTGCGTGATGCCGAGGCTTTCCAGCAGGCGGGCCTGTTCGGCGGCGAGCGCCGTCAGATCGCCGCCGAGCATGTAGGTGTAGTGCTGGGCGAGCAGCCGGTCGTAGTGATCGGTGGCCAGGGTCATCGGATCTCCATTCAGACGTGGGTGTGGGTGGTCAGCGATGCCGGTGCACAGGGACTTCTTCGGCGCCCTCCCCGGAGCCATCCGGTGCGAGCCGCTGCCCGGCGGCCGTACGGCGGGAGACGGCCAGGTAGGACAGCAGCAGTCCGGCGCCGCTGAGCACCGCTCCGGCCAGTCCCGTCCAGCGCAGCCCGGCGACGGTGACGACACCGGCGCCGAGTACCGAGCCGACCGCGTGGGCCAGCATGAACGCGGCCACGTTGACTGTGACCGCCAAGGTCGGGGCGGCGCCCGCGCTCTGCAGGATCAGCTTCTGCAGCGGCGCGACGGTGGCGGTGGCAAGCAGGCCGAGCCCCAGTACGGTGGCCACCGCCCCGGGCTTGTGCACCACGGCGAACGGCATCACGGCCAGTAGCACCGTCAGGCAGGCGAAGACACCGCGAAGCGTCGCCCCCGGCGCCAGATCGGCGAGTCGTCCGGCGACGAGGTTGCCCAGCAGGCTGCCCAGTCCGTAGACCACCAGCAGCAGCGAGACCGTGGCCGGTTCGAATCCGCTCACCTGGTTCAGCATCGGCGCCACGTACGTGAACACCACGCCGACCCCGGCGAAACCCACAGTCGTGGTCGCGATGGACACCAGCACCGGCCGCCGGGCCAGCACCGCGATCTCGGAGACGATCCCGGCAGGCTGGGCCGGGATATGCGGCAGCGCGAACGCCAGCAGCGCCAGGCAGACCACGCCCAGCACGGCCAGTACGGCGAAGGGGAAGCGCCAGCCCAAGTGCTGGCCAAGCACCGAGCCGAGCGGCACACCGAGCAGGTTGGCCACGGTCAGGCCGGAGGTCACGGCGGCGATCGCGGTACCGGCCCGGTCCGAGGAAACCATTGTGGTGGCCACGATCAGCGTCAGCGCGAAGAACGTGGCGTGGCCGATCGAGGAGATGACCCGCCCGGCCAGCAGCATCGGATAACTCGGCGCCAGCGCGCTCACCGCGCTTCCCGCGGCGAAGACCGCCATCAAAGTGAGCATGAGCCCCTTGCGTGGCAGCCGCACGGTCGCGATCGCGACCAGGGGCCCGGCGATCACCGTGCCCAGCGCGTAGGCCGTCACCACCTGTCCGGCCACTGCGACGGAAACCCGCAGGTCGGTGCCGATCTGTGGCAGCAGCCCCGCGGCCAGGAACTCGGCGGTGCCAACGACGAAGACACTGAGACACAGGGAAACCAGAGTGAGAACTGTCCGTTTCATTGCAGGGAGGCTAAGCTCTGACATCCATGTCAGAGTCAAATCGGAGGCGTGGTGCGCATCGGGGAACTGTCACGTCGTACGGGGGTCCATGAGCGTCTGCTGCGTTACTACGAGACGCAGGGACTTCTCTGGCCGGAGCGGGCGCCCAGCGGCTACCGCTACTACCAGGAATCGGACGTCGAGACCGTCCGCCGCATCCGTTGCCTGCTGTCGGCGGGTCTGAACACGCAGACCATCGCCGCGGTGCTGCCATGTGTGAGGGTCAAGGCGGGGAATTTGGTGCCTGTCTGCCCCGAGGTGATCGACGACCTGCGGGGTCAGCGCGAGCGCCTCACCCGGGCGATGGAGGAACTGCAGGCCTCACGCGACCTGCTCGACGCTGTCATCGCGGCCGCGCCCCTGGAACTCGTCGGCTGAGACACCGCACATGCACGGTGCCGGCGGCGATCTTCCGCCCGCCTGACGGACGGCCCGTGAGGCCCGCGTACGGCCCGGCGCCGGTATCCGACGGCCTCACCGCGGTCGGGTCGGCCGGGCACTCCGCCGGCGCCTATTCTCACTCGACGCCGGCGATGACCGTGGTCACGACCTTGCGTACGGCCTCAGCCTCCGGCGGTGTGCCTTTCCGGTCGGCGAAGAGCAGGTGCCCGGCCCCGATCAGCGTGGGAGCGAGCGTGTGGACGTCGGCGTCCGCCGCGATGCGGCCCAGTTCCCGCTCGGCGGTGAGGTAGGAGACGATCATGGCCGTGGCCTCCGCCAGGACCGGGACGCCGGTCGGCCTGGCCTGGCGCAGCCGGGCGCGCAGTTCGTCCCGGGAGGTGATGAGGCTGACGATCGCCACGGCGACCGACCCGAACAGGTCCATCAGCGCGCCGGTGAGGTTGCCAGCGACGGTGCCGGTCCCGGTGGACTCGCGCAGCGCGGTGGCCTGCCTGTCGAGCCGGGCGATGCGGTCCAGCACGAGCTCGGCGAGGAAGGCGTCGAAGTCGGTGAAGTGCCGGTGCAGGACGCCCTTGGCGCAGCCCGCCTCGGTGGTGACCGCCCGGCTGGTCAGCGCGCTCGGCCCGTCCTGGAGCAGGACGCGTTCGGCGGCGTCGAACAGTTGCCCGCGCACGTCGCGGATGGCCACCCCTGTCGGCACCGTGCATCCCTCCTGCCCTCGTATGCCCACTCGTCAACGAGTGGGCATACGCCCATTATAGTGGGCGCATGCCCACTATATCGCAGGTGGGAGCAGCCCTTCCCGAGCACGCGGCTTGTCGACACCGGAGGTAGCGGAGCCGTTCAGCCCGGATGCGAACGTTACAGCCGAGCCCGGCCCCGGTGTCCCGAAGCCATGGTGGACCATGGTCGCCGCCGGTAGCCCCGGCCTCCTCGACGTCGGCCGCGGTGCCGGCGTAGAGGCCCGGCGGTTCCAGGCGGCCGGGGGCCGATGGCGTGCGAGGGCCGCGATCAGCCGCCCGGCCCGCTCGGAAGGGCGGGTCGGGTTCCGATGACGACGGTGGCGTACAGGTCGTCGCAACTGGCCACTCGCGGAATCAGTCCGTGGCGGGTGAAGATTTCGACGGCCCGCGCCACCTGGTGCTCGCTCGTCTCGATCAGCAGGTGGCCGCCCGGAGCCAGCCACAGCGGTGCCGCGGCGGCCGCCCGCCGCAGGATGTCAAGCCCGTCCGAGCCGCCGTCGAGCGCCACCCGGGCCTCGTGCACGCGGGCCTCCGGAGGGAGCAGCTCGATCTCTTCGGTGGGCACGTAGGGCACGTTGGCGAGCAGGACGTCGACACGGCCTCGCAGCGTCGGGGGCAGCGGTTCGTACAGGTCGCCCTCGTACACCCGGCCGCCGGCGGCGGCGAGGTTACGGCGGGCGCACCGTACCGCGGCGGGGTCGATGTCGGCGGCGTGCAACTCGACCTGGCCCAGGGCCGCGGCCAGCGCGGCGCCCATCGCACCCGAGCCGCAGCACAGATCGACGACGACGGTTCGAGACCGGGCGAGGGCCTGGCCGGCGGGCTCGGTGGCCTGACGGACGAGGTCGGCGGCCTGGGCGACGAGGAACTCGGTGCGACGGCGGGGTACGAAGACCCCGGGGTCCACGTCTATCCGCAAGCCGCAGAACTCGGCCCAGCCGAGGACGTGTTCGAGGGGAAGGCCGGCGACTCGCCGGTCGACCATGGAGGCGAGGTCGGCCGGAGTCCGCGCCGCGGAGATGAGCAACCGCGCCTCGTCCTCGGCGAAGACGCAACCGGCCGATCGGAGCCTGGCGATGACGACGGATCGAGGGAGAGGCGAGGGGGAAGCCAACATGGGTGTGCCTTTCGGGATGCCGATGGGCACTCCCCCGGTCACCTATGTCAGGCGGACCGCACGACTGTGAGAGGAGAGCACCCAGCCTGGTACGGCGGTAATGGGTCTCACCTCCTCGGTAGATCCGCTTCTGGAGACGAAAACACTATCCGAGCCGTCTGCGGCGGACAAACCCGGGATTCGCCCAAGGCACACTCCGGTTCGGGCGGCGGCCCGTGCCGCGTCCACCACACGGCGCGCGATGCGTTACCGCCCTGCCTGGACAGGGGCCGGCGCGCGATCCGGTCAGGATGCTCCCCACATCCAGCCGGCCTCAGCGCACGGGCTGGCCGATACCGAGGAGGTTTCCCTCGCTGTCCCGGAACCACGCCGCCCGCTCGCCGACGCCGGCCGACGGGTAGTTCCCCTCGACGTAGGCGATGCCGTCGACGGTCCGCATGCCGGGGAGGTCGACCTCCTCGAACACCACTCCCCGGCCGCGCAGCTGCTCGACCACGGCCTCGATGTCATCGACCTCCCAGGCCATCTGGGTATGGTCGCCCGAGGCCGCGCCCGTCGACGTGAACAGTGCGAACCGACCGCTGCCGCACTGGTAGAGCAGGCCGCCGGGCCGCTCCTCGACCGGTTCGAGACCGAGCTTGTCAGCGTAGAACGCCCTCGCTCGTTCGAGGTCCTTGGCCGGAAGCCGGGTGGCGACGCGGCTGTTCTCAAGCATGCGATGACCTTGTCATGACCGGGATCACCGCGCCACCCGAAAACGCTCAGGCCGCCGGTGGAACGCCGACTCCTCACCTCCGGATGACCGGTGCGTTACCGCAGGCGGACGGCAGGAACTCGATCCAGGCCATATCCGCCGTGCCGGCACGGTGAGGGAGACTGTGAAGGTGAGCATCGAGAACGACCGTCCCGCGCCACCCGTGACGAGCACCTCCATCGTCGTGTTGACGCTGGCGCGCCGGGTCGAGACTGAGCTCAATGCCGCTCTCGCGCCGTTGGATCTCACGGTCAGCAGGCTCGGCCTGCTTGCTCATATCGCCGGTGTGCCTGGAGTGTCGTTCAGTGACCTGGCGCGGATGTCCGGGATCACGGTCCAGACCGCGCACACCGCGGTGAAAGCACTCGTCAGCGCGGGGCTGGTCCGTGATCACAATGCCCGAGCCGGGTCCGCCTCGACGATCGAGATCACACCCCAGGGCACCCGCCTCCTGCAGGCGGCCAAACAGGCGGCGGACGAGGTCGACGATCGGATGTTCGGTCCGGACGCGGACCCGATCCAGCGGCAGATCGCCGACGCCATCCGCGCCGCGTTCGCGGGTGAAATCGCGCCCTGAGCGCCTGAGCGGCACTTCCTGGGGGGCAGCCAAGATAAGCCACATCACCTGCCAGTCGTAGCGCCAGGGTCAGCGCACCTGGCGGCGCCAGACCGAGGGGCTGACGCCGCGGGCGCGTTTGAACGCCACGCTGAAGGCGAAGGCGTCCTCGTACCCGACCTCGCGGGCCACGGCGGCGACGGTCGCCTCGGTGTCACGGAGCAGGTCCGCCGCCAAGGTCATTCGCCAGCCGGTGAGATAAGTGAGCGGGGGCTCACCGACCAGACCGGTGAAGCGTGCGGCGAAAGCCGCGCGGGACATACCGACCTTGGCGGCCAGCATGGCGACCGTCCATCGGTGGGCGGGGTCCTCATGCAGGAGACGCAGTGCGTCGCCGATCGCGGGGTCGGCCAGCGCCCGATGCCAGGCGGGGAATGCCGACTCCGGCCTGGCGCACCATGCCCGCAACGCCAGCACGAGCACCAGATCCAGCAGCCGGTCGAGAATGGCGTCCTGGCCGGGTTCGTCGCAGGCGACCTCGGTGGCGAGCAGATCCAGCGCCGCTCGGGTCCGCGGCCCCGCGGGCACGACCGCCAGCGGCGGGAGCATGTCCAGCAGGCGGTCGCCCACGTCGCCGCGGAGTTCGTAGGCGCCCCGGATCATGACCGTGGCCCCGGGCAGACCGTCACCGTAGGTGCGGGGCGCCAGACTCCGGTGAGCCCCTGCCGCATCCTCGCCGCCGACGACGTACTTCTTCTGCCCCTGAATCACAACCTGGGGCGGGGTGGACGGGTCGTCGGCGATCGTGTATCGGCCCGTGGCGCTGATGAGGGCGATGTCACCGGCGGCGAGGCGCCCGTGCGCGTCGTCGTCGAGACGGATCGACGCGTGGCCGCCGAGCGTGGCCACGACCGTGAGCGCGGGAGCCTCAGCAAAGGTCAGCGACCATGGCGGCCGCTGGACCAGCTTCCTGACCAGCGCGTTCCTGGCGCGGGCCCGATGCAGCAGATCGCTCAGGACATCCATGCCCATCACGGTAGACGATCACAAATGTATCCCAGAGGTTCTCCCATGGATCGTCTTCGAGTTCTGGAGTTCCCTGAGTGGAATGAAGAACATCCTCATCCTGGGCGGCACCGGCAAGACCGGTCGCCGCATCGGCCGGCGTCTCCAGGCCGCCGGCCATCCGGTCCGGACGGCCGCCCGTACCGCCGGCGATATCCCCTTCGACCTGGGCAACCTGACGACCTGGGCGCCCGCGCTCGACGGCGTCACGGCCGCCTACCTCGTAGAGCCCGACCTGCAGGCGAGCGTCGATCACCGAGCGCGCATCCCCAGGTTCGTGGCCGAAGCGGTCGCCGCGGGCGTGCGGCGGCTGGTGCTGCTGTCGGCCCACGGCGTCGGCGAGGCCGACGACAGTCATCCCCTCAAGCCCGCCGAGCAGGCCGTGCGCGGCTCCGGCGTCGACTGGACCATTCTGCGACCGGACTGGTTCTCACAGAACTTCAGTGAGAGTTTCTGGCTGCCGGGGGTTCTCTCCGGGGACCTGCTCCTGCCCACCGCTGACGGGGGTACGCCGTTCATCGACGCCGAGGACATCGCCGAGGTCGCCGCATCGGCGCTGACCGAAGACCGCCACAGCGGCCAGACCTACCAGCTGACCGGCCCGCGGGTGATCAGCTTCGGTGAGGCGGCCGATCTCATCGGTAAGGCCATCGGGCGCACGATCCGTCACGTCGACGTCGACCCCGAGGACTTCGTCAAGCGCCAGGTCGCCGATGGCGTCCCCGTCGACGTCGCCCGACTGCTCACTGGTCTCTTCGTGGCCATCCGCAACGGCCGGGGCTCCGCGGTCTCGGACGGGGTGGAACGGGCCCTCGGCCGGCCGCCCAGGCCGTTTGAGGACTACGTCGCCAAGACCGCCGCCGCAGGCCACTGGAACTGACCGCGGTCAACCGATGACTGTCTTGGTGGCACCGTGGCCGCGGTGCCACCAAGACAGGGCGGGTCCTCACGTTATGAGAGCCGATCGGGGGTGCCGATGCCGAGCGCGGCGAACCGCAGATTATCGAAATCGCTACGAAAAGCAAGTAACTATTGATTCGGTGTTGCTTCGATAGCTGGGCTACAGTGGCGGCATGACACGCGGAGGACTGCGGGAACGTAAGAAGGCCCAGACACGCAAGCGGCTGGCCGACACGGCCTTCGCGATGTTCCGCGAGCGAGGCTTCGACGCGGTGACCGTGGCCGAGATCGCCGACGCGTGCGACATCGCGGTCAGCACTCTGTTCGCCTACTTCCCCAGCAAGGAATCGCTGGTCTTCGACCAGGAGGCCGCACACATACAGCGGCTGGGCTCCGTGGTGCGCGACCGTCCGGCAGGAGCGACGATCCTGGACGCGCTGGAGGCCTATCTCGCCGCGCCCAAGCCGCGCCAGCCTGGTGAACCCTCCCGCGAGGAGTTCCTGGACCTGGTCCACGCCACCCCCGCGCTGCGCGACCACTTCATGCGCATGCAACGCAACTGGGAGACCACTCTCGCCCACGCCATCGCCGAGGAAGCCGGACTGTCCGACGACGACCTCCAGGCTCGCGCGCTGGCCCGCTTCGCCCTGGACGTCGGCGCCCTCGCCGAGGAGAGCCCCGATCCCGCACACACTCTGCGCATCCTGTTCGCCCGGCTGCGCAACGGCTGGGCCGACTTCGACCACATCCCGCCCGCCCGCCCTGACACCAGCAGCCGATAACAAGACCCGGTCCGTGTGGCGGCTTCGGTGTGCGAAGCCTTGGTTGCGCATCCTGGTCACCCGGACCGACAACACCGCTGGGGGTCAGACCACATAAGCCTAAAGCCCACGTTGAGATGATCTTGAAGGGTTGAGCGGCAGGGTTGATGAAGCTGCGATCTTCTTCGCCTGTTGTGAGCGTGTTCGTCTCGCTACGGTGTGTCTCGTCCGTTGGCGGGGTGTGCCGGGAGACGCGTGCGGTGACGTCGGCCGAACGGACCGCTTATCGGGTGTTCCCGCGGTTGGTGATGACGCGTGAGTTGTACCTCTTCTACTCCCCCTCGGTCGAGGAGATGGCGTGGGCGCGGGAGAAGACCGACACCGATGAGCACCTGCTGGCGCTGACGCTCGCGCTGAAGATCTTTCAGCGGCTGGGCCGCTTCCCTAAGTCCCGCGAGGTGCCGCCGGTGGTGGTCGAGCACGTACGGCGATGCCTGGAGCTGAGCGAGGACATCGTGCCGGTGTATGCCTCGCCGCGTACGGCGGAGTCGCATCGGGTGCTGGTGCGGCGCCGGGAAGGGGTGGGCTACACGCCGGCCAGGGCGCGCAAGATCGTGGCCAAGGCGATGGCAAAGGCGGCGTGGGTGAAGAATCACCCGGCGGATCTGATCAACGTGGCGTTGGAGCGGCTGGCCTAGGCCCGGCTGGAGCCGCCGGCGTTTTCCACGCTGGACAGCATGGAGTCGACGATCCGCGGCAAGGCCAACGGCCAGATCTTCCAGACGATCTGGCGGCGGCTGAGCGCCGAAGACCGCGCTTGTATCGCGGCGCTGCTGGTGGTCGGGCCGGGCGGCAAGAGCGATCTGGATCGGTTGAAGAAGCCGGCGCGGCGGGCGAGCTGGTCGAAGTTCAAGGATCAGGCTGCGCATCTGACCTGGGTGAGGGGCATCTGCGATACCGAGGCGGTGCCGGAAGGCATCGTCGCTTCCAATAAAAGCCTGAACGCCATGCAGCATTCCGGGCGTTGAATGTCTCGCACACCTGATGCGTGGCCGGGAACGCAGTTCAGCTTGTAGTCGGCGGGTAAGTTATGCCGCCGGTGCCATCCGGGGTTAGGAGCGGGCGGCGCAGCGGGCGGGCATGCTCCGCGAGGCACCTTCGCCGCCCGACGCCGGTACGGAACATGGAGGCTGCTCGTGCTCGCCAGGTGGCCCGGCCCAAAGATGGCCCAGTCAGCTCGCGTGAAATTGGCCCGTGTGATGGGTCAATTTCGCGCACTACCGTAGGCGCAATGACAATGGGATCAACTTCGACCAACCAGCCCACGTCCTTGCCCTTGGCCGAGGCGCCGATGCGTCAGGCCCGCAACTCCGCCGCTTTTTGGATCGCCACCGGACGATGCCGGGGGCATGAGGTGATCCGGCGCCGCGGATTCGTCGCGGTCGACGGCGACGAGCGTGCAGGCCTGCGGATCCTGATCCAGGAGCCCGACCTCGACCCGGGCGAACTGGCCGAGTTGAGCGAGCTGGCCCGCCGGGCCGCGGGCCCGGTGAACGCCGAGGATCCGTTCAGCTCGACCGACCTGAGCCACCTGGGCATGCGCAGATGGCAGATGCCGATCATGCTGCGCCCGCCCGGGCCCGTCGCCGAACCGGTGCTAGACGTGATCCGGGTACGGCAGCCCGAGGACCTCCAGGCGGCCGAGCGGATCGTGATCGAGGGCTTCGAGCTGGCCGTATTCGAGCCCTACCGCCCCGGCGAGCTGTTCCCGATGACGCTGATCGGGCAGCCGGGCGTGGACGTGTTCGTCGCATCCCACGACGGCGTGGCCGCGGGAGCGTGCGTCAGGGTCGTGGACGACGGCGTCGGCAGCCATTACTGGGTCGGTACTTCGCCGGCATTCCGCTCGCGTGGCGTGGGGCGGGCCGTCATGCTCGGCTCCCTCGCTCACCTCGCGGATCTGCCGGTCACACTCACCGCTTCGAAGCTGGGCAGGCCGCTGTATGAGTCGCTGGGTTACACCGCCGCGACGCCCTCGACCTGGTGGGCCTCTCCTCCTGCGACAGCGTCGCGGTGAAGCCCGCTGGCGAAGCTCAGAAGTTGTTCAACATCCCCACTCAGCGTCCGCTGTCGCCGGGCGCGAGCAGGCTGGTGAGCTCCGCAATGGCCTCCGGGGACGAGTGGAAATAGCGGCGCAGGTTCTCGGGCTTCTTGTGCCGTGACTTGGCCATCAGCATCAGCAGGGATGCACCTCCCGGCGGGCGATCAGCCGGTCGATGGCCGCCCGCGAACGCACCGGAGTGTCGGAGTCCGGCACCGTCAGCTGCTTGGTCCACGCCGGGACCTCCGGCGCCTCGTGGCCGCGCTCACGGCACCATCCCAGCCAGGACAACACCGACGCGCGGCGGGCGTTCCAGGAGCTGGTCCTAGATCATCAGCGCGTCAGCGGCGGCGTAGCGCTGCCGGACCTCGTATGTGACGCCGTCTCACTGCTTACCCTGCCGACCGACCCGGGCTGGGCTCGGCGGATGCGGTCGTTGAGGTTGCGTCGCACGCTGTCGACGTCACCGGTGAAGTTCTCCGACAGGTTGTCCATCAGCTCCGCGCAGGCCTGAGCGGCGGCCGCCGACCGGGGCAGCATGACCTCTTCGTAGGCGGCGGTGGCCCGGTCGAGGTCGGAGTGGGTGGCGATGGCCGTGGCCAGGTCGCTGCCGTCGATCAGGGCAAGGTTGGCGCCGATGCCGAAGGGCGGCATGAGGTGGGCGGCGTCGCCGAGCAGGGTGATGCCGGGGACGTGGTCCCAGGTGTGCCCAGAGGGCAGCACGTGCAGGGACCGGTTGACGAACCCGCTGTCGTTGTCGCGGAACAGGTCGAGGAATCCGGGCTCCCAGCCGGTGAACACGCCGCGCAGGTAATCGCACACCGCCGCGGTGTCGCCGAGGTCGAGGCCGGCGGTGACATACCAGTTCGCAGGTGCATCGAAGGCGGCGTAGAGGCGGATGTGGGCGCCGCTGTTGCGCTGGGCCGAGATCATTTTCCCGTCGGCTCGCGCCGCCAGCGTGCCCGGGCCCACCCAACGGGCGAGGTCGGGGTGGCGGATGTCGACATCGTCGAGAAACGCCTCGATGATCGTGGAGCCCGTGTAACGGGGGATGGCGTCCGAGACGGCAGCGCGGACCCGGGACCAAGCGCCGTCGGCGCCGATGACGAGGTCGAAGTCCGCGGTAGTGCCGTCAGCGAAGCGCAGGCGAGCGCCGCCCTCCAGCGAGGTGACCCCGTCCACCCCGCGCCCCCAGCGGACGGTGCCTGGGATGAGGGAGTCCAGCAGCAGGCCCCGCAACTGACCCCGATCGATCTCCGGGGCGTAACCCTCGTCATGGCTGTCGGCGGGCCGCTCGTGGTGGACCAGGGCGGCCGTGAACGGGTCCAGCCCCCGCAGTTCCTGCCCCTGCGCACGAGCCAAGGCGGTGAACTGCTCGAACAGGCCAACCGCTCGCAGTGCGGCCTGACCGGTCGGCACGTGCAGGTCCAGCATGCCGCCCTGCCAACGGGCGTCGCGAGAGGCCTCCCGTTCAAACACGGCTGCCGGGATGCCGTGCGTCTGCAGGCCGCGGGCACAGGCAAGACCGCCGACACCGGCGCCCACGATCGCGATGCGGAGGTCACGGGGAGAGGTCATGGCAGATTCCTCCTGCTGTCATCTCTGGATGCCGGAAGCCCGGCCCGCGACCCATAAAACCATAGTGACTTCGAATTCGCAACTACATCGATTTCGTATTAGCTTCGATTTTCGCAGGCTGAGCGGGCGAGCGAACAAGTCAGGCGCCGCGAGCGAAGGAGGACCCGGACCCGCAGGCGCTGGTCGACGCCGCGCTGCGGCTGTTCCTGGAACGCGGCTACGACCAGGTGGGCGTCAAGGACGTGGCCGATGCCGCCGACATGGCGGTGTCCACCCTGTTCACGTACTTTCCGAGGCGCGTGGTCATCGCCGCTGCACGAGGCTTGCCGACACGCCGACTCGTCAAGCATTTCCGCACACCCCAACCTTCAGGCTGGCTGAAGCATCGGCTGGGCTTCAGCCAGCCTGAAGGTTGGAAGGAGAGATCGTTGGAACATGTCCTGCTGTCGTTACACGTGCTCGCGAGCATCGTGTTCGTCGGGGGCTCGGCCGTCGCGACGAGCTTGTTTCCCCGCTATGCGCCGGTTGCCGCCGGCGTCGCCGTGGGCACTGCCACGGGCCCCCGGCCATCGGACTCGGGCAAGGAACCGGGCGAGGACTCGGGTGAGCGCAACCAGGCCGCGGCTGTCGTGCTGCACCGCATCACCCGCGTTTACAGCCTCCTCGGGCTCGTGGTGCCCGTCGCCGGAATCACCCTGGCCAACGTCCAGGGCCGGATGGGCGAGATCTGGATCATCGTCTCCATGACGCTCACCGCCGTCGCGGGCGGCTTGCTCGTCACGCAGATCTACCCGCGTCTGCGCGACGCGCTCAGCAAGCCCGACGACGGCCGTCAGCTGCGCACGCTCTCCATGCTCGCCGGCATCTACAACCTGATGTGGGCCATCGTCGTGGTCCTCATGATCGTCCGCCCCGGCTCCGGCTCGGGAGTGTGATCCACGTGCGCGTCCTGCGAATCGCAGCCGGCGTCGAGGCCGTCTCCCTGGCGGTTCTGCTCGTCAATCTGCTCACCGTCCACATCAAGGCGATCACGACACTCGCCGGCCCGCTGCACGGCATGTCCTACCTCGTCGTCATCGTGACCACCTCGATGCTCCCGTCCGCTGTGTCCGGGGTCCGATGGCGCGCCTTCATCCCGGCCGCCGGCGGGCTGCTCGCCCTGCGACGGATTCAAACCCGCGCCCAGTGAGGATGACGGGGCCGCGCCGTACGCCGCTTCGTGTGCACACGGTGCTCTACGACGGAGTGGAGGAACAAGACTTCGCCGGCCCGGTCGAGGTCTTCGGCATCATGAGCGACAAAATCAAGCAGGCCTTCGCCTCCGCCGACGGCCCGCGCACGATCACCGCATCGCCAAGGAGGACCTCAAGGCCCAGGGTGGGAAGGTCGCGGCACCGTCTGGCGGTCCTCCCAGGCCACGGTGGTGACGGCCTTTCCAGGTCGGCCGGGCGGGTCAGGGCAGCAGCAGCGAGGCCAGTCCCAGCAGCGCGCACACGCCCAGAATCCGCAGCATCGGCCAGCGCAGCGCGAACGTCATGACCAGTGCCACCGTGGTGATCACCAGCGCCAGCGGGTTCACCGTACCTGGATCGGGCAGCTGCATGTGGAAGGGGCCCCATGCCCAGGTGCGGGTGACGGCGAACAGGGTGTGCTGAGCGAAGTAGAGGGCGAGGTTGGCGATGACGCCGACGACGGCGGCGGTGATACCGGTCAGGGCGGCGCTGATCGCGGTGTTGTGGCGCAGTTTCTCGACGTACGGCGCGCCCAGGAAGATGAAAAGGAAGCACGGCACGAAGGTGACCCAGGTGGTCAGCAGCGCCCCCAGCAGCGCACCGGCCCACGGATTCAGGGCGCCTGGATTGCGGTAGGCGCCGAGAAAGGCGACGAACTGCACAACCATGATCAGCGGTCCGGGGGTGGTCTCGGCCAAGGCCAGGCCGCGGACCATCTCGGCGGGTGTCAGCCAGGCGTAGGTCTCCACGGCTCGCTGGGCGACGAAGGCGAGCACCGCGTAGGCTCCGCCGAAAGTGACCAGAGCCGTGCCGGAGAAGAACAACCCCTGGGTGGTGAAGACACTGTCAGAGCCGGTGAGCAGGACGACCGCGGCCACCGGCAACCACCACGCGGCCAGGCCGACGGCCAGCACACGTAACGCGCCGCGCGCCCCGGGGGTGGCATGGTGCAGGGCGTCATCGGGAATCAGCGGCGCCGGCTTGTCGCCTCCTCCGTTCCCGTCGCCGTTCCGGGAGGTGCCGGGAACCAGGCGATGCATGCCCCATCCGAGGGCTGCGGCCCCGGCGACGACGACGGGGAAGGGAATCGCGAACAGTGCCAGGGCGGCAAAGGCGGCCACCGCGATTCCGATCAGCACCGGGTGCGTCAGGGAGCGCCTGGCGACCCGGATGACGGCCTGGGCGACGATGGCCAGCACGGCCGGGGCGATCCCGGCGAACAACGCGGTGATCAGGGAGGTGTCCTGCCATATGACGTAAGCCGCCGACAGCGCCAAGAGGGCCAGCAGACCCGGCAGGACGAACAGCACGCCAGCGACCAGGCCGCCGCGAGTGCCGTTCAGCAGCCAGCCGATGTAGATCGCGAGCTGCTGTGCTTCCGGGCCGGGCAGGAGCATGCAGTAGTTGAGGGCATGGTTGAAGCGCTGCTGACCGATCCAGCGCCGTTCCTCGACCAAGGTGCGCTGCATCACGGCGATCTGCCCGGCCGGACCGCCGAAGGTCTGCAGCGAGATCGAAACCCAGGCGCGCACCGCCTCGCGAAACGGCACCACATCACCGGACACGGCGGCACGTGGATTCGTCATGAGACGTCCTGATCCGCGCGAGCGATCGGCCGGGCCGGAACGCTCTCCGGTGGCACCCGGCACGGCTCGTCCGGCACCCTGGCGAGACGGCTCGACATCGCCCTCCCCTATCCTCTCCGCGAACCGGCTGCCTGCCGACGCCGATGGGAGACGGGCGAGCTGATCAGCCGGATGCGCCGCGCGAAATTCCGTTTGCCTTTGCGCAGGATATAGGCACAATCGGCACGTGCAGATCGTGTCGTATCCCGAAGCGGACACCCCGTCCGAGCTCCGTGGGCAAGTGCTGGCCCTGCAGCATGAGGCGTGGCCGTCCGATGACCCCCCGGACGTCTCCGCACTCACCCACGACCCCGCTTTGCGGCCGCTGTCGATGCTGCTCGTGGAGGACGGAACGGTGCTGGCCGCTCTGGACATCCTCTCCAAGGAGATCGTTCACGCCGGTCGGCGCTATGCCTCCGGAGGGCTGAGTACGGTGGTGACCTGCCGACAGGCACGTGGCCAGGGTCATGGTCGTCGCCTGGTGGCGGCGGCCCGTGAGGCGATGGCCGCCTCCGACATGGATCTGGGGCTGTTCACCTGCGATCGCCCCCTCCAGGGGTTCTACGAGAGCGCGGGCTGGCGCGTGATTCCCGGCGCGGTTCTCGTCGGAGGGACCAGCCTGTCCCCCTTCCCCAGTGACCGGCCCGGCTTCGACAAGGTGACCATGGCGGACTTCTTCTCGGCCGAAGGCCGGCGTCATCAGTCGTCCTTCCACGACTCTCGCATCGAGCTGTACCCGGGAGAGATCGACAAGCTCTGGTGACTTCTTCTCTCCTGCCGGACTTCCACCGGCGACCGTGTGAGAACACCCGCCGGCGGCCCGGTCGAGACCGGCGGCGTCGCGATCCGCGCGGTCAACTGCGGGCCACCCGGCCTTGGGCAGCCCACGGCCGGTAACCCTGCGGAGATCAGTGTGCGGTGGTGACGACGATCTTGCCGATCTGGGCGTTCGACTCCAGGTATCGGTGAGCTTCGACGATCTCACCCAGGTCGAAGGTGCGGTCCACCACGGGCCGGAAGGCACCCGAACGCAGCCCGGAGGTCACGAAGGCCGCCGCCCGGCGCAGCCGCTCGGGCCGCCTGGCCGTCTCCAGCATGGTGTAGGTGCGCATGTTCAGCGCGGGCATGCCGAGCTCGAACCCCGGGTAGGGGGTCGGCTCGCCGCTCAGCGCGCCGTACAGCAGCAGCATGCCGTCGTCGGCGACCACCCTGGCCAGGTCTGTCACGCCGGGTCCGGCGACGGCGTCGAAGACGAACTCGGCGCCCCGGCCGCCGGTCGCCGCCAGCACCCGCTCCACCACGTCATCCGACTCGGTGACGATCACCTCCGCCGCCCCCTCCTTGAGCAACGCCTCCTTCTTGGCGGTGGTGCGGGTGAGGGCGATCGGCGTGGCGCCGATGCGCTCGGCGACGTGGATGGCGGCCAGCCCCACGCTGCTGGAGGCCGCGTTCAGCACGACGGTGTCTCCGGGCCGCATCCCGCCGACCTCCACCAGTGCGCCGTAGGCCGTCAGGTACGGCATCCAGACCGCCGCGCCCTCGACCGCGCCCACTCCCTCAGGGCGATGCAGCACCGCCGCGGCGGGGACGATCGTCCGCTCGGCGTAAACCCCGTAGTCGTTCTGCGAGAACGCGGGCACGGTGCTGACCGGCTGCCCGGGCCGGAAGCCGGTGACGCCCTCGCCGACCGCTTCGATCACACCGGCGGCCTCGTTGCCCAGCCTGGCGGGGAACCGCTTCACCGGCTCGATGTAGTGACCGGTGCGGAACAGCACCTCGGCCCGGTTCAGGCCGATCGCGTCCACGCGAATCCGCACCTCACCCGGCCCCGGCTCACCGACCTCCACGTCCTCCAGCCGCATCACCTCGGGTCCGCCGAGCTCATGGAACAGCACCGTCCTGGCCATCATGTCGTCCTTTCACCGGAAAGCGGAGATCCACCCAAACACGAAAGTACGATTCCCGTCAAACTTCGATGGATGTCGTACTATGGGTTCATGGACGCCGACCGCATCCCGGAGCACCCCGACGCGCAAACCATCACGCTGCAACAGGTCCTGGAGGCCCTCGTCGACCCGGTGCGACGGAGCATCGTCACGCAACTGTGCGACGCACCCATCGACATCAAGTGCGGGGCGTTCGACCTGCCCGTGAGCAAGTCAACGGCCACGCACCACTTCCGGATCCTGCGCGAGGCCGGGCTCATCCGGCAGTACTACCTCGGCACCTCGCGAATGAACGCCCTGAGAAGTGACGAGATCGACGAGATCTTCCCCGGCCTGCTCGATGCCATCGTGTCCGCCGACCGCGAGTCCGCCCGGAAGGGCGGCGTTCTCCCGAAAGCGGCCTCAGCCGCCGGGTAACTGCGCGTGACGGCGCACCGGACTGCCGTTGATCAGGAAGTTTGCCGCTCTGCCTTGTCGAGGGCGTGGTGGGGCGGGGCGGCTGAGAGATGTTTCCCGGCATTCTTGCCGGATGGCGTGACCGGCTTCCGCGATCTCGGGTTTCGGGACGCCCTCAGCGGTGCCGGGGAGCGGGTCGTCGGCCCATCCGTCCGCGACCGGGCATCGGTCAGGACGGGGCGCTGCCGGCGGGTGGTTCGTGGTGGCCGTTGGCCAGGGTGTCGCAGGTCGCGAGTTCCCAGTGGCTGACCTCCGGGGCGGTGAGCGCCGCAGTCACTTCGGTGCGGATCTGGGTGGCGGTCGTGTCGTCGTCGATGTGGACGCGGATGACGATGTCTCCGTTGGCCAGTCTGAGCTCTTTACGCCATTGTTCGGGCAGGAGGGACAATATCCGCACTCCGTCGATCGGCGAGTTGCTCGGCGGTTCCAATGTGGTGCGCCGCATTGTCAGCTCGACCAGCATTACCGGGTTTCCTTACCTGATCCGAGAGGGCTCCGTCGGATTAACTTACAGCCTCGTGGTGGAGTCCCAGGTGGTTCCGTCGGTGGTGGCGGCCGAGTCCCAGGTGGTTCCATCGGTGGAGTCCCAGGTGGTTCCGTCCGTTGCGGCCCCGGAGTCCCAGGTGGTTCCGGCCGCGACCAGGGCCGGGGAGTCCCACGTGGTGCCCCCGGTCGCGGCGGCGTGGCCGCCGACGGCGACGGCGCAGGAAATGACTCCGGCGATAAGCGCGGCCGACAGTTTGGCGGTGACGTTGAGGTTGAACAGGGAGGCGGCCGGGTTCTTCATTTCCGAATCTCTTTTCTCGGGTTGTGGATTTGTTCTCGCACAACCAACTCTGCGCGCCGCGCGGCCCGCGAACCAGGCGAATCGAAGGCAGCAAGTTGCCTGGCGACGACAGCTTCCTGCCATTCCCGTTCC
Organism: Streptosporangium sp. NPDC000396; assembly: GCF_042898655.1. NCBI lineage: Bacteria > Bacillati > Actinomycetota > Actinomycetes > Streptosporangiales > Streptosporangiaceae > Streptosporangium > Streptosporangium sp. NPDC000396. The sequence goes on from NZ_JBIAZA010000022.1 coordinate 20,297, forward strand.
CGCCGTCGCCGACAACCGGATGCCGGGTGGGCCTATGCGTGTCGGGCGAGGTCTCGGGCCGGCCGTACGCCCTCGATCTCTTTTCTCAGCCTTTTCCGGGAGGACTGCACCGATCGGGTGGCCGCCTCCAGCGTGTCGCCGACGCCGACCATCAGGCTGATCAGCTGGGCCTCGAAGATGCGGTCGGCGTTGCACGGGTCGATCAGGTATTCACCCAGTTCGAGCGTGACCAGCCCGTGGATCGCGGTCCACAGTTGGTGGGCGACGAGTTCGGCGTCGTCCGCCTGGAACCGGCCTGCCGCGACGCATCGGGCCGCGCACTCGACCACCGTGCTCAGGGTGTATCGACCGTGCTGGCGGTCTTCCGCGCCCAAAGAGAACCCGGCCAGCGACGCCCCGCCGAACATCACGGCGTACAGGTGCGGGTTCGTCAGGGCGTTGTGCCGGTAGGCCCGCCCGTACAGCGTCATGTCGGCGACGGGGTCGGCGGTCTGGATGACGTGCGAGAAATAGTCCTGCAGGCGGGCGAACCCCTCATAAACCATCTCGCGCACCAGCCCGCTCATCCCGCCGAAGTTGGTGTAGACCGCCATCGTCGAACTGCCCGCCTCTGCGGCGATGCGACGGGCCGACAGCGCTTGGGGGCCCTCGTCCGCGAGTAGCCGTGCGGCGATGTCGACAAGGGCGGGACGTGTCTGAGGATTCGATCGGCGTGGGCTCACCTTGACAGTATTGCATAACGCCGTTATGTTAAACATAACGGCGTTATGTTATCCCGTCAGGCCTCACAAGGAGGTGCCCGGCATGACCGTCACAGGGCACGTCAATCCGATCGCGACGCCCCGCCACCTGCCGCACAACGAGCCACTGCCCGTCGACGGCGTCCTGCCTCACGACCTGGACGGTGCTCTCGTGCAGGTGAGCCCGCATCCAGGGCGATCGGGGCAGTCGCACACCACGGTCGGACCGGCTCTCCTCTCGGGCGTACGGCTCGGCGGCGGCATCGCCCGATGGCACAGGACCACCGCCAAGGAGACCGGCGGCCACCCGCCGGCCTGGGCGATCGGCTCCGCGCCATGGACTCGGACCACCGGTGCCGCCGACCCGTCGCCGGACGGGCCGTGCCGCGTGAGTGTCGCACCGCCGGTGAAGGACCGGTCCACGTCCGAATGGCACACGGTCGCCACCTATCCGGGTCTGGACTGGGCGGAGCACCTGATCATGGGGCCGGACGGCGGCATACGCGAAGCCCGTCCGTTCGGGCTGGGCGGCGCGCCACTCATGCACGCGGTCGCGCTCACCGAACGGTTCGTCGTGGTGTTCGACCTGCCGGTGACCTACCGCCGGGCGGCGGCCATGGTGGGCACCGGTTTCCCCTACCGCTGGCAGCAGGACCGTCCGGCGCGTATCGGGCTGCTGCCACGACAGCCAGGCGGAGAGGAGGAACCGCGCTGGTTCCCGGTCGCGCCCTGTTACGTGTCCCACTCGGTGAACGCCTACGAAGAGGGCGACCGCGTCATCGTGGACGCGGTGCGTCACGACCGGGCCTTTGACACTCCGTCGTGGACCGAAGCCGGTGCTGCAGGATCATCGCGAGTGCACCGGTGGACGCTCGATCTGGACAGCGGCGCGGCATATGAGCGGCCGCTCGCCGATTCCCTGGCGCTGGCGTCGGTGGATCCTCGGCGGGCCGGCCGCGGGCACGAGCTGATGTTCGGCTGCTCCCCCGACGGGAATGCGCTGATCGGCCATGACCTCGCGGCTGCCACCGTCCAGGTGCGAAAGCTCGACCCGGGCTGGCAGGCCGACCAGCCTGTCTTCGTCCCCCGCGGCCGGGCGGAAGGTGACGGCTGGATCGTGGCCCTCACGCGGAACGCCGCGCAGCGGCGAAGCGAACTGCTGGTGCTCGACGCGCTTCACCTGACCGGCCGGCCACAGGCCGTGGTCCACCTTCCGATCATCCCGCCGACCGCACGGCACACCATGTGGATGGCGAGGTCCTCGGCGTCGGCTACTGGATCGCCAAGTATCTCGTCCCCTTCCCCAACCTGCCGGTGGTCCTGTCGGACGAGGCGTTCACCATCGGACCCATCGTGGTCATGACCGTGCTCACCAAGGCGAGCCGGCCGGCCTTGGCGCAATGGTCGGCCAGTAGCGATGTGGCGTGCCCGGTCAACGTCACCGGCCGCCGGTGCTCACACCTGGAACTCGAACCGTGGCGAGGACCGACTCAGCATCGCGGCTTCCGGCGCGAGTGACCAGATGTCGTTCAGTTCGTCGGCAACGGTGGCCATGAGTTTCGGGACGTCCGCGGACGCCGATCCGTGCATCGCCTCCGCGACGATCAGGACGGTGTCCGTCGTGTTCCGAACGGCCGAGTAACCGCTTTGCCGGTTCGTCCATCGCCGGGCGTGCGCGCGCCCGGCGGCGTCGGCGAAGATCACCTCGTGCGGGTCGGGGTTCTCCGTCTCGCCCGAGAAGCTCAGGTAGTTCTCGTCACCACTCGCATGCCGGACCTCCAGACCACCGTGGATCCTGGTGACGTCGAACACGGCCACCGGGATCGCGAACGCGAGCGAGATCGCATTACAGAGATCGATCAGTGGATGGATCCGCGGGAGGGCGCGCTCCTTCTTGAAGCGCCGCAGCAGGGACTCCGAGGCGCATCGATATTGAGTGGGTTTGAGTCCCATCCTTGAGAAGGCACGTCGCCACGCCTGTATCTCGGGGAACTCCGCCTCTGAGCTTGTCGCCAGCCGGGCTTCGGCGAGGGCGCCGAACCTGGCGACCTGAGAATCGGCGGAGGCGTCGTCGGTGATTCCCACGGCGAAGACCGCGCCGGCGACGAGATCCGGGTGGTCCGACCAGATCGCATCCGAGTGCTGGAGGTACATGAGAGGTCCTTGTCGTGACTCCTCCGCTCCCTGAAGAGAGCGGCTTCTCGCTTCCCTCGGCAGAGGTAGGCGACGGCCAAGCCCTGACCGTTCAAACAAGGGAACCGTAACAGGGAAGCGATTCCCCTGCCGGGTAAACCCGGCAGTCCCCTCACTAGACCTGATGGACGGGATCTATTGATCAGCGAAAGCGAGCTTGACGCCGAGCGCGAGGAAGGAGCCGGCGAAGGCCCGGCCCATCCAGGTCATCACCCGGGGCCGCGAGGTCACATGGTTCCGCACCGAGGCGGCGAAGATGCCGTAAGCGGTGAAGACGACGAATGTGATCAACATAAAGACAGCGCTCAACTCCACCATCCGCAAAAGGGAATCGGGCTCACCGGCGCTCACGAACTGCGGCAGGAACGCGAAGAAGAACATGGTCAGCTTCGGGTTGAGAACGTTGATCAGGATACCGGAGACGATCACTCTGGTCGCCGGGTGGGGCTCGGTCTCCCCTTCCACGGCTATCGTGCCCTTGTCTTTGAGCGCGGCCCATGCCATGTAGAGGAGATAGGTCACACCCAGATATTTCAGGACCTGGAATGCCAGCGCGCTCGTGTGCAGCAGCGCCGTCAGACCAGTGACCGTCGCCATCATGTGCGGAACGATGCCGAGCGTGCATCCGATCGCGGCGACGACGCTCGCGCGGCGGCCGCGAGAGAGGCCGGCCGAGAGCGTGTAGACGACGCCGGTGCCGGGTGTGGCGACCATGATGAGCGCGGTCACCAGGAACGCGATGCTCATGATGAACTCCTCGCGAGGCAGGTCGAACAGGTCAGCGTCATGTGTTCACCCTGCTGAAACAATGGCCCGGTGAACAGGTCCAATGAAGGCGCCTCTGACAGGTCCATATCATCTGGGTCTGACTTCCTTCAGCTGAACATCGATGAGGCGCCGGTGGGCGGGCTGTCCGACTGGCTTGCCCGGCGGCTTCGGCTCGCGATATCGGACGGCCGCCTGCCGGTCGGAAGCAGGCTGCCGGCCACCCGGGTGCTCGCCGGTGAACTGCGCGTGTCTCGTGGCGTCGTCACCGAGGCCTACCAGCGCCTGATCGAAGAGGGGCACGTCGCCGGGCGCGGGCGGGGCGGGACGATCGTCGTCGCCACCCCGGTGGCGGTGCCGGCGGCGTCGCGGCCATCCCTGCCCGCGAATCCGTCGCCGGCCGCCGGTGCGTTGTTCGCCGCCGCGCCCGGCGCGGACGTCTTCGACGCGTTGCGAGCGGCCCCGGCCCGGATCGATCTGTCGCCCGGCCTGCCCGACCTGGCCGCGTTTCCGCGAGCGGCATGGCTGCGCGCTGAACGTTCCGTGCTCGGCAGCCTCTCGGCGGCCGACTTCGGATACGGAGATCCTCGCGGGACCCCGGCGTTGCGTCTCGCCGTCGCGAACTGGCTGGCCCGCAACCGCGGGATCAGGGTGGACCCGAACGAGGTGCTCATCGTCGCCGGCACCGCTCAGGCGCTCGGACTGCTCGCACAGGTGTTCCGGCATGACGGGATCCGCGAGGTGGCGGTGGAGGACCCCGGATCGCTCGGGGTCCGCCAGCATCTGCGCAACGGGCGGATGGACACCCCGCCGATCCCGGTCGACTCCGAAGGAGTCCGTGTCGACGAGTTGCGCACCACGGGAGCTCCGGCGGTCCTGCTGACCCCGGCGCACCAGTTTCCGACCGGAGTGGTACTCGGCGGCGAGAGGCGCCGCGAGCTGATGCGGTGGGCCGGCGAGGGCGGGCTGATCATCGAGGACGACTACGACGCCGAGCACCGTTACGACCGGCCTCCGGTTCCCGCCCTGCGGTCGATGCTCGCCGAACGCGTCTGCTACGCCGGGAGCGTGTCCAAGCTCCTGGCTCCCGCGTTGCGAGTGGGATGGCTCCTCTCGCCGCCGAAGTATCGGGACGCCCTCGTGACCGCCAAGCGGTACACCGACCTCGGCAACGCCGTACTGCCGCAACTGGTCCTGGCTCAGCTCATGGAATCGGGCGAGATGGAACGGCAGCTGCGTTTCCTCCGCAGACGCCATCGTCGCCGCCGGGACGCGATGATCGACGCGGTCAGAACCCACCTTCCGGGCGCGGTCGTGCACGGCGCCGCGGCGGGCCTGCACCTGATGATCACTTTCGAGGCCGGGTTCGCCGACGCCGACCTCGCCGGCGCGGCGCTCGCGCGCGGCGTGAAGGTGCAACCGTTGTCGTGGCACAGCCAACGCCCGAACCGGCCAGGACTTGTGCTCGGCTATGCCGCGAGCACGCCGACCGACATCGGTGAAGGCATGGCGATCCTCGCAGAGGTCCTACGGCGTCTGTCCTGACAGGCCCTGATCGGTCGACCCCCGCCACTCGGATCCCGGTGCCGGAGGTCGATCTCGGCCGACGGCTCCCACAGGGCTTGTCGGATCCGTCCTCGCCCGTGGAGCCGGAGTGATGGAGTGCCGGAAGCGGCCGGCCTGGCGGGGAGCGGTGCCGGCGGCCGGAGCTCCGGTGGTGGATCAATCGACGTGGGTGGGCGTGTCGCGCCATGTGCGCTGGCGACCGGTGATCTGCCGCAGTTGTTCCTTGAACTGGGTGTAGGCGCCTTCGCCGACGGCTTCGGCATGGCGGCCTTCGATGGCGGCCATGATCGCGTCAGAGCGGGTCATCTGATCCAGGCCGCGTGGGGTGGGGACGACGAGTTTGGCGCGGCGGTCGGCGGGGTCGGGGTGGCGCTCGATGTAGCCGAGTGCCTCCAGCTCGTCCAGCACCTTCCCGACGACCTGCTTGTGCTGACCGGAACGGCGGGCCAGGTCGGTGGCGCGGCTGCCGTCGGCGTCCAGGTAGGCCAGGACCGCGCCATGCAGGGGCCGAAGGTCGGGATGTCCCTGCTCGGCGAGGGTGGCGAACATCTCCTCCTGGACGGCCAGCAGCAGGCGGCTGGTGAGCATGCCCAGGTCCGGGTCTTGATCCTTGCGTTCGCTGCGTCGCATCGCCTATCCCCCATCTAGTAATGAAAAATGATAGTCACTAAACTTGACGGTATACATCTATGACTATATCGTGCTTTGTGTTGGAACACGAGCAAGGAGCCGGTGATGACCGAGTATCAGGACCAGACCACGACCGTGGAGTTGACCCGTTTCACGGTGGCGGACGACAAGACGCAGGAGATGCTGGCGGCCCGTCCCGGAATGCTGGCGGACTTTCGCGCCGACCGGGAGGGCTTCCTGGGCGCCCGGCTGGTGCGGCTGCCCAACGAATGGCTGGACGTGGTGGAGTGGCGGTCGCCGGAGGATTTCGCCGCCTCTCGCGCCAAGGGTGCCAACCTTCCGGGCATCGCCGCGTTCTTCGCCACCCTCGGAGATCTGGTCAGTGACGAGTTGGGCACCCTGGCCGTGGTCGAGGAGACCCGGTGATGCGGGCGGCCTGACCGCGAGCGGCTTTCCTCCCACCCCCTGCCCACTTCTTCCCTTCTGTACTTCCCTCCCAATCGTCAAGGAGCTCTCCCCATGGACTTCCCGGTCAATGTCGCAATCGTCTACTACTCCGCCACCGGCCATGTCGCGCAGATAGCCCAGGAGATGGCCGAGGCCGCCGCCAAGGCCGGCGCGCGGGTCCGGCTGCGCAAGGTCGCCGAGTTGGCCCCGAAGGCGGCCGTCGACTCCAACCCCACCTGGGCCGCCCACGCCGCCGCGACCGCTGACATCCCCCTCGCCACCACTGATGACCTGATCTGGGCCGATGCGGTTCTCATGGGCAGCCCCACCCGGTTCGGCAACATCGCCTCCCAGCTCAAGCAGTTCTTGGACACCCTCGGAGGCGTCTGGCAGCAGGGCCTGCTGGCCGACAAGGTCTACAGCGGGTTCACCTCCACCGGCACCCTGCACGGCGGACACGAATCCACGCTGCTGGCGCTCACCAACACCTTTCACCACTTCGGCGGCATCGTCATCGCCCCCGGCTACACCCACGCCGACAAGTTCGCCGACGGCAACCCCTACGGCACCTCGCACCACGACGCGGGCGGCACCGTCCCGGTCGACGATGTCACCCGCGCCGCGGCCCGGGTCCAGGCCGAACGGGTGGTGAAGTTCGCCCGTGCCCTCGCAGTCGCTCCCGTGGCCGCCTGACCGGCAACCTCGAACGACGCCATCCACCAATACTGATCTTGGGGTGAAGGATGTCCGGCATGACCCGCCTGATCCACGGCACGGTGGTCGCGGGATTTGAGAACGTCGCCGAGCAGTTCGCCACTGCCGTGGCGGCAGAGCCCGACCCCGGCGCGTTCGGTCACAGCGGAGCCGTGGGTGCCCAATCCTTCGCCGACCCCACCACCGGCATCGCCTACAGCTACACCCGCCGTCGTTTCTCCTTCGGGAGAGGTGGTGGAGCGCCGGAAAACCACCGCCTCATCCGCGCCACCCTCCAGGCGGCGGCTGACATCTGACAAGCCGCTCCCCCACTCCGCACCGCCAGAAGACAACCTCGCATCGTGCCATCCGCCCAGCGTCTCCGGCGCCACCTCGGCGAACGGCCCCGCGGGAAGACCTCCTCCTGAGATCCTGGCTCAGGTGCCGAGGGGAGGCCATGATCTGTACGCGGCGATCGCTCGTGCGACGCGATGGCCGGCCGTGACACACCGAGAAGATCCGCTGCGGATGCCGGTGCGGCTCCAGCGGCACTAGCCTGGGGGAACTTTGTCATGTCGGGGAGGAGCCATCTGATGTCGCCGGTTCTGGAGAGTACGGCTCGCGCGCTGCTGCGCAGGATCGCGGTGGAGCAGGCCGAGTCACGGCTGCCGTCGCTGACGGCGGCCGTGGTGCGCGACGGGCGGCTCGCCTGGTTCGGCTCGCGTGGCCGGGTGGAAGGGGCCAGGCCCACTGAAACCACCCAGTACCGGATCGGCTCCATCACCAAGAGCATGGTCGCCACCGTGGTCATGCGGCTGCGCGACGAGGGCCGTGTCGACCTGCTCGACCCGATCGGCAAACACATCCCCGGCACGCCGGTCGGCGAGGTGACCCTCGCCCAGCTGCTGTCGCACACCGCCGGGCTGACCGCTGAGCCGCCCGGCCCGTGGTGGGAGCGGACGCCGGGCATGCCGGTGGAGGAGCTCATCGGCCTGCTCGGCCCGGAGACCGGCCGGCACCGGCCCGGCCGCCGCTTCCACTACTCCAACCTGGGCTTCGCCCTGCTGGGCGAGCTGGTCACCCGGCATCGGGGGGTGAGCTGGACGCGAGCCGTACAGGAGGAGATCCTGGAACCGCTGGGCATGTGTGACACCACGCCCCGGCCGCGCGCCCCGCACGCCACCGGCTACGCCGTGCATCCGTGGGCGGACGTGCTGCTGCCCGAGCCCGAACACGACGCGGTCGCCATGGCTCCGGGCGGGCAGCTCTGGTCCACTCCCGCCGACCTCGCCCGGTGGGCCGCGTTCGTGGCCGGAGACACCGCGGGCGTGCTCGACCCGGCCACGCTGGCCGAGATGCGCGAGCCGGCGACCGTGGACGACGGTGACGCCTGGACCGGCGGCTATGGCCTGGGCTTGCAGCTGGCCCGGGCCAACGGCCGCCGCCTGGCCGGGCACACCGGCTCCATGCCGGGTTTTCTGGCTACGGTGTGGGCCGACCCGGCCGACAAAGTGGGTGTGCTGTTCATGGCCAACTCCACCTCGGGAGTGAGCCGTACTCTGCTGACCGAGCTGCTGGCCATCCTCGACGAGCACGAGCCGCGCCTGCCCGTCGAGTGGGAACCCATCGGGGCCGACGCCGACCTGCTGGAGCTGACCGGCCCGTGGTACTGGGGGCCGAGCGCGTACGCGCTACGCCTGCTGCCCGACCGCGGCCTGTCCCTCAATCCGATCGGCGGAACCGGCCGGGCCTCCCGGTTCACCGCCCAGGCCGACGGGACCTGGCTCGGGCTGGACGGCTACTACGCAGGCGAGACGCTGAGTCTGGTCCGCCGGCCCGACGGCTCGCTCAGCCACCTGGATCTCAACACCTTCGTCTTCACCCGCACGCCGTACGACTCCGCGGCCGATGTGCCGGGCGGGGTGGACGAGGGCGGCTGGCGGTAGGTCGTTGCTATGCCACGGTCAGCCGATCCGTGCCACCGGACACCCAGATGTCGTACCGGTCGACGACCTCATCGAAGCCGGGATCGGTCAAGGTGGTCCCGCGTGGCACCGTGTCCAGGGTCCGCTCCCCCAGCCGGAGCCTGGTGCCGCCGCCGATGACGGCCAGCCGTACCGGCACGCCGGAGGGGCGGTGGAAAGCGACCTGGGAGACGCCGCCGGCAATGCGGATCGCCACAGTGCCGCAGGGCGCGGGCAGGTCCACGCGCACCTGGTCGGCCCCGCCCTGCAGGTCGAGCCGGGTCAGCGGGAGTGAGCGCAGGTCGGCGTCGAGGCGCGAGGTGCCGCCGCACACCTCGACCGCCCATGGGAGCGAGGCGTTGAGCATCACCTTCCCGCCGTACCCTGTGCCGTCGAGGTGGAAGCTGCGGGGGAAGCGGACCGTCACGGACTCCGTGGTCGTCCGTAGATCGGGGAGGATGCCGTCAAAGCGCGCGCGATAGGACTCGTCCATCGTGGGATCCGCACTGATCGCGATGCCGGCCGCGCCGGGGATGAATGAGATCTTCATGCCTCACGACGCTACGGATCTCACCATCCGCAGGAATCTGTCATTCTCCTGATAAATCAGCCTTAAGTAAGATCATGGGATGTTGTACGGCAGAGCCGACGAGCAACGTCTCATCGAGGACATACTGCGGCAGGCCAGGCAGGGTAGCAGCGCGGTCCTGGTGATCAGGGGCGAGCCGGGCGTCGGTAAGTCGGCGCTCGCCGACCACGCGGCTGACTCGGCGGAGGGCTTCACGTTGCTGCGCGGCCTCGGCGTGGAATCGGAGGCCGAACTGCCCTACGCCGGACTGCACCAGCTCTTGCTCCCCGTGCTCGACACCATCAAGGAGCTGCCGGAGCTGCAGGCCGCGGCGCTGCGCCGGGCGCTCGGCATAGCCGAGGGCTCGGGAGAGGACAGGTTCCTGGTCGGCGTCGCCACGCTGTCGTTGCTGGCGGAGGTGGCGGAGTCGGGACCGCTGTTGTGCGTGGTCGACGACGCGCAGTGGCTCGACCGGGCCTCCAGGGACGCGCTGCTGTTCGCCGCCCGGCGGCTGCGCGCCGAGGGCATTGTCATGATCTTCGCGGCTCGCGCGGAGTTCGACGCGGACGGGCTGCCCGAGCTGCCGCTGGCCGGGCTCGACAGCGCCGCGGCGCGCGAGCTGCTCGCCGAGCGGGCCCCGGATCTGGCCGCCGGCGTGCGCGAGCGCATCCTGGCCGAGGCCGAGGGTAATCCCCTGGGTCTGGTCGAGCTGCCGTTGAGCGCCGAGGCCGTACCGGAGCTCGGACCGCTGCCGCTCACCCGGCGCCTGCAGGACGCCTTTCACGACCGGGTCGCGCGGCTGCCCGAGGAGGCGCGCACGCTGCTGCTGGTGGCGTCGGCGGAGGAGACCGGCGAGCTGTCGGTCATCATGAGCGCCGCGCAGAAGCTCGGCGTGGATGAGCATGCGCTGGAGGTCTGCGAGGAAGCGGGGCTGGTGCGCCTGCACGGCGCGACGCTGTCCTTTCGTCATCCGCTGGCCAGGTCGGCGGTCTATCAGGCAGGAGGGTTCGGCCGTCGCCGTGCCGTGCACCGTGCGCTGGCCGAGGTCGTCGACCCCGAGTGGCGGGTCTGGCACCTGGCCATCGCCGCGTCGGGGCCTGACGAGGAACTGGCCGCCGAACTCGAACGCGCCGCGGCGGGTTTCCGCCTGCGGACGGGCTACGCCGCCGCGTCGGCGGTGCTGGAGCGAGCGGTTGTGCTCTCCAGGGATGAGGTGGCACGCGGCAGGCGGCTGGCCGAGGCGGCGGACACCGCGCTCACAGCAGGTCAACTCGACCGCGCCTGGCACCTCACCACACAAGAGCTCGACCGTAGCCGGGACCGCCCCGCCACCGAGCCGGAGCTGCGGCTGGCGGCACAGCTGGCCAACATCAGGGCGGACGTGGAGTTCGAGCGCGGCGCGCTGGAGAGCGCGAGCGCCACCCTGCTCAAGGGCGCCCGCCCTCTGGTCGGCGTCGACGACGCGCTGGCCAGGACCATGCTCCTGCAGGCCGTGCGCAACGCCTGGTACGCCCATGACCCGACACTCGCGCAGGAGGCCACCGCGCTGCTGTCCGGTCTGGAGCACGACGAGGACCTGTTGCGTCCGCTGATGGCCATGGCGGAGGGCATGACGGCGCTGCTGGCGGGCAGGCCGCGCGTCGCGCTGCCGCTGCTGCGCCGGGTCGTGGCCGGTGGCCGGCTGGCCGAGCGGAGCCTGTACGGTCTGCGCAACAACGCCGCGCAGACCGCGCTGCTCGTCGGGGACCACGAGGCGGCCACGGCCATCGCCCGGCTCCTGGCGCGCGACTGCACCTCACTCGGCATGATCAGCTGGTTGCCGCACACGCATCTGGTCCTGGCCTGGGCCGACGTGATGGCCGGCCGCCACAGGGAGGCGTCGGCGGAGGCCGAGGCAGGCGAGCGCATCGTCGTGCAAACCGGTCAGGCACACCTGGAGGCCCAGCTGTGCGGAGTGCGCGCGTGGCTGGCGGCCGTGGCCGGTGACGAACGAGTCTGCAAGGAGATGGCGAACCGCGCCTCGGCCGTGCCGCATGGCCACGCGTGGGCCCAGTGGGCGCTCGGCCTGCTCGACCTGGGTCTCGGCCGGTACGATGCGGCGCTCGACCGGCTTGAGCCTGTCGCGGCGCACCACCCGGCCGCGGTCGCCGACCTCGTCGAGGCCGCGGTACGGCGCGGCGTGCCGGAGCGGGCGGCCAGGCCGCTGGCCGGTTTCGAGGACTGGGTGACTGCCGTGGACCAGCCCTGGGCGCGGGCCCTGCTCGACCGCTGCCACGCGTTGACATCCGATGACGAGGAGCGTCACGCCGCCGCGATGGGCGCGGATCAGCCGTTCGACCGGGCACGCGCCCAGCTTCTCTACGGCGAACGCCTGCGCCGCGAGCGCCGCAAACACGAGGCCAGGACCCCACTGCGCGGCGCCGCCGAGGCCTTCGAACGACTCGGTGCCCGGCCGTGGGCTGAGCGGGCCGCCGCCGAGTTGCGCGCTACGGGCGAGACCCTGACCAGGGACCCGGATGCCGACCTGCTCGGCCGGCTCACGCCCCAGGAGCTTCAGGTGGTACGGCTGGCCGCCACGGGCGCGACCAACAAGGAGATCGCCGCCCGGCTCTTCCTCAGCCCTCGCACCGTAGGCCACCATCTGTACAACGCCTATCCGAAGCTGGGTGTGAGCACGCGAACCGAGCTGGCCCGGCTCACCCTGCCGTGACCCGCAGCGGGACGTGGCCGCCTACTTCATCATCGCGGCGGTCATTTGCTTCTTGATCGGGGGCACCGCGTTGAAGAAGCGGAACAGCGTCTTGGTGAACACACGCTGCATCGGGTTGGCGCTGACGCCCATCTTCAGGTTGCGCATGGCCGTCGCCACGGCCTTGAAGGCGTACTCGACCATCTCGCTCTCGTAGGCGTTGACCGCTTCGATCAGCGACGTCTCGCCCTTGACATGTTTGACCAGATTGTCGCGGAGCAGGTGGGCGTCCAGGATCGCGGTGTTGGCCCCCACCCCGGCGGTCGGCGGCATGTTGTGGATCGCATCGCCGATCAGCGTGACGTTGGTGGTCGGCCAGCCTTTGACCGGGGTCGAGGTCTTCAGGGGGAACACCGAGATGCTGCCCAGGTCGCTGCGCGCGATCAGCTCGTGCAGCTGCCGGCTCCAACCCTCGGTCGCCTCGAACGCCACCTTCTGCAGTTCGGCCCCGTCCATGCGCTCCAGCGTCGCACGGTCGCCGAGCTTGTCCCAGGTGGTGACGATGTTCCACATCACGTAGTCGGCGGTGTTGTCCAGGAGCAGGCCTCCGGGCTGCGGCGCCTTGGCGGCCGCGCTGCGGGTGCGGAACTCGTGCGCGGCCAGGAAGACCGTCTTGCCCTGCGGGCCGAACAAGAAGCCCGATCCGGCGAACAGCTGCCGTGGCAGCAGCCTGCGCGTCTCGTCATCCAGGGGGACCTTGCCCGAGATCGACAGCGCGCCGGTGTCGATGCGCTTGGCGTGCGGCAGCAACTCGGTGCGGATGCGGGAGTTGACGCCGTCGGCCGCCACCAGCAGGTCGCCGTCGGCGTGCGTGCCGTCTTCGAAGTGCGCGCGCACCCGGCCGCTGGGCAGTTGCTCGTATCGGGTGAAGGTCTTGCCGTAGTGGACGATGTCGTCCAGGCCCGACAGCAGGACCTCGCGCAGCGAGATGCGGCTGACGGACTTGAAGCTGTCGGTGTAGTGCTCGGGGGCGTTCTCCTCGCCGATCGTCAGCAGTTCGGTGAACCTGTGGTCATAGAAGCCCAGCGTTGTGTTGGGCTTGCCGGAGGTGGCCACGAACCTGTCGTACAGCTCCTCGGGCAGGCAATCGTGCAGCGCGGCGCAGCCTTTGGGCGAGATGTGGATGCGGTAGCCCTGCAGCCGGTCGTCCTTGCTGCGGTCGCGCTCGTAGACCGCGCTGCTGATGCCCGCCTTGCGCAGGCCCTGAGCCAGGGTGAGCCCGCCGATGCCGCCCCCGATAACCAGAACGTGGAATGTCATGGAATTTCCTCCTTCATCGTGATCTCAAAGTTAGGGATCGCAAGTGAAGGAGGAATCGGTCATCCGACTTAGGTCATCATCCGGGCATGACCGCGTCGAGCAGCTCGTGCTCCCGCTGGGCGCTGAGGCCGGCACGCCGTGCCCGATCCAGACCCTGCTCGCGCTCCCAGACCAGCGTGTCGGCCAGCAGTTCCGCCCGGGGCCGATGACGCAGCCCCGCGGCCCGCGCCGCAGACCCGTTGCGGGCCGACCACCCTTCCCAACCCGGCTCGACCAGCCACATCGGCAACGACTCGGGCCCCATGTACTGGGTCACGCCGTTCTCGACCAGCCATGCCGACTCGGCGGCGACCACCGGACCGGTGTGGCCGCCGACAGCGCGGCACAGCTCGATCCACTCGCCGAACGGAACGGTCGGACCGACGGCGTTGTACGTGCCGGTACTCCCTTTCTCCGCGGCGTCGAGCAGCCAGGCGGCGAGGTCCCGCACGTCCACCGCCTGCGTCGGCAGGGCCGGTGCGTCGGGAACCAGCATCGGCCCGTGCGGATCGCGTGCGGCGCGGGCCACCCAGTAGCCGGAACGTCCGCTGTGATCGCCAGGACCGCCGATGAGGCCGGCACGCGCGATGAGGAGGCGGTCGCTCACGGCCGCCGTCGAGGCCTGCTCGCAGGCGACTTTCGCCTCGCCGTACAGCGTGCGGTCGACCTCGCGCCGGTCGGTCGGGGCAAGCAGGGGCGCCGACTCGTCCGCGTCCGGTATGGCATGGGCGGCGTAGGCGTTGACGGAGGAGACATAGGTCCAGTGTCGCGCCCGGCCGCCCAGCGCCTCGAGCGCCTCACACACGAAACCCGGTTGCCAGGACACCTCCATGACCGCGTCCCACGTACGGTCGAGCAGCGGCTCGTACGCCGCGGGATCACGCCGGTCGGCGGCCACCAGCCGCGCGCCGTTCGCGACCTGCCCGCTTTCGCCACGAGCCAGGCACGTGACTCGATGGCCGCGCATGACCGCCTCCCGCGACAGCTCACGGCCCACCCATGCCGTCCCACCCAGAATCAGGATCTCCATGGCGACACCCAAGCACCACACCCACCGGGCACCCAGGCGGGTTCGCTGCCGGCGGACCCGCTTCGCCGACAGCGGACAGTGCTCGCCATGGACGGCCCGAGCGCCGGCTCAGGACAGCTCTCAAACCCTCGCGCCGCCGGGCCGGGTGCGAACGTTCATGACAGCCGGCCTCCCACGCCTTGACGAGTAGATCAACCAGTCGATATAACTATGTAGACCGAACATTCTATCCACTCGGGAGAGGTAATGTCTTTCCGTTCCACCGCCGAGGTCATCGACCGCTTCAACCGCGCCTTCGTCGAGCGCGACGCCGATCTGCTCACGGATCTGGTCGCCGAGGACTGCGTGATGGAAGCCGTCCGGCCGGCACCCACCGGGGAACGCGTCGAAGGCCGCCAGCCCTGCCTGGACTGGTGGCGTGCGCTCATTGAGGACCGCGGCAGCCAGTTCCAGCCGCAGGAGGTCGTGCTCGCGGGAGAGCGGGCGACGATCCGCTGGCACTACCACTTCGGCCCGGGCTCCGCGGACTGGGTCAGCGGAGTGAACCTCATGCACGTGCGCAACGGCCTGATCATCGAGGCCCTCGGCTACAGCAAGACCGCGGGCGAAGTCCCGCTGGCCACCGACACCGGCCTCGACGACTGAGCACCGCGAACCGCAGAACCGAACAAAGAGAACCCCTCATGCGCAGTTACCATGTCGACAGCGGCGCCGGGATCGCCGGCCTGTCGATCAAGAATCATCCCGACCCCCGGCCCGGCCCCGGACAGGTGCTGGTCGCGGTGCGCGCCGTCTCGCTGAACTACCGCGAACTGTTGGTGCTGCGCGGCAATTACGTGCTGCCGGTGAAGCCTGATGTGGTGCCGATCTCCGACGGGGCCGGAGAGGTCGTCGCAGTCGGGCCCGGCGTACGCACCGTGCGGGTCGGCGACAGGGTCATGGCCACGCTCTTCCCGAGCTGGCAGGAGGGCCCGTTCGGTGTCCAGCACCTGGCGCAACTGGGCGGCTCGCTGGACGGCATGCTCACCGAGCTGGCGGTGCTCGAGGAGAACGCGCTCGTGCCGATCCCCGACCACCTGTCCTATCAGGAGGCGGCGACGCTGCCCTGCGCCGCCGTCACCGCCTGGAACGCCCTGACCGGGGATGGCGTTGGCCTGCGGCCAGGTCAGACGCTGGTGACGCAGGGGTCCGGAGGAGTGTCCTTGTTCGCGCTCCAGTTCGCCAAGATGCTCGGAGCGCGTGTGATCGCCACGACCAGCGACCCGGCCAAAGCCGCCCGCCTGGTCGAACTCGGCGCCGATGAGGTCATCGACTACAGGGCCATGCCCGACTGGCCCGCCAAGGTCCGGGAACTGACCGGCGGGCAGGGCGCCGATCGCATCATCGACGTCGCCGGCCTGCTGGAGCAGTCGCTCAAGGCCGTGGCTATAGCGGGCCATGTCGCCTGCGTGGGTTTCGTCGGGGACAACGCATCGCCCCTCGACTCTCGGGCGCTGTTCGCCTCCGGTGCCACCGTGCGCGCCGTCGCCGTCGGCAGTCGTGCACAGTTCCTCGCGATGAGCCGCGCCATCGAAGTCAACCGCCTCCACCCGGTCGTTGACCGGGTGTTCCCCTTCGATGAGGCCCCCGACGCCTACCACTACTACGCCTCGGGCAAGGCGTTGGGAAAGGTCGTCATCGAGCTCTGAACCGACTACCCGGGAGTGGCACGGGTCGATCCGCGACCGGCTGCCGTGGTGTCTGCTCGCGGAAACCGGACTGCGGCAGGTGCTGATGTGCGGGGTCGGCGAGGCTTCCGGAACCGTCTTGGCCACGCTGCGCGCCGGCGGGTACGCGCCCGTCCAGCGCACCTCCGGCGAGGATCCCGCGCTCGCTCCCACCGCGGCCCCTCGCTCGCCCGGGCGCCCACCCCGCGTCCTCCGCCTGCCCGGGCGCCCCTCCGCGTCCTCCGCCCGCTTAATCGCTGGCGAACGCGGCGGCCGCCGGGTTGACTGCCCTGGTGACCGCATTGCCCGTGCCCGCCGACCTGGCCCACTTGGTGGCCGGGAGCTGGGTGCTCGACGGCGACGCGGTGCCGAGAGGATTGCCGCAACCCGCCGTCGACCTGCTGGTCATGCCTGATGGGGCGTGCTGGCTGGCTGGGCCGGAGACGCGCGGCCGACAGGGGGCGCTGCCCGAGGGCGGGTCCCTGGTTGGGGTGCGGCTGCGGCCGGGGACGGTGACCGGGCTGTTCGGGGTCGCGGCCGACGAGGTGCCGCTGGCCGGGGCGCCCATCGAGGTCGGGCAGCTGGACGGGTCGGTGACCGAGCGGCTGGCCGGGGCGCTGGCACTGGTGCGGGCGCGGGCCGGGCAATGCCGGGTCGACGAGCGGGTGCGCATCGTACTGGCGGCCATGCACGCGGCGCCAGGTGCGCCGGTGGACCGGCATGCCGCTCAGGCCGGGTTGTCCGAGCGGCAACTACGGCGGCGGTTCGGGGTGGCGGTCGGGCTGCGGCCCAAGTCCTACGTGCGGGTGGTGCGGCTGCACCACGCGCTCGCCGCCGCGCACGCCGCGGTGGCCAAGGGCGAGCGCCCGAACTGGGCGGACATCGCTGTGCGCAGCGGCTGCTACGACCAGTCACACCTGCTCGCCGAGTTCCGGCACGCGGTGGGGGCGCCGCCGAGCATGTTGCTGCCGGATGTCCGTTTTCTCCAAGCCTCGACCAGCCGGAGCTGACCACACTCGACGCATGACTGATGATGTTGTCTTGGAGATCCTCGACTGGCACCGGGAGACCGCACGGGACGGTCTCGCCGGGGACGGGGTGCGTTTCGTCGAACCGCTCGGTGCCTGGGTGGTGCACGGCTACACCGAGGTGAACCAGGTGCTCACCGACTACCCGGTGTTCTCCTCCGACGAGCTGCGCTACAGCGCGCAACCCGTGCCGCACCGGGACAACCCGGTTCTGGGCAGCCTGTCGGCGATCGACCCGCCCCGGCACCACCTGCTGCGCCGGCTGGTCAGCCGGGCCTTCACGCCCCGCGCGATCCAGGCGCTGCTCCCCTCGATCACCGACACCGTGCGGACGCAACTGGCCGATGTGGACGGTGAGCTGGACGTGATCGGCCAGCTCGGTCACCCGTTGCCGGTGCGCACCATCGCCACGCTGCTCGGAGTCGAAGCGGACCGGCAACCGGACTTCGTGCGCTGGACCGAGGCGATCACCTCCTTCGCCGGCTCGTTCACCGAGGACCCGGTGCGCCAGGCCGCGTTCCGCACCGCACACGCCGAACTGGCCGAGTACTTCCGGGAGGTGTTCGCCGAACACCGCGCCCGACCCCAAGGCGACGTGATCGACACTCTGCTGGCCGCCGAACCGGACGGCAGCCGGCTCTCCGACGAGGAGTTGCTCAGCTTCTGCACGCTGCTGCTCATCAACGGCCACGAGACGACCAAGACCCTGCTGGTCAACATCGTGCTGTGTCTGGCGGCTCACCCGGACGCACTGGCCCAGCTGCGCGCTGACCCTGGACTGGTACCCGATGCCATCGAGGAGGTGCTGCGGTTCCTGCCCCCGATCGGTGGCGCCGACCGGTTCACCACCGGCCCGACCAGCATCGCCGGGCACGCCGTCGAGACCGGCCGGCGGGTGATCGCCATGGTGCTCTCGGCCAATCGGGACCCTCGGGTGTTCGCCGAGCCGGAGGAGTTCCGGCCCGGCCGAACGCCCAACGAGCACCTTTCCTTCGGCCACGGCGTGCACTTCTGCCTCGGCGCGCACCTGGCCCGGCACGAGCTCGCGATCGCGGTTCACGCACTGCTGCACCGGTTCCCCGGTCCGTGGTCGGTGGGCCGGATCGCGACCGGGCGCACCCCGGTCGGCATCGACGTGCTCGATCTAGCGCTGGTCAGCCCGTAGCCGGAGGGCTGATCCCCGGCACGGAACACCTCGCTGCGGTAGCGCACTGTTGCCCCCGGCCTGCGCGACACACTCCCGATGTCCGTCGCGGAACGGTAGCACTTGAAGGACGCAACGAAAGTGGCCCCCGACGCCCTCCTCGCGCGATACACGATCACTTAAAACCCCGGCAAGACCTGGACGATCTCCCGCCGCATGAGGTACGGACAATCCTCGCCTTACGGCGATATGTAATAGGGGTCCCGGTAGTCCTGGCCGAAAAACCAACGAATATCGCTGACCTGCGCTAACGCGGAATCTCAGCATCCGTCGTCCCCGTCGTCTCGGTGCGGTCGAGGACGCGGTAGACGGTGGCGCGACCGATGGAGAAGACCTCCATGAGATCGGCGATGGTGTAGTCGCCGGTGGCGTGCATCCGCACCAGCTCGGCTTGCTGACGGGCGGCGTGTCTCGTTGAGCGAATCTCGATTGAGACAGTCAAGACTGCAGTCGCACTTCACGGTGGCTGGCAACATCCGTCACTGCAGGTAGCCGTGTCAGCTATCGGCGGGTGTTTGTGCCGCTGGTTGTCCTTGAGGAGTTGTTGTGTGCGGGTGAGGAATGCCTGGCGGACCTCTTCTGGGTGCAGTATCTGGAGTGGTCGGCCGAGGCTGAGCAGGTAGCGGGCCAGGCCGTCGGTGTCTGGCCCGCCGATGTCGATGATCGTGGCGTCATCGCCGTCCGGGTGGTGGACGCCGACCGTTGGTGGTACCAGCCTGCGGGCCTCATCGGCCGGTACGGCCAGGCGGATGGTCACCCGCACCGGGTAGGGCCTCAGCGCGATGCCCGTGCTGACCATCTGTGCTGGATCTGGCGGGTCGGGTAGGGCAGTGGCCTGCCCGGTGGCTGTGGCATCGATGATGCGATCGGTACGGAAGGTGCGCCAGTCCTGCCGCGTCAGGTCGTAGGCGAGGAGATACCAGCGGCGGCCGGTGTAGATGAGCCGGGAGGGGTCCACTCGGCGGGTGGACGTCGTTCCGGCCCGGTCGCGGTAGGTCAACTGGGTGCGTTCGCCTCGTCGGCACGCGGCGGCCAGGTCGAGCAGCAGCGCGGGGGAGATCTGGCTGTCGTCGGGTCGTGCGGTGTGGGTGAACGCGGCGTCCAGCTCGCCGAGCCGGTCGGCGATCCTGGCCGGCAGCACCTGGCGTAGTTTCAGCAGTGCCGACAGGGCTGCCTGGTCACTGCCGG
This sequence comes from Streptosporangium sp. NPDC000396, assembly GCF_042898655.1. Classification (NCBI taxonomy): domain Bacteria; kingdom Bacillati; phylum Actinomycetota; class Actinomycetes; order Streptosporangiales; family Streptosporangiaceae; genus Streptosporangium; species Streptosporangium sp. NPDC000396. The sequence goes on from NZ_JBIAZA010000022.1 coordinate 40,067, forward strand.
AGACTCCGCTGAAGGCGGCGGTGCGCAGCCCGACAGCGACCGCGAGGGCCTCCTCCTCGTCAAGGATCAGTGGCGGAATGCTGGTTCCGGGCCCGAGGTGGTAGCCGCCCCATGGGCCCATCTCCGATTCGATGCCGTAGCCGAGTTCACGTAGCCGGGCGATGTCCCGGCGAACCGTCCGTTCGGTGATCTCCAGCTGGGCGGAAAGATCAGCGCACGTCCAGGACTGCCGCGTTGACAGCAAAGACAGCAGCCGCAGCAGCCGCGCCGAGGTGTTGACCATGGCTAACAGTCTGCTCGATAACCAGGACCGTTTCTGACCGGGTCATACCGTAACGTCGCTGGCATGGCCGAGAACTCCTCGGCCGAAAAGTCCATTACGACGACGATGACCTCCGCCAAGGTGCGGTAGATGACGGGCCCGGATGGGCGCACGTAACCGACGAGGGGCAGGACCCATGGAAGCACGCATGAAGAGCGTGGCGAATCCCGACGTATCACAGCGATCCAGCATCTCCACAAGGCGATTCACGCCGGTGGCGTCGACCCGCTCGTGCTCGAGCTGGTCCATCTGCGGGCCAGCCAGATCAACGGCTGCAGCCCGTGTGTGTTCGCCGGCGTCCAGTCGGCGAAGAAGCATGGAGAGACCGAGGAGCGGCTGCACAACGTGGTCACCTGGCGCGAGACCCCGTTCTTCACCGAGGAGGAGCGGGCAGCGCTCGCGCTGCCCGAGGCCGCCATCCGGATCCAGGACGGCGCGCCGGGCGTGACCGACGAGATCTGGGACGGTGCTGCCACCCACTTCGACGAGAATCAGATGTCCGCGATCATCCTGAACATCGCAATCACCAACTTCTTCAACCGGATCAACCACACGATCCGGGAGCAGGCCGGCAAGACCTGGTGAAGGCGGGCGGGCGTCATCCGTCCAGAAGCCGCGGTGGCGACGTGGCGAAGGACGTGATCGGCCAGCTCTACCGCTGACCGATCCAGCGCCACTTCCGGCAGGCCCCCGTCCTGGGCTCCCACCTTCGGGTGACCGCCGACAACCATACCTTTGATGATCATCAGGGGCACATGACGATGAGCAACGAACTACTGGAACTGACCGTTACCGATGCCCGAGCCTGGCGGGAGTGGCTCAGCAGGCACCACGACAGCTCGGCAGGGGTGTGGCTGGTCCTCGCCAAGCAGAACACGACCCGGCCCACCAGCCTGACCTATGACCAGGCGCTCGACGAAGCCCTGTGCCACGGCTGGATCGATGGTCGGCTACGACGGCGGGATGAGATCACCTTCTGCCGGCGCTTCACCCCTCGCGGAAGGCAAAGTCCCTGGTCAGCGCGGAACGTTTCCATCGTCACCCGCCTGATCAGCGAGGGCCGGATGCATCCGGCCGGAATGACCGAGGTCGAACGCGCCAAGGCCGACGGCCGCTGGGACACGGCCTACGCGGGACAAGCCGGCATCGAGGTACCAGCCGACCTGGCCGCCGCATTGGCCGCGAAGCCCCAGGCACAAGCGATGTTCGACATCCTTACCTCCCAAAACCGCTACGCCATTCTCTATCGGATCGCGAACGCCAAACGCGCCGAGACCCGAGCCCGCCGTATCACCCAGTTCGTTGACATGCTCGCCCGCGGCGAGGCGATCCACCCACAAAAGCGCACCCTCAGCAGTTGAATGCGGGCCCACTCCTCTCCCCGCCTCGCTCCTCCAAGCCCACGCACATGGCGGCTCGGCGTTCGGCCAGACCCGGAACCTTACCCAGCCCCCCAAGAACCCGTCATGGGCGCAGGCTCGGCTCAACAGCGGCCGGGCGCAAGGTGCCCCATTCCTTCAGCGCGGCCGCCAGGGTGTTCTGCCGGGAGGCGGCCGACCATTTGCCGACCACCAGCGACGCGGTCGCCTGCCCGTACTTGAGCGATCCGGCCATGCGCAGCAGGTCGGGCCAGCAGTCGGCGACCAGCGCTTCGTTCCAGCGGGCGCCCAGCAGCGGACCGGCGTGCGGGTAGCGCTTGGCCGTCTCGGTGGGAGTGTCGTCCCTCACCAGGGTGATCTTCCCCAGGTCCCGGATCCGCGGCGACAGCAGCTTTCCCACCAGGTCGAACAACGCGACGACCTCATCCAGCAGGTCCACCGCCGACTGCGCCGCCACCGCCAACAGGATCGGATACCGACGCTCTGGATCGCGGCGCTCCAGCGCCTGATTGGTGGAACGGCGGCCCACCGTCGCCAGGAACCGGCGCCGCTCCGTCGGCAACGCCGACAAATCCAGCAGATGCGCGTCCATGCCGCTGTCGCATCAGACGTGGTGACTGATTCCGGGGGTGATCAGGCCGGTTTCATACGCGATGACCACGGCTTGAGCGCGGCTGGACAGGCGGAGTTTGGTCATGAGGCGGCCCAGGTGGGATTTGACGGTGGCCTGGGCGATGTTCAGGCGGGTGGCGATCTGCTGGTTGGTCAGGCCCTGGCCGACCAGGCGGAGCACGGCGGTTTCCTGACTGGTGAGCTGGGCGAGCTCTTCGGGCTGGCGCCGGGTGGGTTCGGGTGTGGCGGCGAAGTGGTGGACCAGGCGCCGGGTGACGCTGGGCGCCAGCAGTACCTCACCGCGGGCGACTGTGGCGATCGCGGCCAGCATCTGGTCGGCCGGGGTGTCTTTGAGCAGGAATCCCGAGGCGCCGGCGCGCAGGGCGGCGAAGACGTGTTCGTCCAGGTCGAAGGTGGTCAGGATAAGGATCTTGGGTGCCGGGCCGTCAGCGTGGGCGAGGATCTGACGGGTGGCGGCGACACCGTCCAGGTCGGGCATGCGGATGTCCATCAAGATGACATCCGGAGCGGTCGCCTCGGCTTGGGCGACGGCTTCGTGGCCGTCGGCGGCCTCGCCGACGACCGCGAGATCGGCGTCGGTGCGGACGAGGGCGACCAGGCCCGCACGGACCAGGGCTTGGTCGTCGACGATCAGGACGCGGATGGTCCTGGGATCAGTGTCGGGGCCGGTCATCGGGGTACCCCCAGCCGCGGTGCGCTCTGCTGCGGGTGGGCCGTGGCGAGGACGGGCTCGGCCGGCGGCTCGGCGAGCGGGGAGGCGGGCAGGTGCGCGGTCACGGTGTAGCCGCCGTGCTCGCGTGGGCCTGCGGCGAGGGTGCCGCCGTAGAGGGCGGCTCGCTCGCGCATGCCGATCAGCCCGTGCCCGGGTGAGCGCTCCTCGGTGGTGGCGGGGCCGTCGTTGGTGACCTGCAGGGTGACCGCGGCAGGGTGGTAGGTCAGGGTGAGGGCCACGTTGGCGTGCGGGGCGTGTTTGAGCACGTTGGTCAGTGATTCCTGGGCGATGCGGTACAGGCATCGGTCCACGCCGGGCGGCAGCGAGCGTACCTGACCGGAGGTCTTCCGCTGGATCGACAGGCCTGAAAGGTGGGAGCGTTCCAGCAGCGTGTCCAGCTGAGCCAGGCCCGGTTGCGGTGCGTAGGAGTCCTCACCGGTGTCGGGCGTGAGGCGCAGGACCGACAGCATGTGCCGCAATTCGGTGAGCGCCTCGCGGGTGGTGGCGGCGATCGCCGAGAAGGCCTCGCGTGCGGTGTCGGGCTCGGTGGCGATCAGGCGGCCTCCGGCACCGGACTGGATCGAGATGACCGACAGGTGATGGGCGACCACGTCGTGCAGTTCCCTGGCGATGCGCACGCGTTCTTCAGCGACCGCTCGCAGGGCTTTCTCCTCGCGTTCGATCTCCAGGTGGCGGGCGTGCTCGACCAGGTCCTGGTGGCGCAGGCGGCGGCTGCGCACCCCTTCCCCGATGGCCCAGGCCGCGCCGAGCTGAAGCACGTTCTCGAACAGGTTTTTGACGGCCGCGAAGGTCAGCTCGGACCCGATGAGGTCGGGAACGAGGATGCTCGCCATCAACGCCAGGGCCAGGACACCGTCGCGATAGCCCTCCCGGCGGTAGGCCGCGACGGTGTAGAGGCCGATCAGTACCGGCAGGGTCTGGAATCCGTTGGGGTAGCCGGCCAGGCCGCAGCCGACCAGGCTCACCGTGATCACCGCCAGGACGGCGATGGGGTGGCGTCGGCGCAGCACCAGCGGCGCGGCGGTGAGCACCGCCAGCAGGTAGGCCAGCGCGACCGGGCTGTGGGCGGACAGGGCGGCCTGCGTCACCGCCAGGGCGGTGAGCACACCGGCCAGCACGCTGTCCGTGACCATCACGGGCAAGCCGCGCCACCAGCGGCCCAATCGCCGCACCACGTTCATGGAATGACGGTATCCACCAACCTGACCGGGCTCGTCCTCCTTGAGGAGGAGCCCGTCGTTAGGGCAGCGGTCGTAAAAGCGGGGTCGGCTGGCGTGCGGGTCGCAAGGTACGGATCGGCATTCCGCTCGATGCCCGAGGGGCACCGGCGCCCCTAGCGTTGTGCACGAGCCGGAATCTCTCATAGGCGCCGTCCGGTCCTCAGGGGCCGACGTCCCACCACCGAGATGACTAATACACCTTCGCGAAGGGATATAGGCATGCCCGATTTCAAGCGTGGAGTAGCCGCGGCAGCAGTGCTCACGGCCACCATCGGAGGATTTGCCGCTGGACCGGCGCAGGCGGCCACGCCCATGGACCGCTTTCACCATCAGACGATCACCTGGCGCGCTTGCGCGACCGGACCCGGCGATCAGATCGGCAGGGAGCTTGACGCCGCCGGGGCTCAATGCGCCACCGTCCTGGTCCCGATGGACTACCGCAGGCCGGACGGGCGGACTATCTCGGTCGCGATCTCTCGGGTCAAGGCCACCGATGCCTCCCGGCGCCGCGGCGTCCTGCTGTTCAACCCCGGCGGACCAGGAGGCTCCGGCCTCCAGATGTCGCTCCTGGGAAAGGAAGTGCCCGAGGTCGGGGCCCGTTACGACCTGCTGGGCATGGATCCCCGATTCGTCGGCCGCAGCACACCGATCACCTGCCGGTGGCAGACCGACACCTACCTGCGCTCGGCGGGACCCGACCGGCGTACCTTCGACAAGAGCGTGCGCCTGGCCAGGCAACTGGCGGCAGGCTGTGTCGAGGGCAATCGCCAGGTTCTGCCGTACGCCTCGACCAGGAACACCGCACGCGACATGGACGTGATCAGGGCCGCGCTCGGTGAGCGGAAGCTGTCCTACGTCGGCTTCTCCTACGGCACCTACCTGGGCGCGACCTATCTGCAGATGTTCGGCTCGCGAGCCGACCGGGTCGTGCTCGACAGCGCCGTCGACCCCCAGGTGTACGGCCCGCGCCTGCTCTCGCGCGCCGCCCCCGCGATCGACGCCGCACTCCGGCGCTGGGCGTCCTGGGCCGCCGCACGTGACAAGGAGTACGGGCTGGGCAGCACACGCGAGGCCGTCCTGGCGACCGTAGAGAAGATCAACCGGCAGCCCGTGAAGATCGGCGGATACCGCGTCGATGCCAGTGTCGTGCCGTACTGGCTGATGGGGCGCCTCTACAACGACGGGCCGCAGGCCTCCACCATCCTCGCCGAGGAGGCGCGGGCGTTGAGCCACGGCGGCAAGACGCCACTGCCCGCCTCTTTCAAGGAGTTCCTCGACGGCCTGTTCACCGGCGCCGGAGAGGCCTCCGATCGGGCGGGCACGGCGATCCTGTGCGCCGACCGGGCCGCACCTCGTGATCCGGCGACCTACTACCGCGACATCCAGCGCCACCGCGTCGCAGAGCCCCTGTTCGGGCCGCTCGCCCGCAACATTTCCCCGTGCGCGTTCTGGCCGGTCAAGCCGCTTGAATCGCCCACCACGATCGGCAACTCCGTACCGGCGTTGATCGTCGGCGCGGACGGCGATCCGGCGACGCCCTATCCGGGCCAGCAGGCCATGCACCGCGCGCTGACCGGCTCCCGCATGATCACACTGACCGGCGCCTACCGTCACACCGTCTACATCGCGGACAAGAACAGCTGTGTCGACACCAAGGTGACCCGCTACCTGGTCGACGGTGTCCTCCCTGACCGAGACGTCACCTGCACCCGCCCGGCCGCCTGACACGCTGGCGCCACACCACCCGCGGGCCCGCAGACGAGACCAGCACCGGCGCTGCGGATGGTCCTTCTGCCTCGGCGTAGCACCACATCCCCCAGGTCAGGGGTGGGTTCGTTGGATTCTGTCCCATCGCTACCGGAACCCCGCCGGGCCCGCGATCAGCCTCGAAACCACAAACTAGACCGATACCACTTATGGTACCGACCTAATTTTGTTACGGTACTTGTATGAGCACCGATGCAGGCGGCATCAATCCGTCACAGGCGCACGAGGAAATCACGCAGTCCCGGCACGAACGGCGGCGACGCGAGACCCGGGAGCGGATCGCCAATACGGCCTTGGCCCTGTTCGGCGAGCGGGGCTACGACGCCGTGACCATCGCCGAGATCGCCGAAGCCGCGGACGTCGCGAAACAGACGGTTGTCAACCACTTCCCGGCCAAGGAGGATCTCCTCCTCGCCTGGCACCGCCCGGTGGAGGCCGATCTGATCGACATGATCGATCAACTCCCCCTGAGCACTCCGCTGCCGGAGTTCCTCAAGGAGGAGCTGCCGCGCATGTTCGCCGGACTGTCCGAGGTGCCGGAGGCACCGGACCGCGAAGATCCGCGGACCGCGGTCGACGAGCGATTCGCCGGCGTCGGCGCCATCATTCAGAACAGTCCCGCGCTGCTGGACGCGTTGCGGCTGCGCGGCAGCCGTTACCAGGACGACCTGGCGGCGATCCTGTCCGACCGGGTGCCCGCGCATCTGGGACCCGTTGCGGCGCGCGCGACCGCCGCCTTCATCCTGACCACAGTCACCGCCATGATCAACGAGGCGGCACGGCTACGGAGCGAAGGCCGGACGCCGGAACAGATCATCGCGACCCTGACCGACACGGTCGGTCGGGCACTGGACATCCTGGACGGCGGCATCGGCGGCATCGGCGAAACCGCGGCACCGTCCGAGTGAGCGGGCATTCACCGCTGACCAAGCCAACAGGATGGGCAGGGCCGCAGTCGCCGGTCAGCCCCGGCTACCGTACGGCCCTGCCTCGCTCCAGCCGGTCGGCGACGGTCATCGCCGGTCCGGGAGCGAGAGTGCCGTGCAGCATCTCCACCCGGTGCACCACGCGCGGTGCGGTCAGCGGCACCCCGGTCGCCACCGACGCGGGCAGCAGGGTGAGCCCGTGCCCGGCGGCGGTCAGATTCAGCACGGTATGCAGGTCGTCGCCGTCATAGCGGAATCCGACGCGGAACCCGCCCACGCCCGCCACCTCGCGTAACCGCTCCACCGACACGGCGGCGGGGGCCTGCAGCCACAGGGCGTCGGCCAGGTCGGCCAGCGCCAGCCCCCGCCGCCGGGACAGCGGATGGCCGTCGGCCAGGACCACCACCAGTTCCTCCTCGGCCACGCCGACACCGGTCAGCGACCCCGCGTCAGGAAGGCGCAGCGGGTCGCTGGGCGCGGCGATCCCGTCGGCGAACCCGAGGTCCGCCGCACCGGAGGCGACCTGCTCGACGACGCGCTCGCGACCGGCGGTGAGCAACGTCACCGGCGACCGGCCGAGCACCAGACCACGGGCGATCGCCGGGGTGCACGCCAGCGGAGAGGCCACCACGGTCAGCCGTTCGACCGGGCCGGTGGCGGCGCGTAGCACGTCGGCGCGAGCGGCCTGGTGACGCAGCAGCAGCGGCGCGGCGTGTTCCAGCAGGCGTTCCCCGGCCGGGGTGGGCGTGACCGGGCGGCGGTGCAGAAGCGTCAGTCCCAGGTCCGCCTCCAGCGTGGCGATCTGCTGGGAAACGGCCGACTGGGTGTAGCCGAGTTCTTCGGCCGCGGCTGAGAAAGACCGCCAGTGGGCGACGGTCACGAACGTGCGCAACAGGTGCGGATCCACGGTGTATCAGTATCGCTTATCGGACCAGCAGGAATCATCGTTGGTGCTTACGTTCAGGCTCGGTAAGGATCGGGGGCATGAGCACAGCGAAAGTCGCCCTGGTGTGCGACAGGTCCCCCAGCGTCCAGGCCCACGCACGCATCCCGTCCCTCCTTTCGGCCTTGCGTGAGCGGGACGGGCTGACACTGGACGCCTACTGGATCTCCACGGCCGAAGCCGACGACCTGGAGGGGTTCGACGGCATCTGGATACTGCCCGGCAGTCCCTACCGCAGCGAGGCCGGCGCGGTGAACGCCGCCCGCGTCGCCCGCGAGCACGGCATCCCGTTTCTGGGCACCTGCGGGGGCTTCCAGCACACCCTCCTGGAATACGCGCGCAACGTCCTGGGGCTGGCGGTCGCGCACGCCGAGAACGACCCGGACGCCCAGGACTTCCTGCTGATGCCGCTGGCGTGCTCCCTTGTCGGCCACGAGGAGGCGGTACGGCTGACGCCGGGATCGCTGGCCGAGAAGATCATCGGAGTGGAGAAGACCGTGGAGAGATACTCCTGCAGCTTCGGTCTCAATCCCGCCTACCTGCCCGTGCTGGAGGAGGGCGGCCTGAACTTCACCGGCCACGACGCGGACGGAGCCGTACGGATCCTGGAACTGCCCGGCCACCCGTTCTTCCTCGCCACGCTCTTCCAGCCCGAACTGGCGGGCGACGGAACCCGGCCGCACCCGATCATCACCGCGTTCGCCTCGGCCGCCACCGGTCAGCAGGTGCGGCGGTAGGGAATCTCCGGAATGTAGGTCTTCCAGTCCGCCTCGGAGAGCGGGCCGAAGAGACCGCAGAGGGCGCTCTTGACCTTGCCGGGGGCGACGAGGTGGGTGCGGAGGCGGCCGGCGTCGTCGACGGCCGCCAGAACCGCGCCGTCGGCGGAGAAGGCCAAGGTCGTGATCTTGTCCGGGCCGATCTTGGTCTTCGGCGTCAGGAAACCGGCGAGCGGAAGGCCCAGGGCGCGTCTGTTCGGAACGTCCCACAGGCGGATCCGGCCTGTCGTGTCGGCCAGCGCGAGCAGTTTCCCGTCGGGGGCGAAGGCGGCGGCGTTGCCCAGTTCCGCGCCTGGAAGCACGTCGTACCGGTGCTGGAGGGTCTGCGCGTCCCAGAACCCGACCTTGTCCTTGTCGACCACGGCGACGAGCCCGTCCCGGCTGCGGGCCTTGGCGGGGCTCAGATCGATGTTGGGGGCGAGGACTCTCCTGCCGGTGGCGACGTCGACGACACCCTGGTCCGGCCCGGAGAGCACGGTCCGTCCGTCGGGGCTGAAGAGGACACGTGGTTCACCGGCGATGAACTGGCCGGATTCCACCTGGACTCCGGCGGACTTGACCCGCGGGGTTCCCGAGGCCACGTCCCACAGTTCGAGCAAGGTCGAGCTGATGGTGGGATTGGTGAGCACCGCAAGCGTCCTGCCGTCGGGCGAGAACCTGAGCGGCAGCCGGTCGCTGATCGCGTGCCCGGTCTGCAGGGTGATCTTCTTGGTCGCCGAGGCGACGTCCCAGATCTCGACTTTCCCGCTGCTGCGGAAGCTGCTCGCCAGCAGCTTTCCGTCTCTCGACAACGCGAACAGCGATTCGCTGGTGCCCTTGACACCGTCGAGCGGCAGCGCTCCCCGTTTGACCCGCCTGACCGGATCCCAGATCTCCAGGTCGCGGCGGGACTCGATCGCAAGAGTCGAGCCGTCCTCGCTGAGGACCGCCGCAGCGCCGGTGAAGGCGTCGGTGAGCTTGACCGAGTCCGTGATGGGACTGAGGGACAGGACGGTGACGGTGCCCGTGAGGTAGTCCGCGCAGCGCAGGGTGCGGTCTCCCAGGCCGAAGATCGGGTTGGCACAGCCGCCGGAGTATCTGAAGACGGGCTCGTTGCGTTCGCCCACGAGGTCCCACGACTGGTCGTGGACGCCCTCGGTGCCCCAGACGGTGCCGCCGACCGCGACGAACCTGCCGTCGTTGCTGAAGGCGACCCCGATGTTCTCGTCGTTCTTCTGGAGCTGCCGCCAGCTCACGTCCTCCTTGTCCAGGCGGATGATCCACACCCGGTCACCCTTGATCACGCCGAGCCGTCTGCCGTCCGGGCTGACCTCCAGGCCGCTGACCCTCTCGGAATCCTTACCGATCCGGGACAGGGGCGTCTTCGTGCCCTTGACGATGTCCCAGTATTCGAGCTCTCCTTCCCGGAGGCCGACCAGGAACCGCCCGTCCGGCGTGAAGGTCGCGGCCGCGAGCTGGTACGGGATTCTGAGAACGGGCTTGCCCGATTCGACGTCCCAGACGATCGCCTGCGTCGCCTCGAAACTCAGGAGACGGGTGCCCATGGGATCGAGCGCCGCGTACGGCTCGGGAATGCGGATCGTCACCGGTCGCGGCCGGCCCGTCGCGGTGTCCCAGATGCCGACGGTGCCGTCCTTCCTGACCAGCGAGATGGTCTTGCCGTCCGCCGTGAGGCTCAGGGCGTGACCGAGACCGCCGTCGTCGATCGGTTCTCCGGTCAGGGTGATCGTCCGCACCACCCGGCGCGAGTCGACGTCGGCGAGCGTCACCTCGTGGCCGCGCGCGTACGCCATCAGATGGCGGGTGCCGTCTCCGTTCATCTTCCAGCGGCCGTCGAGGCCGGGTGGCCGGTAGGTGTACTGCTCCCACTGGCCGTAGAGCGTGGCCAGTGCGTTTCTGGCCGCCTGACCGCCGGGTGCCAGGGTCGCGGCGACGACGGCGAGTTGCTTGGCGGTGGCGGGATCGACGCGCCGCATCGTGGTGGCGAGGTTGGCGACCCGGTCGCCGATGGCCGCATCCCGCTGCCGGGAGATGGTCTCGTTCGTGGCCGTCAACTCGATGCCCTGGACGATCGCGACAGCCGCCGTCGCGGTGGACACCACGAGCAGGACCGCCAGGACGGTGCTCAGCAGGGTGCGGGAGCGCCGCCTGCGCTGCGCGGCGCGCACCGACTCGTCGAGGAAGGAGCGTTCGACCGGGTTGAGGGTGAGGTGCCGGCGACCGGTCACGGCACGGGTGAGCGCCTCGTCGAGCGAGCTGCCCTGCAGCAGGTCACCGCTTTTACGGCCGTGGCTCTGCCAGCGCCGCGCGGCGTCGGCGAGCCCGTGGTGGGCGTCGAGGACCTCGCGTTCGTCGGCGACCCAGTCGCGCAGCCGAGGCCAGGCCCGCACCAGCGCCGGGGTGGCGAGCGTGAAGAAGTCGCCGTCGCGGATCACCAGCCCGGCCTCGCCCAGCCGGTCGAGGACGCGCCAGAAGCTCTGCTCGGCCGTCTCGATGTCGAGGAACTCGGCGGCGGCGACCTTGCGCAGCGTGTGCCGGGCGTCCGGCGCCGCGGCGATCATCCGCAGCAGGATGCGCGGCACGACGGCCTGCTCGTGCGGTGCGAGCCCGGTGTAGACCCCCTCGGCCGCCTGCGCCAGCGACGGGGGGAGCGCCGTGGTCGAAAGGGCTCCGGCGACCGCGGTGGCCTCCTCAAGTGTGCCCTGGCCGCCGATCAGGCCTTCCAGCAGCTCCCACGGCGCGGGACGCCGGGCCGGGTCGTGGGACAGCGCCCGCGCCACCAGGGACCGCAGCGGCTCCCGCAGCACATCGAGATCGGGCCGGTGATGGAGGATCTGGTGGATCAGCGCGGGCATGCCGTCACCGTCGAAGGGCGGCTTGCCCGTGGCGGCGAACAGGATGGTGGCGCCCCACGCCCAGACGTCGACGGCCGGTGAGGCGCGGTGACCGCGGAACAACTCGGGGGCCATCCACCGCGGAGTGCCCTTCAGCTGCCCGGTCGCGCTCTGGGACATCTCCTCGGTGCGCGCGATGCCGAAGTCGATGACCCGGGGACCGTCCGGGCCGAGCAGGACGTTCGCCGGCTTCAAATCCCGGTGTATCACGCCGGCCTGGTGGATGGACGACAGCGCGGCGGCGATGCCGACCGCGAGACGGTGCAGGTCGTCGGGGTGGTAGGGCCCGTGCCTGTCCACGCGGTCCTGCAGATCGGGCCCGGGGACGTACTCACTGACCAGGTACGGCGGGACGTGGTCGAGATCGGCCTCGATGATCCGCGCGGTGCAGAAGGAGGCCACGCGGCTGAGCGCCGCCACCTCCCTGCGCAACTGGTCACGGTAGGCGTCGGTGAGGATGTCCTCGCGCAGCGCCTTGACCGCCACCCGGCCACCCGTGCTGTCGTAGGCCTCGTAGACCACGCCCTGGCCTCCCGCGCCGAGCCGTCGGGCCAGCCAGTAGGAGCCAAGTTGCCGAGGGTCACTGGGCGAGAGCGGCGCAACCATGGAATCAGATATACAAGATTGTTTGTTTGCGACGCCACCCGGATCCGTCATCCGTCACAACTCCAGCGACACGGCAGCCGTACCCGCTCACTGAGCGGGAATCGCCTGAGCGTCTTCCGGAAGTTCGCGAAGGGTGCGAAGCGGCGAGAACATGATCGGCAACCAGCTCACCGCGAGCATCGCCGCTCCCACCCACAGCGCCGCCCGCACGCTCGCCAGCTCCCCGACCAGCCCGGCCACCCCCGCACCGACCGCCAGCGCACCGCTGAGCAGGAACCGCATCGTCGCGCTGACCCGGCCCAGCAGCCGATCGGGGGTGACCCGCTGACGGAAGCTCACCTTGATCACGTTACCGACGCCGACCTTGTAGGTGACCGTCATCCACGCGACCCCGGCCGTCCACAACCCCGCACCGTCGTCCAGCAGCGGGATCAGCGGCACGAACGGCACGATGGCGACGCTGGTCAGCAAGACCGTCCTCCCCTCCCCCAGCCACTGGCCGAGCCGCCGGGCGCTCGCCGAACCGAGGAAGACCCCGACACCGCCGGCGGTGAAGAACGCACCGAGCCAGAGCGGCGACAGGCCCAGCTCTCGAACGAACAGGATGGGAAGCATCGCCTGGATGATCTGGATTCCCAGGTTCGCCAACGTCCCCTCCACGGCGACGGCCCGCAGGATCGGGTGACCGGTCACCAGGCGCAGCCCCTCGGCGATGTCCCGCCCGAGGCTCACCCCTCCCTTCTCCGGGAGCGGTTCCACGCGGCGGATGGACCGCAGGCACAACGCCGACCACAGGTAGCTCACCGCGTCCACGGCGATCGCCACCGGAGCCGACAGCACCTGGATCAGGTAGCCGCCGACGCCGCGCCCGGCGAGCTGGTTGGCCGCGTCCATGCTGACCAGCGCGCCGTTGGCGGCCATCAGCTGCCCGGGTTCGACCAGGCGCGGCAGGTAGCTCTGGTCGGCGATCTCGAAGAACACCGTGGCCACCCCGCACAGCAGCACCACGATGTAGAGGTGGGGCAGGGTCAGCGCTCCCAGCCACCACGCCACCGGCACCGATCCCAGCAGTACGGCCCGCACCAGGTCGGCCGTGACCATCACCGGCCGGCGCCGCATCCGGTCCACCCAGGCTCCCGCCGGCAGGCCGATCAGCAGAAACGCCAGCGTGCTCAGCATCGCCAGCACCCCGACCTCACCGGGCGTGGCCTCCAGCGCCGTCACCGCGGCGAGCGGGACGGCCAGGTAGCTGATCGAGGTGCCCAGCCTGCTCGCGACGGCCGCGGCGAACAACCTGCGGAAGCCGGAATCGGCGAACACCGACCGTTGGGATCGGGATGTCGTCATGGTGGTCATGCGCCCGACCATGCCGTCCCCTCGTGGACGCCTCCATTAATTTAGGCAGGAGCGAATCGACGGGGTGGCCGTGGTGCGAGAAGGGCGGCGGGCGCCGTCTCCGGAACCCACCGCGACGCGCGCGGCTGTGGACGTCACGGGTTCGCGGCGCCGGAGAAGGGTGAAGCGCGATGCTGGAGCTGGAGTTCGGACTGGCGGATCTGGCGTGCACCCGGTTCGCGTTCTCTCCCCTGTGGGAGGTGGTGGCCAGCGTCCGGGTCCTGAAGAACCCCGCGGAGCATCCCCTGCATCGGCCATGGGTGGAGGAGGTCCTGCCGAGGCTGCGTTCCTCGGGGGTGGACTGGGGAATGCTGGCGGATCTGGTGCCGGTGCCCACCCGAATAATTCCGGCGTTCATCTGCCCCCCGCCGGTCACCACCGCACCCCACCTTGAGGTGGAACTGGCCACGATGTGCGCGACCCCACCCGAACGGGTTCGCCTCGAACTCGCGGACATGGAGGGGCCCCGCCTCGCCCCGCTCCGCGATGATCCGGTCGGCGGCCTGGTGAAGCTGGCCGAGGTGATCCGGGATTACTGGGCGGCCACGCTGGCACCGTACTGGCCGAGGATCCGCACCCTCCTCGAAGGAGACGTGCTCCACCGGGCCCGGCTGCTGGCCGAGGGGGGCGCCGACAGGCTGCTCAACGATCTCGACCCGGCCATCAGGTGGGAGAAGGACAGGCTGTTCGTCCGGCATCGTCATGTGTCGGCGGTCAGAGGGCTGGGCGGGCGGGGGCTGCTGCTGGTGCCCTCGGTCTTCGTCTGGCCGAGGCTCTTCTCGGTCACCACGCCCCCCTGGCAGCCCACGTTGCGCTACTCGCCTCGCGGAATCGCCACCCTGTGGGAACGCCGCGCGGCCGACGTTCCCGCGGCGCTGGCCGCGGTGCTCGGGCACTCCCGCGCCGCGCTCCTCGGCGAGCTGGAGGCCCCTGCCTCCACCACCGACCTGAGCCGGCGCACCGGCATGTCCATGGGCGGGGTGTCGCAGCATCTGACCGCGTTGCGTGCGGCCGGCCTGGTCACCGCCCACCGGACCGGAAGGTATGTGCTCTATGCCCGGAGCGAGGTGGCCGAGGTTCTTCTGGCGGGGGCGGAGACCTGAGAAACATCGGGACCGCGATCACGGCAGGCCGTTGCGCCTTTTGAAGTCGTTCCACGCCCTGACGCAGTAGCCATAGCGCCAGTCGCCGGGCTGCAGGTGCCGGCAGGCATGAGCGGCGCTGAGGCGGTCGTCGGGAGCGGCAGGGGCGGTGCGAGGCTCAGGAGCGGCGTGCGTGCCGGGGGTGTCGGCGCCTGTGCGGTTTCCTCGTGCCCCGGGGGGCGTTCTTTCTCCGGGGGATGCCGGTGGCCGGGTCCTCGGGGCGGTCGCGGGTGTCTCCGAAGCGTCCGGTGCCGCTGGCGGTGCCGACGTCACGGTCCGGACCGCCGGCCGTTCGGCGGTCTTCGGCGCGCCGCGCCTCCCGTGCCGCCGCACGCCTTGGCTGTCCCGGATGCCGGTGGCGGCGCGGGCCTGGAGCTGCTCGGCCGGCTTCTGGCCGCTCGCGGCTTTCTCCGAAGGGGCGGAAGGTGCGATGGTGAGCGCGTGGCCGGGGGACGGCGTGGTCGTCTCGGCGGGAGCGATCGCCGCATCGTCTCCGGCCGTCCACGGCGGGTCTGGCACCGCGACGGTGTCGGCGGCGGGCCGCCCGAACGTCGGCGACCACCCGGACGACCAGATGCCGGCTCCGGCCGCCGCGAGGAATCCGAAGATCAACGCGGGTCGCAGGAACCGGTCACGCGGGATGTGCGGCCACGACCACGACGGACGGTGCAGGCGTCGCGGCGGCTGCGGCGGCCAGACGGGCCGGATGTCGACGCTGATCCGCGATCCGTACACGAACGGGTCACCGGCGGAGTTGTGGGCCTGGCCGTCGCGGGGCCGATCGGTGACCTCGGCCGGCGGGTGGCCTGGAGGCTGGCCGTACGGCATGCGACCGCGGGGCCTTCCGCTCGGGCTGCGCCTGTGCGTCGAGTAATGATCATCATGCATATCGCCTCCCGTGTCGCCTCTCACCTCCCCCAGCGTGCCGAAAGTCACGCGTCGTAAGTGTCAGGTAACAGGATGGTCTTATAGACCTGTTATCAGGATCGCGCTCAATCCGGGATGGATGCCTGTAAATCCCACAGCCTGGAGGGGTCTCCCGGGACAGCGGCATGGCGGAGGGTGTGGATCCGGCAGATGCGAGTCATCGTCGTGTCCCTGTATCCGCGGTGTGCGTTCTGCGACCTCCGTGTACGGGCAGCGAGATCATATCCAGCCAAGATCACCGAAACGGATGGTTTCTCCGCAGAGCCAAAGACCGTGATCGAAGCCGGCCGTCCCCGCAGGCGGTCGGCGGCCTGTCCGGTCAGACACGGAGCACCAGGCGTCCAGGGTGTTTCCTGCTCTCCCCTCGTATCCCCGCTTCGATGTCCTCGTGCGCCTCCCGGGCCTGCGACAGTTCCAGAACGGTCGTGTCCAGGCGGAGCGCGCCGAGTGACAGCTCCCCGTTGACCCACTCGGCCGCCTCCGCCAGCTCCTCCGCCGTGGCCAGGCTGATCACGAATCCGACGATGGACCTGTCGTGCGTGTACAGCTCCCTGGCGTCGAGGCCGGCCGTACCCTCCTGGCTCCGGAACCCGGACATGACCAGCACGCGGCCACGGTCGGCGAGCGCGGGCACCGCCGCGCCGGGGGCCGTACGCCCGGTGGTATCGCAGTAGACGCTCACTCCGTCCGGAGCGAGCTCCCGCAGTGTGGCCAGGGGGAAGGCGGAGACGGAGTCGATCACGTCGTCGGCGCCCAGCCGGCCGCAGGCCGCGGTCTTGCGCGGCCCCCGCGCGGCGGCGATGACCCGGGCGCCGAGGCTCACCCCCATCCGGATCAGGCAGGAGCCGACGGCACCGTTTCCCCCCTCGACGAACAGGGTCTCGCCCCGCCGGAGCCTGGCATGGTGGACCAGCCCGGTGTAGGCCGTGACGGCCGGGTGCAGGACGGCGACCGCCTCCAGCGAATCGACTCCGCCGGGGAGGCGGTAGAGCCTGTCGGGCGGCACGCACGCCAGCTCGGCGGAGGCGCCCTGGCGCCCGCCGTACCCGAGGCTGCAGCACCACACCCGGGTGCCGGGCGCGAGACCGGACGCGCCCGGCTCCACCACCTCACCGACGAGGTCGCGGCCCAGGACCAGCGGCAGCGGGACGGGCGTGGCGTAGGCGCCTGAGCGCACGAACGTGTCCACGTTGTCGACGGCCACCGCCGCCACCCGGACCAGGGCTTCGCCGGGGCGGCATCCGGGATCCGGCAGTTCGCCGTGACGGATCTCCCCCGCTGACCCCAGCCGCTCGACGTACGCGGCACGCATCGATCACTCGCCTTCCGAACGGCCTGGTCCTTCTCCCCCTTTCCCCGCCTACCCCCGACTTTCCCCGCCTACCCCGACGAAGCCGGGAAACCGTCGCGGGACCCGCTCATGATCCGTTGTCCTGGGCCTTCACCAGGACCTCCCCGGCGTCCGTCCGGTAGTAGAGCACGGACCGCCCGGCACGCCTGCGCCGGACCAGACGGGCGTCGAGCAGGATCTTGAGATGGCGGCCCACCGACCCCAGTCCCTGGCCGGTCAGAGCCACCAGCTGCGTCGTGCTCTTCGGGGCGTCGAGAAGCATGAGGACGCCCGCCCGTGCGTGCCCGAGCAACGCGCCCAAGGCCTCGGGCACCGGCATCCGGCCCGCTTCGGCCAGGGCGCCCGAGCACGGATACACCACGGCGTGCCGATGCGACGCGTCCCACGAGACCCAGCTCTGGCGTGGCGTGACGGGGACGAACATCAACTGCGCTCCGGAGAGCTCCCGTGGCGGATAGTCGTACGTGTTGATCTGCAGCCGGCTCTCCCCGAGCCAGCGCATCCCGGGGCGCATGTCGTCCAGGGCCGCGGCCCAGCCGCCTTGGCCCAGCCGCGCCGTACGCGCGACGACGTCGGCCTCGATGATCCGCCGGCGCTGCGGCCAGTAAGGGAGCACCGATTCCCTCCACACCCACTCCAGCAGGTCGGCAGTGCGTTCCGGCAGGTCAGAGCGGTGCAACCGGGCGGGGACCGGGCCGCCCAGCGACACGCTCAGGTCGGCGCGGGCGGTCTCGGCCGGTGTCTCACGGATGCATGCCACCTCCTGCGCGAAGGTGGGCTCACCCTCGCCGGCGGGCGTGGGGGTGAGGAAGTCGGCGTTCCAGGTGCGTCCCAGAGCGGCCCGGATGAGCAGCGCGGTGACCGGGTCGCCGGCCTGCCGCTTCCGGTAGGCAGGCAGATGGACGCCGAGCCACGCGGACTCGCCCGGATGCGTGGCCGTCCCCCGCTCCAGGGTCTTCAGGCTCGCGATGACCTCCGCCAGAGGGGAGACGACGAACCGGCTTCCCACGAGCGTGTCCGCGTTGACCTGCCACCAGCCCATCGTTTCGCCTCCCCGCGAAACAGTAGCGCCCTCACGGCGGGGTCTTTGAGACTCCGGCCGTGCGTACCTATCACGAACTCTTCCGGACGCCGGAGTTCACACCGCTCTTCCTGACATCGGCCGGGCAGGTGGCGGCCCAGACGGTGAGCGGGCTGGCCCTGAGCACGCTGGTCTACACGACGACCAGTTCGCCGCTGCTGTCCGCTCTCGCCATGTTCGGCCCCTCCCTCGCCCAGGTGATCGGCGCGACGACGCTGCTGTCGGCGGCCGACCGGCTGCCGCCGCGCTCCACGCTGACGGGCCTGGCGCTGCTCTTCGGACTCTGCACCGCCGTCCAGGCCATCCCCGGCCTGCCTGTATGGGCCGTCTTCGTCATCCTCCTGGGCCAAGGGATGATCGCATCACTGGGTGGCGGAGTACGCTACGGACTGCTCAACGAGATCCTCGCGAGGAAGGGGTACCTGCTCGGCCGCTCCGTGCTCAACATGTCCACCGGCGTCATGCAGATCTGCGGGTTCGCGGCCGGTGGCGGGCTGGTGGCCGTCCTGTCACCGCACGGCACGCTGTTCACCGGGGCCGCCCTGTATCTCGCCGCCGCGGCCGTCGCCCGGTTCGGCCTCAGCCGACGGCCGCCGCGTGCCACCGGGCGGCCGTCGGCCATCGAGACCTGGCGGAACAACGCACGGCTGTGGTCCTCCAAACCCCGCCGATACGTCTACCTCGCCCTCTGGGTGCCCAACGGGCTGATCGTCGGCTGCGAGTCCCTCTACGTCCCCTACGCGCCCCGGCACGCGGGGCTCCTGTTCGCCTGCGCCGCGCTCGGAATGCTGGCCGGGGACACTCTGGCCGGCCGGTTCCTCCCCCGGCGGTGGAGGGAACGGCTCGGCACACCGATGCTCCTACTGCTGGCCGCCCCGTATCTGATCTTCGCTCTGTCCCCGGCGCCGCCTCTCGCGGTGGCGGCCGTTGCGCTCGCCTCGGCCGGATACTCGGCGAGCCTCCTTTTCCAGGAGCGTCTGATGTCCCTGACACCGGACGAGCTGAGCGGGCACGCCCTCGGGCTGCACTCCTCCGGCATGCTCACCATGCAGGGCGTGGGCGCCGCCTTCGCGGGTGCCGTCGCCCAGCACACCTCGCCGCCGGTGGCGATGGCCGTGGTGGCGGCGGCCTCCGTCACGGTCACTCTGACCCTGGCACCCGGTCTGCGGCAGGGCCACGGACCGGGTGAGCGTGACGACCTTGGTCTTCCAGCCCGAACCTCTCAGGAAGAGGCCGCCGTGGCAGTGACCGGCAATCGGGCGGATACGGCTGAACAGGCTTTCTGACCCGGGGACCTGCGGGCTGGAAGTCGTTCGCCGGCGACGCGGGTATCCACGCACGAGGGGCCTGTTCACCCACACGCATGCGACCGACCGGCACACCGTCTACGGCGTCTACGGCACGAAGATCATCGCGTTCCCGGCCAGGATCGCCTAGCCCTGGCCGGCTTCCCGCGCGACGCGCTCCACCTGGCCTCGGTAGGACTCCCACCAGGCCTGGTCGCCAGGCGCCATGTTGTCGCTCCCCTCTCGCAGCCCGACGACCCCGTCGACCAGCTCCCGGACGATATCGGCATGGCCGGCGTGCCGGTTGGTCTCAGCGATCATGTGCACCAGGATCCGGTGCAGCGTCACCCGGTTCTGACCATCCGGCCACCACGGCACGTGACCGATCGCGTCCAGCGTCAGCGCCTGGATCGTCGCATCCGAGTGCGCCCACGCCCGGTGATACAGCCCGACGATCTGCTCGCGCGACTCGTCAGCGGTCGCCCACATGTCCGCGTTGGGTTCTGCGCCATCCTCGAACCAGGGCAGCGATTCGCCGGACGGCCGCTCGAAGACGTCACCGAAATATCCCAACTCGACGCTGGCCACATGTTTGATCAACCCCAGCAGGTTGGTGCCGGTCGGTGTCAGCGGTCGGCGGATGTCGTACTCCGAAAGCCCCTCCAGCTTCCACAGCAGAGCTTCGCGGGCGGTTCGCAGGTAACGGTGAAGGTCGGCCTTCGGGTCGGATTCGGTCATGCCGGGCAGTCTGCCACGCTGTGCCGACAGTCCCGTGATGATGTTCGCGGCTCCACCTCAGGAACACACCCCGGGCACCACGCCTCCCGGCCCCGGCACCCGGCGGCCAGGCGCGCGACCGGTCCGGGACCGCCTCATCCTGATCAGGCCGGGCGGATGCCGGGATCAACCTCGACGCCGATGTGCCCCATCGCGGTGTGGTAGCGGGAGGCGTGCAGTCCGGCCGCCTCCAGGACCTTCTCCATCCGCAGCAGCCGCTCGCGGACCTCGACGAGACGCGCCTCGGGGTCGTCCCCGGTGTCGTCACGCAGGATGAACCGGCCGGGCAGGCGTGCGACCTCGGTTCGCAGGTGCTCGGCCAGGGCGGCGGTGTAGCGGGTCACCTCGGCCAGCAGCCACCCGGCCTCGTGCAGCTCGGCCACGTCCAGGGCGCGCCGTTCACGTACGGCCTGCAGCAGCTCGCCGAAACGGGCCATATCCTCAGCGTCCATGGTTCTCCTGTCCGGTCATCTCGCGGTCGGGGGAAGGCGGGGCGGGGCGACCGCCGGCGCCGAGTCAGAGCGCCGGTCGACTGGGCGGGCTCGGGGCCAGCAGGTCGTCCTCGACGAGCTCGGATGGTGGAGTCACCTCACAAATGTATGAAAAGGTGCTCGGATATTTATTGAACAACCCGACTTTTCATCATTCTTCATGCAAGACCACAGAGGAATGATGTCCGGTTTGCCTGTTTTGGTGAACCGTTGTGATCATGTTCGAGGAACGGCCGGTTAGCGGACTCCCTTCCAGGAGTGCTTCAGCCCTGGCCAGAGGTGCGGGGCTTCCGGCCCTCCAGGCGAACGCACCGCCCGCCAAGGAACGCGAGGTCCCGCGGAAGCCGCTTCGCGTCTAAAACGCTTTGCCCGGGCCGAGAGGAGGCTGCTACTGTCACCCGGCGCGGGAGGCGCGTGATCACGGAACGGGGAGGTTGATGAATATGGCCGCCGTCGGCCGTCTTCGGTGTGCCCTTGTCCGGCCCGCGCGACAGCAGGGCGCGGTCCGGGTCGTTCTTTCGACCAGGAGTAGTGATACGTGTCTTCTTCCTCTTCATCCGTCCACTCTCAGCTGACCACCGACCGCCTCGTTCTTCGGCCCTGGAGCATGGCCGAGGCCACTGCGGTTCTCGGCGACACCAGGTCCGTTCACTGGGCCGACGACTTCCCCGCCGAAGGTGACCGCGTCATCGCGGGCCTTTTCGGCCAGTACCCCGCCTGGCTGGGCGAACACGGCCACCGTCTGATCATCGAGCGTGACAGTGGCCTGGTGGTGGGCTCGATCGGCCTGTTCTGGCCGCCCAGCGAGGGAACCGTCGAGATCGGATACGGCGTCGTGGCCTCCCGCCGCGGCCGGGGCTATGCCTCGGAGGCCGCCCGGGCTCTGGCGGACTTCGCCCTCGCCGCGCCAGGCGTCCATACCGTGTTCGCCAACGTGGAGCTGTCGAACCCGGCCTCCGTCCGCGTGCTGGAGAAGGCAGGATTCCGCCGATGGGCCACTGAGGAGAACATGGCCCGCTTCAGGATGACGAAACCGGACCACCGCGAGCGGTGACCCGGTGGGGCCGGCGGCGTTCGCTGGCCCCACCGCGGCCGCGAGCGCCACCGTGCCGGGCAGGCAGACCAGACACCGCCACGGCCACCCAGACAGCAGGTAAGCAATGCGGGAGGCACATGGCTGTGTTCGCGTGCGTGGGCTGCGGTGCGTTGCCGACTTCGCCGGTGTCGCACGTTGCGCTGCCCGCCCACGCCCACCACCGCCGCTGCCGTACGGTCCGTTCCGGCCTGACTGGGACGTGTTCCTCAGAACGCTGGCACGGCTGCCAGAGGTTCGTCAGCCGTGGCTGCGTGCGGTTTACGACCGTGTGAAGGATCGCCGATTCAGCCACCCGCTCTAGCGATGCTTCCGGAATACGGAAGGGGCCACGTTCCAAGGCCCGCTCGGCACCCGTGGAAGACTGTCTCCTGACAACCCATTGCAGACTAGGGGGAACCATGAGCACGGTAGTGATGACCACCAACCACGGCAAGCTCACGATCGAACTTGCCGACGAGCTCGCGCCCAAGACGGTTGAGAACTTCCTGGCGTATGTCAGGTCCGGCCACTACAACGGAACGATCTTCCACCGGGTGATCCCGAACTTCATGATCCAGGGTGGCGGGTTTGAGCCGGGTATGAGGCAGAAGCCCACCAACGCCCCCATCGAGAACGAGGCCAAGAACGGTCTGAAGAACGAGCTCTACACCGTGGCGATGGCCCGCACCTCCGTCCCGCACTCGGCCACGGCCCAGTTCTTCATCAACGTCAGCAACAACGGCTTCCTCGACTACCCGGGCCAGGATGGCTGGGGTTACGCGGTCTTCGGCAAGGTCGTCGAGGGCACCGAGGTCGTCGACAAGATCGCGGGAGTCAGGACTGGCCACAAGGGTGGGCACGGGGACGTCCCGGAAGCTGACGTTGTGATCGAGAGCGCCGAAGTCGTCAGCTAGGGGTAGCCGACGGGACGTCTTCATCGAGCACCTCACCCGGTGGGCCTATGACGCCGCCTCCCGAAACCCGAGGGCCGCGATGATCTGGTCCGTCTCACCGTCCGCGCCGCCGCCGTCATGGCGCGCACCGATCGTCGCCATGATCGTTTTTGTCCCGATGCTCTCAGCGGGCGACCCATGGCGGATGGCTTTCCTGCACAGCGGTGGCGCTTTCGGGTTCAGTCTCGCGCCACACCGCGGCCTACCGGCCAAGCCCGCTTCCCCGGCCGTCGCCGGGGACCGGGGATGTCGTAGCGGCTCGAGGGCGGCCGGTACGGCTGAACGCGGCCGCGCTCGGCCGTCTGGCCGGGCGTGAACCGCTTCGGTTCCGGCCTGCGAGGAACAGCGGAACGAAAACGTACGCTCTCCATGCCGCCGCCCACCCCCAACTCGGCCGCCCCACCCGCAGGGCAGGATCGCCCATCGGAAACGTGCTTTCGGGTCTGGGAGGGTGAGGGCGTCTGGCGTCCTCACCCTCTCAGGCAGGAAGTACCTTTCTCATATAAATGATCAGGCTGGCTCACATATCCGGCGGGAACCAGGCTTGAAGGTTCTCCGGGTTGATCGGCAGTGAGATATGTTCATGCGTGATCAACCACTTGCCACTTGACCGTCGGCAACAAACGGTCGATCGTACCCATATCGCGCTCTCGAGCCCGTTCTTGCGTGTTCCGGAGTTCAGGTGAAGCATGTGCGCGAACGCGACATCTCCACTCGTCGCAATGGTTAAATCATGTGTTTTCAGGCTGATGGGGCCGTCGTATTCATCAAACCACCGCACAAAGTTGCGGCGCACTTCGTCGGTTCCCGCGAACTGGAGGGGGGGAACAACATCGTAATAAACGATGCCGGAAGAATAATGTGACATGAGCCGATCGACGTCCTTTGTCTGGCAGGCATCGACTCGACTCTCCAAGAGTGCCCTGATTTCGGAATCGTTCGATGTCATCGCATCCTCCGTTTAAGAATTCTGACCGCAACCAGCGCGCCTGGCGACGGTCTCTGTGGTTCAGTAGCCCGACGAAGCAACCCCTCGGAATGTGAGGTGCTATGACAGCCTCGCCGGTGTTCCGTGCTGGATCAGGCGGCGCGGCCGGCTTTGAGTGCGGCCGCGGTGTCGACGATGCGGCGGGCCTGGT
Organism: Streptosporangium sp. NPDC000396; assembly: GCF_042898655.1. Classification (NCBI taxonomy): domain Bacteria; kingdom Bacillati; phylum Actinomycetota; class Actinomycetes; order Streptosporangiales; family Streptosporangiaceae; genus Streptosporangium; species Streptosporangium sp. NPDC000396. The sequence goes on from NZ_JBIAZA010000022.1 coordinate 63,883, forward strand.
GGCGGGCAGCGTCCAAGGTCACGTCGCTGGGTGGGCCATCGCCGGTCACGTGGGAGGTGCCGTAGGGATTGCCTGACTGGAACTGGATGGGGTCGGTGTAACCGGGGGGCACGATGATGCCGCCCCAGTGGTAGAAGGTGTTCCCCAGCGCCAGGAGAGTGGACTCCTGTCCGCCGTGGGCGGTGTTGGAGGCGGTGAAAGCCGAATACACCTTGTCCGCGAGCTTGCCTTGGTACCACAGGCCACCGGTGGTGTCGATGAACGCCCTGAGCTGGCTGGCCGGGTTGCCGAAGCGGGTGGGGGTGCCGAATAGCACCGCGTCGGCCCAGTCCAGGTCGTCGTGGCCGGCCTCGGCGATGTCGGCGGTGTCCTGGAGGTGCTGGGCCCAGGCCGGATTGGCGCTGATCGCCTCCGGTGGGGCCGTTTCGGCGACCTTGCGCAGTCGCACGTGGGCGCCGGCCTTTTCCGCGCCCTCGGCGGCGGCTCGCGCCAAGGCATGCAGGGTGCCTGTGGCGCTGTAGTAAATGATCGCGACCTTCACGGGTTCCATGATCGGTTTCCTTTCGCAACGTTCGCCTCAGCAGTACGACGACAGAGCCATCCGAAATGTCAGGCGGTCGAACTGGGCGAGGGAAAACGCGGCCAAGAGAGCCTGCGGCACCGTGATCACCCATCACCTGTGAGCGGACATCGAGAACTCCTGGTAGACGGACATGCCGGTCCAGATACACGGACATCAGTTCTCCAGATGGGCGGCCATGAAGTCTGCGGTTCCGTGGTCAGTGGCGGGGTTGCTTCGCCTGTGGCTTCGCGTTTGCACATCGGCTATTCGTGGCGGGCTCGAGAGCGGCTCACGGACCCATGTAGAGGTCGACATCGACGCTGTACCGTTACGGTCTGTACGGGCACAATGGCGCGATGGCAACGCAGTACGACAACACCGACGCGTTCCGCGGCGCGAGCTTCACGAGCGCCACCTTCGCCGCCGCGAAATTCCGCGACTGTGACATGCGCCAGATCAAGATCGTCGACTCCTTGCTCGTGGACGTCAACGTGTCCGGAGACGTACGCAACTTCCTCGTCAACGACGTGGACGTCACCCCCTTCGTCGAGGCCGAGCTCGACCGGCGACATCCCGAGCGCATGCAGCTGCGAGCGATGCGGACAGCCGATGACTTCCGCGCGATGTGGGACACGATCGAACGGCTCTGGTCGGATACGGTCGCCCGCGCGGAGAGGCTGCCCGAAGCGGCTCGCCACGAACGGGTCGACGACGAGTGGTCCTTCGTCGACACGCTTCGCCACCTTGTCTTCGCCACCGACGCCTGGGCAAGCCGGACGATCCTCGACGAGCCGATGCCGTTCCACCGGCTCGGCCTCACCCACACCGGTTATCCGCCCACGGACGCGGCGACACTCGGCATAGATCTTGATGCGAGTCCGTCGTACGTAGCAGTGATGGAGGCTCGCGCCGGCCGCATGGCGCTGGTGCGCGGCATCGTCGACGGACTCACCGACACCGAGCTTGCACGGATGTGCACGCGCGCACCTGCGCCCGGCTATCCCGAGGAACTGCGCTCGGTCGGCAGTTGCCTGCGCGTGGTGATGGAGGAGGAGTGCGAGCATCGCCGCTACATGGTGCGCGACCTCGCGATACTCGAAGCGCGTTGACTACAGCTGACGACGTGGACTCACCGGTCCGGGCGGGCCTATGCGGGCAGAGGCAGAAGACCTCAAGCGGGCGCAGCGCTCGCAAACCGACGTTCCCGTGGCGCTCCGAGGCCGCTCACCGGGATTTCTCGTGACCGTCTGCCAGGAGTCATGTAGCCGCCTGCCTGGAACAGCATGCCCGCCGACCAGGATTTCCTGGTGACCGCTTACACCCTTCTCCGGGGCTGAAGGATCGCCGATGGCTCGGATGACCGGAATGGAACCGTCGCTGCGGTTCATGGTAGGTACTCTCGGCATGGAATTTTTCTGTTATCACCGTGATCGGCCTGACTCTGCGGCGCTGCGCGACGAGCTGCTGGAAGAGCACTGGTCCTACATGGACCAGTACGCGGCGGAGCTGATCGCCCGTGGCCCGACCTTCGGCCGCGACAGCGACACGGCCACCGGCAGTGTGCACATCATCGACCTGCCAGATCTTGCCACTGCGCGTGCGTTCGTCTTCGACGAGCCCAACTACCAGGCCGGTGTGTACCGGGACGTGGTGTTGCGCCGATGGAGCAACGCGCTGGGGCGCACCATGTGGGATTTCCCCGGCGGCCGAGAAGGCGGCAACCGTTATCTGGTGCTGGGCTTCGGCTCCGGGCAGGCTGCCGACCTTGTCCCGCCGCCCGACCGGGACGAGCTGATCGCGTATGGGCCGCTGCTGTCCGACGACGGCACCACCTGGCTGGGTACGGCGCTGCTGGTCCGGGCGCCGGACCCGGATGCGGCACGCGCCGTCCTGACCCCGGACCGGTACGCCGACATCGAGGTCCACGACTGGGAGTTCGGCGGGCGGCGCTAGTGAGCGCTTGACCGTCGCGGAGGTGGGGCCAGAACTCGCGCGAATAACCCACGTCGGAGATTGAGCAGTGGGGCCAACCCTGTAGATGGGGCCAGTTCTTGCCCTTGAAATCAAGGGCTGGGGTCGTGGCGTTTGTCGCCTCAGGACGACGGCAAGGCGATCGTACTGCGACCCGAGTCGCCCGCCGAAACGCGGGACGCGGTTCGCGAGGCCGCCGACCTGTGCCCTGCCGCGGCGATCGTCCTGTCGACCGACCACCGACCCTGGCGGAGCATTCGGCTCCGTTGCCGGAGAAGGCTTTATCCCATGTCACTGTCGCGCAGCGGCTGGTCATCGCTGACCCCCGGCTGGCCGCCGCGCGATTCCTCGACGTGAAAGTCTGGCGCGAGTGGCACTGTCCACGCGGTGTTCGAGACCCTCGATGCCGCCGGATCTTCGCCGGCAAGAATGCCCAGCGTCCTGAGCTGGAGGCCTGGCTGATCGAGGATCCCTGGCAGGACCTGTTGACTTCCTCCCCCGCCTGAAGATCGGGGGAGAAAGTCAAAGCTCGATCTGGGCCTTCATCGGCTGCCAGGGCGAGGCGTCGAACAACAGCATGATCGACACGATCTTGCCGCCGTCCAGCCGGAAGTGCTCAGCCGTGCGCTGAGTGCCGACCGGCGTCGCGGTGTGCACGTCGTACACGAGCGTGGCCTCCGCTTCGCCGTACAGCTCGCTGATCAGCTCGACCCCGGTCACGATCGACACGAACCCCGGCAAGGTCGCCAGATGCCCTGTCCGATCGTCGGAGGTGATGAACGGGCTCTGGAAGCGGAACGGCTCTCCGAGGTGCGCCGCCGCCGCGGATATCTCACCGCGGAAGCGGGCTTCGTGATAGCCGCGCACGGTGCGACGGGTCCGTTCCTGAGCCGTCGTGGTCATGGCTGCTGTCCGATCTGGCGCAGGTGGTCGGCGAGGCGATGCTGGTTGGCGGCCAGCCGCAGGCACAGGTCGCGCAGAACGACCAGTTCTTCGGAAGTGAACCCGTGGAACATCGCCCGCATGGCAAGCTGCGACGGCCTGCGGAACGCCTCCATCCATGCCCGCCCGGCAGGTGTGATCTCGGCCAGAACCGAACGTCGATCCTTCGGGCCGGGGACCCGGCGGACCAGCCCGTCGTGCTCCAGCGTGTCGACCAAACCGGTGGCGTTGCGGGAGCTGACCCCCGCGGCCCTGGCCAGCTCACCGATGCTGATGCCCCGCTCGCTGCTGTTGAGACGGATCAGCAGGTCGAGCGCGCCCGCGCTGACCCCCCGTCCCTGAGAGCCGTGGGCGCGCATGCGCTCGACGGCATGGTTGGCGGTGCGGACGGCGGCGCCCGCCTCAAAGGTGAGCAGGTCTCCATCGCCATCGATGAACTGGATCATCGCGGCCCTGACCTGAGGGTCGTAGAGGAAGCCGTCAGAGTCGCTTTCATAGATTATTACATCCTTCATTATGAAGTAGGAGAATAGTACGTACTTCCAGACTTTGTCAGTCCATGCTTGACGCTCACACTCCTGATGATCGACATGGGCCGTCCGCCGCCGCGCTGGAGCACGCCCGCATCCGCTGGCTGTGCGCCGCCGAGGCGCATCTGTCCTCCCGCGACCGCTGCATCTCTGGCAGGTCCGGGCGGTGCACCAGGCGCTTCCACTCGCCCGTCACCACCTCAGGCGTGATCCCGTCGGCCAGGACGAGGACAAGCTGATCTTCTGGCTGTCCGGCGAGATGTGCCCGGTGGAGGGGTCTTGGGCGATCAGCCGCAGCGGGCCAGCCACCCGCAGGGCCTGCCAGCGCAGGAACCCGACAAGTTTCTCCGGGTCGTCGGCCACACCCGCGGTGGCCAGCTGCTGATGGTGCGCGGCCGCCAGGTCGTCGGCGTCGGCCGCGAAGCTCTCGGCGAGTATGGCCTCGACCTGGACGGCGCCGAGCAGGGCGTTGGCCAGCCGCGCCCGGTAGGGGCCGTCCCCGCCGAGCCGGGCCGCCTCCACCGTGTGCTCGGCGACGGTGCCCGCTCCGTCGTATAGGCCCAGGGCGGCCAGGGCCTCGCCCAGCTGGACGACGGAGGCGGGCTGATCATGCAGCGGGGGAATCTCCATGAGCGCTCACCGTGGGGCCTGGCGCGGCGCTACGCGGTGGGTCCGTCGTCGAAACGAAGTCTTTTGCTCAAGATCGGGAATGACTTGCGCTCCGTCCGGATGAGGTTCCTGCTACGCGGTGGTGCAACGGCATGCCCGCCAGTCGGGCATTGCGGCGTACTCGGCGCATGGGTCGCCTGATCCCTCTACCGTTTCCTCCAGGAAAGGGAGGGTCCTGCGCTGCTGGCTGTCGTCGGCATCGGCCTGTCGTTAACGAAGCCGTCACCAGGTACACGCGATTGCAAAAGCCCTGTTCAGCGACCCCTCGGCGACTGGTGCTAGGGGGTTGTCAGCGTGTGCGTCGTCGGGCAGCGGGGTCATGCTCGGCGGTGATCCGGGCGGAGGTCTCCTCGCCCAGGCGCACGTAGCGGCCCAGGCTGGCCAGGTGCTGGTGGCGGCTCTTGGCCTGCAGCTCGGGCGCGGTGCGGCCGGCGGCGGCCAGATGGGTCAGCGCCGAGTGGCGCAACTGGTGCAGCGTCCAGCCGTCGCCGTGCGGGTCGAGCTCGGCGGAGGCGGTCTTGAACAGGTACTCGGCGCGCGGGTAGGACAGCCGGCCGCGGCCGGTGACGGGGCAGATGTCGGCGGCCGCGGGGGCGCGGTGGCCAGAGGCGGGTGCGCGCCGATCGGCCAGGAAAACCGGCCCGCTGGTGCGGCTGGCGAGCAGGCGGGGCAGCAGCCGGGCGGTGGCGGTGGCCCAGTGCACGTACTCGATGGCGCCGCCTTTGGAGCGGACGCGGGCGCGGCGGAACTCGGGGTCGAGGTCTTCGACGTTGAGGGACAAGATCTCTTCGGCCCGCGCGGCCGTTTCGTAGAGGAGCCGCCACAGGAGCCGTTCCCGCAGCTGGTGGCGGTCGTCGGTGAACAGTTTCTCCAGCCGGGGGGCGGGGATGGCACGGTCGCCGCGGTGGGTGGTCTTGCGCCGGTTCAGGCGGCGGGCCGGGTTGGTCGCGAGGAGGTCTTGGCGCTGGGCCCAGGTGGTGAAGGAGATCAGCGCGGACAGGTGCCGGTTCCAGGTGGCTGGGGCGGTGCTGTCCCAGGCGGCCATCACCGCGGCGTAGTGGTCGCAGTCGAGGTCGGCGACCGGGTGGTGCGGCCCGGTGGCCGCGGTCAGCCGGGCGAGGGTGCGGGCGTAGCCGATGCGGGTGGTGGCGGCGCCGAGCGAGTCGAGGAACGTCTCGACGGCGCCGGCGACGCTGGTCCGCCTGTCGGCTCGTTCGCTCGCGGATGCGGGTGTGCCAGGGAAGGCGACGACCGGCATGACCACCTCCGCAAGGCTGATGTGACAGATAATGCTACCGAGTCGGCCCGGCGGGGGCGAGCGGTGAGCTGGGCGGGACGCGGCCCGCCGGGCCGTGTGTGACAGGTAATGCGAATTCTGTGTCACGGGTGACGCATGCCTCACCGTCACGCCATATCACTCTCAGTATTCATCGAAATACCTTCAGTGGGCAATGAGGTGGTGATCACCAGAATCCGGAGGCACCCGGCACGGGCGATCATCTCCTGGCCGAACAGCGGACGGCGACGTGATCGCAGGCCGGTCATGCCAGGCGATCCGCAGAGCGAAGGCGAGGTGGCGGGTGCATCTAACTCCGCATGAACAGGAACGCCTGTTGATCCACGTGGCCGCGGACGTGGCCCGCAAGCGCAAAGAACGGGAGGTCAAGCTCAACTATCCGGAGGCGGTCGCACTGATCACGGCGCATGTGCTGGAAGCGGCCCGGGACGGCAAGTCCGTCCACGAGCTCATGTCCACCGGCAACGAGATCCTTTCCCGGGGCGACCTCATGCCGGGCGTCGCGGAGATGATCTCCGACCTGCAGATCGAGGCGACGTTCGAGGACGGCACCAAGCTGGTCACCATCCGCAACCCCTTCGCCGACGCCGACGCCGGTGGGAAAGACGGCGAGGAAGGTGAGCGGGAAGCGCGGGCGCAGTCGCTGATCCATCCGGGGAAGATCGACCATCCCGAAGGCGCCACGCAGGTGCCCTTCAACGAGGGCCGCGAGATCACGATGGTGGAGGTGACCAACACCGACGACCGCCCCATCCAGGTGGGCTCGCACTACCACTTCTACGAGGCCAACCCCCTCCTCGACTTCGACCGGTCCGTCGCCTACGGCAAGCGCCTGCACATCCCCGCCGGCAGCTCGGTCCGGTTCGAGCCCCGATGCACCCGGACGGTGAAGCTGGTGCCCATCGAGGGCAAGCGCGTCGTCGCCGGCCTGCGCGGCCAAGTCGGAGGGCAGCTCGATGGATGAAGCCCCGAACGCATCGGCCGACACCACAGCGGACCAGGCGCCAGGCATGCTCGCCGAGCCGGTGGTGGAGGGACCGGTGCGGGAGTGCGGGCCGGGTGTGGAGATCCTGCCGATCGATCAGCCGTTGACTCGTGTGGAGTACGCCGACCGGTACGGCCCGACGACCGGGGACCGCATCCGGCTGGCCGACACCAACCTGCGGATCGAGATCACCGAGGACTGGGCCGGCGGCCCGGGACGCAGCGGCAACGAGGTCGTCTTCGGCGGCGGCAAGGTGATCCGCGAGTCGATGGGGCAGTCCTGCGCGCCGCGTGACTCGGCGCGGTTCGGCGCCCCGCAGCCGCCCGACACCGTCATCACCGGCGCGGTCGTCCTGGACCACTGGGGGGTGGTCAAGGCGGATGTGGGCATCCGTGACGGCCGGATCGTCGCACTCGGCAAGGCCTACAACGACGACACCATGGACCGCCTGCACGACGGCCACGAGCGGGCCACCGACTTCCTGATCGGCCCCGAGACCGAGATCATCGCGGGCAACGGCAAGATCCTCACCGCGGGCGGCGTCGACACCCACGTGCACTTCATCTGCCCCGAGCAGGTGCACGAGGCGCTCGCCGCCGGGGTCACCACCCTGATCGGCGGCGGCACCGGCCCCGCCGAGGGCAGCACCGCCACCACCGTCACGCCCGGCGCCTGGCACATCAGTCGGCTGTTCGAGGCGCTGGACGCCTTCCCGGTCAACATCGGGCTGCTCGGCAAGGGCAGCACCATGTCCACCGAGTCCCTCTACAACCAGGTGAAGGCCGGCGTCCTCGGATTTAAGATCCACGAGGACTGGGGGGCCACCCCGGCGGTGCTGCGCCGCTGCCTGGAGGTGTGCCGGGCAACCGGCGTCCAGCTGGCCCTGCACGCCGACTCACTGAACGAGGCGGGCACGGTGGCCGACACCATCGAGGCCATCGGCGAGCACCCGATCCACATCTTCCACGTCGAAGGCGCCGGCGGCGGCCACGCCCCCGACATGATCACCATGGCGGGCCTGCCGAACGTGCTGCCCGCCTCCACCAACCCCACCCGCCCTTTCACCGTCAACACGGTCAAGGAGCACATCGACATGGTGATGGTCTGCCATCACCTCAACCCGCTGGTCCCGGAGGACCTGGCCTTCGCCGAGTCGCGGATCCGGCCCTCCACGATGGCCGCCGAGGATGTGCTGCACGACCTGGGAGCCATCTCGATCATGTCGTCGGACGCCCAGGCGATGGGCCGCATCGGCGAGATGATCATACGGACGTGGCAGACCGCGCACGTGATGAAGACCCGGCGCGGCCCGCTGGAGGGTGACCGGGCCGGCGACGGCGGGGCCGACAACCACCGTGCCCGCCGCTACGTCGCCAAATACACCATCAACCCGGCCATCGCGCACGGCATCGATCACGAGGTCGGCTCCGTCGAGGTGGGCAAGCTCGCCGACCTGGTGCTGTGGGAGCCGAAGTTCTTCGGCGTCAAGCCGCACCGGGTCATCAAGGGCGGCCAGATCGCCTACGCGCAAGTCGGCGACGCCAACGCCTCCATCACCACCCCGCAGCCGATCCTGCCCCGGCCCATGTGGGGGGCGATGGGCCGGGCGCCAGCCGCCAACGCGGTCAACTTCGTCACCGAACACGCCATCCGGGCCGGGCTGACCGAACAGGTCAAAGTGGGCAAGCCGTTCAAGGCTATCCGCGACACGCGCAAGGTGTTCAAGGCCGACATGCGCGAGAACGACGCCTGCCCCGACATCCGCATCGACCCGGACACCTTCGAGGTGGAGATCGGCGGGGCGAAGGCCAAGGACGTGAAGACAGAGATCGGCGATCAGCTCGTCGACGGCAACCAGTTCGCCGACACCCTGCCTATGGCTCAGCGCTACTTCCTCTTCTGACCAGCACATCATGATCGTCCCGTGAACGACCCGCGCGAACGAAAGGCATGCCACGCACGATGAACCGTGCCGCCCTGCTCGTCCTGGCCGACGGCCGATTCCCCGCCGGTGGGCACGCCCACTCCGGCGGGGCCGAGGAGGCCGTCACGGCCGGACGGGTGCGGGACGTGGCGAGCCTGGAGGAGTTCTGCCGCGGCCGGCTGCACACGGCCGGCCTGGTCGCTGCCGGGCTCGCCGCCGCGGCCGCCACCGGGTATGACCTGCTGCTGCTGGAGGAGGCGGCCGACGCCCGCACCAGCGCCCCCGCCCTGCGGCACACCGCGCGCAGGCTCGGCCGGCAACTGCTGCGCGCCGCCTGGGCCGCCTGGCCCTGCGCCGAACTCGAGGCCCTGGCCGCCGCGTGTCCGCGCGGCGCCCACCAGAGCGTGGTGCTCGGGCTGGCCGCCCGTGGCGCGGGGCTAGCCCCGCTGGACGCTGCCTACGTGGCGGCGTACGAGAGCATCGGTGGCCCGGTCACCGCGACCGTCCGCCTGCTCAGGCTCGACCCCTTCGACGCCACCGCCATCCTCGCCCGCCTGGCCGCCGACATCGACCACGTCGCGGCCGCCGCGGCCGACGCCGCGCGACGCCTCCACACCGACGGGCCCGCCTCGCTGCCGGCCGCCTCGGCGCCGCTGCTCGACATCACCGCCGAACAGCACGCCACTCGCCCGGCCCGCCTGTTCGCCTCCTGACCACTCCTTCAACCCATCTGGGAGCAGCCATGCACCTCCACCACAGCGACACCTTCCCCGAAGGCCACACCCACGGCCCCGGCAGCTCCTCCGCCGAAGGCCCGGGCGGCCGACGCCGCGCCCTGCGCATCGGCCTGGGCGGGCCGGTCGGCTCCGGCAAGACCGCCACCGTCGCCGCCCTGTGCCGCACGCTGCGCGAGGAAATGTCCATCGCGGTCGTCACCAACGACATCTACACCCGCGAAGACGCCGAGTTCCTGCTGCGCGAGGCCGTCCTGCCCGCCGAACGCATCACCGCCGTGCAGACCGGCGCCTGCCCGCACACCGCCATCCGCGACGACATCTCCGCCAACCTGCAAGCCGTCGAAGACCTCGAGGACCGCCTCGGCTCGCTCGATGTGATCCTCATCGAATCGGGCGGCGACAACCTCACCGCCACCTTCTCCAAGGGCCTCGTCGATGCCCAGATCTTCGTCATCGACGTGGCCGGCGGCGATGACATCCCCCGCAAGGGCGGCCCCGGCGTCACCACCTCCGACCTGCTCGTCATCAACAAGACCGACCTGGCCCCTCACGTCGGCGCCGACCTGGAGGCCATGGCCCGCGACGCCAAGGTCCAGCGCGACGACCTGCCCACCGTGCTGACCGCGGTCAAGACCGCAGGCGGCATCACCCCCGTGGCCGAGTGGATCCGCGGACAGCTCGCCGCGTGGACCGCGGGCCCCGCATGAGCCGAGCAGCCCTGCCACCCACACCGCCCCCCGCCCTGGCCTCCACACCGACCGGGCGCGCTGTGCCGGGCGTGCACGCCACCGCCCGCATCAGGGCCGCCCGTGCACAGGGCACCACCGTCCTGCCCGTGCTCGCCGGTGACGGCCCGTTCGACCTGCGGCGCGGCCACGCTCACGGCAACCAGGCACGGGTGTGCATCCTCGGCGCCATGAGCGCCCCGCTCGGCGGCGACCGGCTGCGCATCGAAGCCACCACCGGACCAGGCGCCCACCTACACATCACCACCGCCGCCGCCACCATCGCCCTGCGCGGCCCCACCACCGCCCACGCCACCTACGACGTGCACCTGACCGTCGCCGAGCATGCCAGCCTGCACTGGCTGCCCCAGCCCCTGATCTCCGCCGCCCGTAGCAACCTGCGCCAGAGCTGCACCATCGACCTGGCCCCCACCGCCCGGCTCCTGCTCCGCGAAGAGGTCGTGCTCGGCCGCTCCGGAGAGCCACCGGGCCGGCTGTCCACCCGCCTCACCGTCCGCCGCGACGCACGCCCCCTGCTGGAGCAGCAGACCATGTACGGACCCGGCGCACCCGGCTGGGACGGCCCCGCCATCCTGGCCGGCCACCGCGCCGTCGGCCAGATCCTCATCATCGACCCCACCCTGGACCAGCACCCGCCACCCGCCCGCCTGTTCGGCGACGACCCGGCAACCGGCCAGGCCGTCCTGACCCCGCTGGCCGGCCCCGCCATCCTGATCACGGCTCTGGCCCCAGACACCCTGCGCCTGCGCCGCCTGCTGGACGCGGCGCACTCCATCGCCTGAACATCCTGCGGCACCGTCGCCTCCCCGCGTCACGGCATCGCTCACGCCTGCGGTGGCGACGGCGGCTCGGTCAAATCCAGGCGCCGGTCGCGGCGCAGCTGCACTGTCCCGTACGGCGTCATGTTCGTGGTGAACAGCGGGGTCAGGCCCCGCCGGTCGACGTCGGTGAGCACGTCGGCCCACTCCGGCTCGGCGACGGTGTCTTGAATCATCAACGTGTTGATGTACCCGAAGCAGCTCTGCAAGATCATTAAGCAGAGCATGGCCAGCTCCTACTCCTCGCGCTTATTCGAGGCCAGCTCCCCGCGCTTGCCGAAACGGATGTAGTCGTTGACCCCGTTGTAGTTCTCCACCACGTTCAGCCCGGACTCGGTCTCGTGCTGCAGATCCCTGTCACGGAGCCAGCGCGCAAGAAAGATCGTTCGCTGGGCGCACCCGACTTCCAGCATCGCCGAGTAGGCCGGGTGGGTGGTCTCACCCTGGAAACGCCGCAGCAGCGCCTCGGTGGAGGCGGTGCCCTGCCGAATCGCCGTCGCGTACTTGATCATCAGGTCGTAGTTGTTCTCGATGATGTCGGGGCGGATCGGGCGAGTCAGCGCCGGGCGCAGCAGCGGATAGGCGTAGCGGTCGCCCTTGCCCGGCAGGTACAGCTTCATCACGTTGATCTGCTTGAAGCGGGCGACCAGGTCGAAGTTCAGCAATCGGGTGATGCCGAACCCGATGAGGCTGGCTCCGTGGGAGTCCACATAGTTGGTCTCCACGTTTATGTTCGTCTCGTGCCGCATCGCGCCCTCGACCATGGCGTGCACCTCCGAGGCCGAGCAGGTCAGGTGCTGGCTGTGGATGGCCATCGCTCCGGCCGTCTCGACCGTCCAGTAGATCAGCACGCCCCGTTTAGCCCGCCGATACCGCGAGTGGTACTCGGTGAAGATGTTCTGGTCGTAGGCGGAAAAATGGGTGGAGTCGGAGGCCACCGCGGTGGTGCCCTCACCCCACAGGGCGCTTCGCCGGGCGGCGAAGGTGGCGTTGGCGATCGTCTTGGCCACCTGCCGCGCCCCGGGCACCGACAGGAACCAGCGGCGGCAGTAGCGCAGGTCCTCCTCGCTGTAGGGGTGCTCACCGGCGGCCACCGACCGGATCCCGGCGCCGGTGCCGAGCGCGTAGATGACCAGCAGCATGCGCTCGAAGAACTCGGTCGGGTCCATTCCCAGCCGGGTGCCGGCCGGGATCAGGGCGTCCAGGCAGCCGGTGCGCAGCGCGGTCTCGGTGAGCATGTCCAGCAGTGGAACCACGCCCCACCGGGAGCGCACCGCGGCCTTGAGCTTGCGCAAGTTGCGCGGCTCGGGCAGGGGCTCCAGCGGCGAGAGCACGATCGCCCCGCCCTTCTTGCGATCGACGATCTCCAGCCACGGCAGTGACGGCAGGGCGTCGTGCAGCGCCGACAGCTCGGCGTCCATCTCCTCCAGCAGTTCGGCGGTGAACAGCTTGGCCTGGAGCGGTTTGCGCAGCCGGGCGTAGTTCTCCTCCCGCTTGTCCTCAAAATCGGCCGACAGGTCCAGGTCGGGGTTGCGCCACTTGTAGGCGCCGTGCACCCAGATCTCCTTGCAGCGCAGCTTCTCCCGCAGCGTCTGAAACACCCCGCACTCGTAGACGCTGCGCAAAATCCGCTGGCGGCCGTTCTTGTCGGTGCGGTACATCAGCTCGGCCAGCTCCGCCGGGACGATGCCCTCCACTGGCACCGTCTCGCCGGTGACGTAGTACTTGGTGCGATGGGTGGTCTCGGCCTTGTACCGCTTGATCAGCGCGAGCGCGGTCATCATCGGCGCATGCATGGTGTTGGTCGAGCCGAACTCCAGCGCCTCCAAGATCTGGATCAGCCTGGCCCGGTAGTGGTTGGTGTAGGAGGCCTTGAACACCCGCTGCCGGTGCTGGCGGTAGGAGGTGCCCTTGTGTTGGTACTCGTGCCACAGCGCCACCAGCGTGTCCACCCCGCCCGGCACCACCGGATAGATCGCCTCGCTCACCGTCTCCTCAGGTGCCTCCAGCGCGGCCTGGGTCATCTTGAACAGGATGTTCTCCTTGCCCGACACGCGCTTCAACTCGGCGATGAACTCCTCGGTGACCTTGGTGTCGGCGCGGGCATTGATGCGGTGCACGGTGGTGATCAGCAGGTCCACCCAGCGCGTCGATGATCTCGCGCCGTCGGCAGTGCAGATAGGCCGCCAGCAACGTCACTCTCAGCTCGTGACCGTGCCGGCGCAGGTGGCTGGGCGAGGAGACCGCCACGCGGGCCCGCCAGGACAGCAGCACGCCCGGGGCGATGTCGTCGAAGACGTCTTCCGGCAGCCCGATCGCCTTGATGGCGCCGAGCTTGAACACCTCCTTCTCCATCGTGGTGACGCTGACATTGCCGGGATCCTCCCGGATCGCCGCGAACACGTCCGCGCCCTCGCTCTCCACCGGCGTCTCGTCCTGTTCGCCATCCCCGGAGTCGGGCGACTCTTGCGACTCCTCCGCGGCGTCGCTGCGGCGGGCGATCAAGGCGAACATCCGCTCGATCACCTCGTCGCTGATCCGCGAGGAGATGCGCAGTGTCAGGGCCTTCTCAGACTGCTCCAGCGCCGAGCCGACGATCCGCTGCAGCCGCTGCTTGGACGGAGGCTCGATCCGCTCGTCCTTCAGATGTGCCAGTAACGCTTGCCGCACCCGGTCGGTGCGCCGTTCGGATTTGCACACGTTGCCGGCCAGCCACTCGGCCGCCTTCTCGGCATCCTCGACACCGCACTCCCGGAATCCGGTGAAGGCGCGGATGCCGGTCCGGTGGGCCTTGCTGGTCCGCCCGTCCCACTCATACAACGCCAGATCGGAGGCCGGGACCTTCACCGCGGCGGCGACGTACTCGACCGCCTCGTCCGGCAGCTCGCCACGTCCGCGCGGGAACCGCCCGTGGAGCTGGTGAAACTTCAGCATCAGCGCGAAGGCCAACTTCGTCGGCCCTCGACGCCCGGCCAAAAGTTCCATCTCCTCATCGAGGAGCGTCCAGTGGTCGACCAGTTCGTCTTCGTCGAAGACACGCGCCATGGCACTCGGACCCTCTCTCAGGGGGTTGTCGACAGGTCCAGGTCGGCCACCACAGACCAACCCCCGAGATTCGGACCAATACTTACCGCACGTGATCCGACGCGTCCGGGAAACCGCGAAAGATCCGGGAGAATCTCCGCAAGGGGTCTAGTGACCAGGCCAAACGCGCTCACGTGTACCTGGTGACAGCTTCGTTAACGACAGGCCGTTCCCCACGGACTTCTCGGTCCGCCCGCTGGCCGACCAGGCGCACAACGTGGTGCGCTGGTCGGAGTTCGAGCGGGGCGGCCACTTCGCGGCCCTGGAGACCCCCGACCTGATGATCGCCGACCTCCGGGCGTTCTTCCGGAGCCTGGGCTGACCGGACAGCAGGGGTCCGCGCCGTGCCCCGCGCGTGGCGGCCAGCCCTCCAGCCAGGCCGCTCACGGCGCAGACCAGCACCAGCCCGGCGTACTGCGGCAACTAGGAGCTGTTTGGAGTTCGGATCATGTGGTTGAGGTGAGGAGCTTCAGCCACATGATCGAGTCTCGGAGGTAGAGCCCGGCCTCATAGCTTTCCGGGGCTTTGTCGTAGCGGGTAGCCAGACCGCGCCAGGCCTTGATCTTCTGGAAACAGCGTTCGACGGTGTTGCGCCGCCGGTAACGCTCCGGATCGAAGACAACCGGCCGCCCGCCTGCTGCACCTTTCCTCGTCCGGTTGACCCGCTGATCGGCCTTCTCCGCAATGACCGCGGTGATCCGGCGGCGGCGCAGATAGGCACGACTCGCCTTGGAGGAGTAGGCCTTGTCCGCGGCCACCGCAGCAGGCCGGGTACGAGGCCGGCCGATCGGACCGGGGATATGGTGCTGAGCGCGCGGCGGCGCCTACGGGCCGGGCATCCCCCGCGAGCACTTCGACTTCCACGAGCCCTACCTGCGCGCCTACTTCTCCGTGCTCGGACTCGACGACGTCACCTTCATCCATGCCGAACTCACCCACGCCACGGTCATGCCCTTCCTCGCACAGTTCCGCGACCAGCACGAGACCTCCCATACCGCGGCGCTCGACGCGGTGCACGCCCTGGCAACCCGGGTGCGCGCCGAGACGCCGTCCTGACCATGACTCCCCGAACCATCAGCAAAGCGAAGACAGAAGGACAACCCACACCATGAACACCGATCTCAGCGGCCGCGTGGTCCTGATCACCGGCGCGTCGACCGGAATCGGCGCCGCGACCGCCCGCGCCTACGGACGCGAAGGCGCCCGCGTGGCGATCACCTACCGCGACCACCCCGACAGCGCCGAGAAAGTGGCCGCCGACGTCGAGGCCTCCGGCGGGTAGGCGCACATCGTCCGGCTCGACCTCGAGGACCTGACCACCATCGACCATGCCGTCGCGACCGTCGTCGAGCGCTGGGGCGGCATCGAGGTCCTCATCGCCAATGCCGTGCGCTGGGGCGGCGACGGCCCGCCCGACCCCAGCGTCCGATTCGAGGACGTGCCCCTGCAGGAATGGGACGCCATGATCGGCGAGAACGTCTTGAGACATCAGGACATTCACCATGACGAGCGAGGCCTGCAAGATCCTAAGACACAGGGCCGTCATCTCCACCTCATCGCGCCGATTGGTGGAAATCTCGCCCCCGCGTCGAGGTTTGGCGGCCTATGACACGTTGGTTGACGGCACCCCTACGCGGCCCTGTCCTCCCGAAGCTCCGGCGAAGCGACAAGTAGCTCGGAGTGACCGGTCGTTGCCTTCGGCCTGGAGGGTGGCAAAGTCGGCGTGGGCCGTTTCGACGGCTTCGGGATACGCCTGGCGCTTCTCGTGCTCGGCGAGTGCCCGGTAGATGCTGGCCAGGCCAGGGTTCTGGCCCTTGCGCTTGCCGGTGGGGATGATCACCCTCCTCGCTGGAAGGGCGGTCTCACGCCTCGGACGGTGCACCACTGCCATGGCGCTGCCGCTGGCGGTGTTTGCGCATGGACACCTGAGAGCCGCAGCCGGGATTGCAGTACAGCCCTCCCCCATTGCGGGTGCGGTCGAAGAAACCGAAATGGCATGGGGGGTTCCGGCACGCCTTGATGCGCCCCCAGTCGCTGCTCTGGGCGAAGGTCGTCACCGCAGCCAGTACGGTTCCGAACACGCGCGGCACCCCCGCCTGCGGCGAGGCCAGCTCTACACCGCCGGCCGTGACCACCGTCGCCAGCGGGTAGAGCGAACCCACACGTCGCAGGTGCCGCTCGGCACGCAGCAGCGGCTCACCCAGACTTTCCTCATCGCCCGAGTGCGCGAGCAGCACAGTCACCAGGGCATCACGCAGCTCGCGCGCGACCGCGGCGTCAGCGTCGGTCACCACGGTTTCGCCACCGAACTCGTCGCGCTCGGCCAGCCACGCCGCGAACGAGTCCCCGTCCCCGAACAACTCTCGGCGACCCGATCCGTCCGCGCGCGTGTTCACGAACGCGAGAACGGTCTCCACCGTCGGCGTGACGGTGCGTGGGCTGGGTTTGGGGGATCCGGCTGCCGCAGCGATCATCCTCCCACAGTACATCAGCGTGAGCGGTGCTAATCCAACTAGTGAGCAACCTTCCAGTCGGTCTAGTTTGACTTGTTGCGAGCTAACAGCTTACGGTCG
The DNA here is from genome assembly GCF_042898655.1 of Streptosporangium sp. NPDC000396. NCBI lineage: Bacteria > Bacillati > Actinomycetota > Actinomycetes > Streptosporangiales > Streptosporangiaceae > Streptosporangium > Streptosporangium sp. NPDC000396. Next base: position 80,721 of record NZ_JBIAZA010000022.1, read on the forward strand.
CAACATGAACGGAACATCCAACCACCAGACCCACCTCCGCACATGGCTGATCACCGGCGCGACGTCCGGCATCGGCCGCGAACTGACGCTCCAGGCACTGGAGAACGGCGACACCGTCTCGGCCCTCGCCCGCGACACCTCCTCCCTGGACGAACTGGCACAAGCGCATGGTGAGCGCCTGCTTCTCATCCAGGCGGACGTACGTGACGAGCGAGCCGTCCGGGACGCAGTGGAAGGCACGCTCGCACGGTTCGGCCGTATCGACGTCGTGGCCAACAACGCGGGATACGGACTGTTCGGAGCCGTTGAGGAGGCATCCGACACGCAGGTCCGTGCCGTGTTCGACACCAATGTCTTCGGAGTGCTCAACGTGCTCCGCGCAACGCTGCCGGTGCTCCGCGCCCAGCGGTCCGGGCACATCCTCCAGGGCTCGTCGGTCTACGGGCAGTCCGCCCATCCCGGCGTGGGTCTGCTGGCCGCCACCAAGTACGCGGTCGAGGGGCTGTCGGACGCGCTCGCGGCCGAGGTCGCACCGCTCGGCATCAAGGTCACGATCATCCAGCCCGGGCTGACCGCGACCCCCTTCCTTGCCAACCTCGATGTCGCAGCCGGCCTGGGCGACTACGACCAGACCGTCCGCGAGGTTCAGAAGGGCATCGGAGAGCTGCCGGCGTCCGCGTTCTCCGCCGCGGCGCGGATCGCCGCAGGCATCCGGACCGCGGTCGACAGCCCCAACCCTCCGCTGCGCCTGGCTCTTGGCGCCTCCAGCGCGACGGGCATGCGCCCCGCTTTGGAGGCACGGATCGCAGACCTGGACAGCTGGCAGCGTGTGACCGACGCCGTCGACAGGTAGTAAGCCACGAATCCCGCCGGGAACATGGCCATGGCGGAGGCGGCCCGGCCCTTCTCGGGGTCCCGGTAGTAATCACGGAAAAACCAGCGGATATCGCTGACCAGCGTCGACGTGGAGCACCCGGGCAAGGTCAGCGGTATCCTCAGCCTGGCCTGCCGCATCTACCAACCGGCACACCAGTCCTGCGGTTCCCTCACATCAGAGCAGGCCAGGGGCATATTCGTTGGATTTTCCGCGATTACTACCGGGACCCCGACTGCTCGCGACGAACCCGCTGGCTCGCGATTCACGGCGTAGCGGGAATTTCCGGCTGGATATGACCACGACCCTGTGCTGGGTCGAGCCGGGGAAACCCACCGTGAGCAGTAACGGCGGGGCGCCCCGGCCTTCTCCCCAATGCGGCACCTCATCTACCGGCGGGGGATGATCAGCCGCTGGAACAGGCGAGCCAGGGGGGCCTGGCCGCTCGGCGGCAGGGAGTGGGGTCGTCCGCTGTGCCGAAACGGCGGGTGGAGCAACGGGGTGGGCTGGGGCGAGGTCAGGGCCGCTTCGTACTTCCTGCAGCCGTTGCTGTGCCTGGCGAGCTCGGGTTTTGGCGTCAGGAGGCGTGGCCAGGGTGATGCCGGCGGCGGCCAGGCGGTCGTTCGGGGTTCGGAGTGGTTCGGAACGGGATCCGGCGTTAGCGGGATCGCCGCTGGCCGATTTTGCACTTCCGAGTGTCGGCAAACGACCTAATCCCGACAGGCCGCCCTATCGGGATTGGCCACGGCGGCGAGCTGGGCGATGACGCCGCAGGCGATGTCGTCGTCGGGATCGGGCGGTGCCACTACCCGCTATATCGCGCTGCGCGGCGGTAGCCGCCGTGTGATCCGGTCAAACAGCTCCGTCAGCGGCTCGCCGATGTCCTGGCCGAACTCGGTCAGCCCGTAGGTGACCTGGGGCGGCGTCGTCGGCTCGACCTCCCGCCAGACCAGGCCGTCCTGGACCAGCGCGCGCAGGGTCTGGGCGAGCATCTTCTCGCTGATGCCCTGGATGCTGTCGCGCAGCTCGTAGAACCGGAGGCCGTTGCTCCGCAAGGAGATCAGCACCCAGACGCCCCACCTGCTGGTCACGTGGTCGACCACATCGCGCGCGGGACAGTCGGTGTGAAACACGTCATACTGCTTCGCTGCCTCGGCCTGTCTGTGCTGCACGCCTCCTGCCATGTTATGAGCTTACCTCAAGGTATGTCCGTACCAGAAGTAAGCCCACTCGCCTAGCGTGAAGGCCACAGAGGACATCCGACAAGGAGTTGACCATGATCGTGGTGACCGGGGCTACCGGGAATATCGGCCGGCCGTTGACGCAGGCGCTGGCCGAGGCGGGCCAGCAGGTGACGGCTGTGTCACGGCACACGGCGGCCGTGCCGAGCGGGGCCCGCCATGTGGCGGCCGACCTGGCCAAGCCGGCCAGCCTCAAGCCCGCGCTGGCCGGGGCGAAAGCGCTGTTCCTGCTGCTGTCCGGCGGCCTGCACGCCACTGGAGCCAGCCCTGCCGACATCGTCAGCGAAGCTGCGGCCAGCGGGGTCCGCCGGGTCGTCCTGCTCTCCACGCTGGGCGTGGTGACCAGGCCCTTCGGCCCAACGCGGATCGCGATGCGCGCGCTGGAGGACATGCTGCGGGAGTCCGGCCTGGAATGGGCCATCCTGCGGCCGGGCGGCTTCGCCTCCAACGCCCTTTGGTGGGCCGAGTCCGTCCGCACGCAACGGGTCGTCGCCGCGCCCTTCGGCGACGTCGGGGTGCCGATCATCGACCCGGCGGACATCGCCGCGGTCGCGGCGGCCTGCCTGCTGGATGACCGGCACCCCGGCGCCGTCTACGAGCTGACCGGCCCGGAGGTGATCACTCCGCGCCAGCAGGCGGAGGCCATCGCCGCCGCGCTGGGTTCGCCAGTGAGGTTTCACGAGCTCACCCGCGACGAGGCCAAGGCCGCCATGACCCAGAACATGCCGGCGGAGCTCGCCGACGACACTCTGGACATCCTCGCCTCCCCGAGCCCGGCAGAGTTGCGCGTCAGCCCGGACGTCCAGCGGGTCCTCGGCCGCGCCCCACGCCCCTTCGCCGACTGGGCCATCCGCAATGTCGCCGCGTTCCGCTGAGACTGGTCAGCGCCGCTGGAACTGCTCTTCGTGCTCAGCGATCCACTGCCGATAGTTGAGGAGCCTGACCTGAAGTTGACGCCCACCCTGTCGGCAAATGATCTTGAGTAGGAGATCTCCGTCGCCCGTCCATGCCCCATACCGGTTGGTCGCCGGCGTGACAGCCGGGTCCGGGGCCGGTCCGGATTTGACGCTCGTCGGCCGAGCGGTTGCCCTGGAAAGGTTCATTGGTAAACGCCGTCGGGTGGCTCCGGCTTTACGCGGGACCTCCCGACGGCGTTGTCGTGGGTGGGGTTGGTGCGTCTCGGCTGTTGGTAGGTGGTGGCCTCAGCCGCGGGCAGATACCCATAACGCCACGCGGCCCGTTCGGCTTCGATCTATCAGGGAGTGGGCGGTTCGGCAGCGTCGGGCCGGTGGGGGGTGGCTGTCGAGCGGGCGCGGGCCTGCCGGGCGAGGTCGCCGAACAGTTGCGCCGGCGGCACGATCTGGCCCTCCCTGCCGATCGGTGAGGGCGCCAGCGGCACCAGCAGGTCGGTGGCCGGCGAGTGCAGCCACAGCGCCATCAGATACAGCGAGGGGATCCGCAGCAGCCGCAGCTCGAAGGCGGCTTTCTCCAGTTGCGGCAGCGCCCGGGCAGCCTGTACGGCGGTGGCGGTGGCACCCACGAACACGCCCTCGGTGAACTGCGCCGGCTGCGGGGTGCCGTCCGGGGCCTGCGTGATCTCGGCACTGGCGATCACGTTCCCGCTGGCCGTGATCAGGTAACGCCAGCCCACCGGCCGCGCCGCGTCCAGGCCGGCGCCGGACTCGATGGCGTCGAGCCCGATCGTGAAGACCTGGTGCGGAGTGGATACGCCGAGCTGGTCGCGTTCGGCCAGGCGCAACGCCGTGGTGGAGAAGAGGGAGTCGTCGGCGAGCGCCCGGAGCTTGGACTGGACTGTCTCGGGGACGCCGGACGGGGGAGCAGGCATGTGCAGTGGCATTGGCTTTCTCCTTACCGCTGGGTCCGGTAGGTGTGTGTCCAGGTTCCCGTGCCCTGGTAGTTGTTGCGGAAGGTGTCGTAGGGGACGTCGGAGTCGCCGGCCCAGGGATCGGCCACACTGACGTACTCGACCCCGTTGGCGTCGTGGAAGCGTCCCTTCACGACCACGGCGTGGCCTCCGCCGCCGGCCCATCCGATACGTACCCCGATCGGGCTGGTCGCCAGCAGTTCGGCGCGGATCTGGTCGAGGCTCAGCGCGCCCGCTAAGACGTCGCGCAGATGCCCGACCCGGGTCAGCGCCGTGTTCACGAACCACGGCTGGTTGCAGCTGTTGGCATCGGAAGCAGCCGGGCCACAACAGGTGTTGAGGCCGCGCTCGGCGTTGACCAGCGAACACTGGGTCCACGCGGTGGCCGGGTCGTAGAAGGCCGCGACGCTGACCGAGGTGGCCGACCAGCACCACTGGGTCTGCTGCTGGTGCTGCATCGCGAAGTTGAGTCGCTGGTCGCCCAGGGCCAGGAAGAACTTCTCGTACGGCCCGGCGCCGCCGTACTGGCAGTTGACCGTCCCACCGCCGGGACCGGTGGGAGCGGTCACGGCCGAGCCGTCCATCCGCACGTATACCTTGGGGAAGGCGACCGACTCCAGCGCTACCGAGCCGTCGGCCTGGCGGTGGACCCGGTAGCTCTCCCATGAGCTCGGGGGGCCGTACTGGCCATTGACCGTTCCACCGCCGGGGTCGGTGAAGGCGGTCACGGTGGAGCCGTCCACACGCAGATGGACCTTGGAAAAGGCCGCAGACTGGATCGTGATCGGCGTGTCACCGAGTGCCGCCAGATCGGCCGCTTTCAACGCCATGATCGCCTTCCTTTTCCGGGATGGAAAGTGGGTGGAACGGGTCTCACGCGGCGAGGACCTCGATCATCCTCATGGTGTGGCCCCCCAGCATCCGCCGACTCGGCAGCCGGGTCACTAGCCGCACCCTGTCCGACTCCGGACATCCGCGTCTATATCCGGATACTCGCGCGGTGACGGTGGGCCGGGCATGCGTGCACTCGCGTCAGGCAGCCAGGTGACTGCCCGCCCGTTGATGGCGTCCTCCTCCCGAAGGCGTCCCCAGCCCCAAAGTAGGTCGATCGTTGCAGGTCAGAGGCGTGTTCCGGACAGCGCGGAAGCTGGGGTTTCGGCGGCGGGAGGCTGGTGCTGAGATGTGGCCGGATCCGCGCAGAGAACATGACCCATGCGCTGACCTGCGGCTATGCCACTTCAGAAACCGGCCAGAAGCAAGGTTCTGAGTTGTCGGCGCTAGTTGGCGGCTGGGGACGCCTTCGGGAGGAGGACGCCGGTCGGGACGGTCGACCTCCACAACGTCGACGGCCTCCTCTCGCAACAGCCGGGCGAGTCCGGCTCCGTAGGCGCCGGTGCCCTCGACCCCGACACGCGACAACCGTCCAAACCCTCGTATCCAGGGCAGGAGGGCTGCGTATCCTGTGGAGGTCGTGGGGAACTGCTCGGTACCCAGCACCCGTCCCACGGCGTCGATGACCGCTGCGGTGTGGGTGTCCTGATGGGTGTCGACCCCACCGGCGACTTCTACGATCGTTGTGTCTTGAGATGTAATAGAGGGCATCGTCGTCCTGTCGTTGACCGAGGGGCAGGGCGGCACGCACCAGCCGGGCAACGCGGACAAGACAGTGATGGGGCCTCTGGCCAGGCTCTTATGAAGGGGTGCTGGTAAGAACCGAGTCACGCGCCCCAAACGCGCGGCATCGTCGCAGGTGACTGCACGTGACCGGTATCCCGACCGAGATCCACAGGCCGGTGGTGCCAGGCGTTTTCACGCCCGCGCTGGGGCATGTCATCCGCCCGCGGCGTCCTCGGCCTCCCAGCGCAGCAGGTCGCCCGGCTGGCACTTGAGTACCTCGCAGAGCGCGGCGAGCGTCGCGAAGCGCACCGCCTTAGCGCGGCCATTCTTGAGTACCGCCAGGTTGGCGGGCGTGATCCCTACGCGGTCCGCGAGGTCGCCCACGGACATCTTCCGCCTGGCCAGCATCACGTCGATGTCGACGACGATCGGCATCAGATCACCTCGTCCAACTCGGCCTGCATCTGCGCCGCTTCGACGTCGCGCGCGACGGCCTGGGCGAGCAGCATCCGCAGCACGAGCACGATGAGCGCGACCCCCAGGATGGCCAGGCCAACCCCGCCCATGATGACGGTGACGCCCGGGTCGGCCCGCTGGCCCGGCGCATTGAGGGCCGTGACCGCGAACCACAGGAGGGCAGCCGCCACGATCGCGCCGATCACGGCGTCCACGTACCGGAAGGCGGCGTGGGAGAACACGGTTCCGCGTCGCACCATCGTCACCAGCCGCCATACGCTGACCAGGGCGACCTGGACCGACACCATGCCCAGGATCGTGATCACGCGCAGCGGGGTCAGCGGGAGCGACCCGTCCTCCGGGTCGCTCCCGCTGGCCAACACCCACACCATCAATGCCTGTACGAACACGGTGCCGGCGAGCACCACCACGAGCACGGCGCGAAGCGCATGCACTGCCAGCTTTCCCATGACCCATCCTTCCATCGAGTTACGATGAAAATCTATCGAATATCGATAGGTGAAGCAAGGGCTGGGCCAGACCGCCTAGCCCTCCGGGCCCGGTAGCAATGGGGAATTTCCAACGGACATCCAGGTCAGAGCCCCAATCGAGGGCATCGAGAGCCTGGAAGACGGGCCGCCGACCTGGATATCCGTTGTTTCCTGCACCGTTGCTACCGATGTTCCTCAGACCCCTGACCCGCGACGATGCCGCGCGTTCGGGACGTGTGACTCGGTTCTTACCAGCACCCCTCATCCGCGCGGTGACGCTGACCTGGCTGTTCGCCGGGCAGCGCAGCGACGAGAGCGGGGCTGCAGCCGCGGGAGAGCCGTGGCAGTACCACGACCTGGGGCACGGGTTCTGCAACTACACCTTCTTCGAGCAGTGCCCGCACCGACGTGTTGACCGGACTACGCGGCGACACGGCGGCGTGTCCGCGCCCGGAGAACGACGGTGTTCAGTAGGAAGGCACGCAACGGCGATCCAGGAGGTTGTGTGCCGCAAGACCATGGACCCGAGTACAACGTCATGGGCGTCGAGCTCCCTGAGTGGGGCCGTGTCGTGAAGTCGACCGGCCCAGTGCCCTTCGAGGTCCTCGACTGCACAGGTGAGCCGATCGAGCCGATCCGTCGCTACCTGCGTGACTTCCAGGCACAGGGCCGACGGCCCGGGAGTATTCGCAGTTACGCCTACGACCTGCTGCGATGGTGGCGGTGGCTCCAAGTAATCGGTATCGAATGGGACCGGGCGACCTCGGCGGAGGTCCGCGACTTCGTCCTGTGGCTTCAGCGCGCGCCGAAGCAACGTCGCGCCGCCCGAACGAAGTCAGCCGCGACTATGGGCACCATCAATCCGATCACGCGGAAGCAGTACCTCACTGATCACTACCAGCCTCGGACGGTGCGCCACAGCAACGCCGTGCTGCGGAGCTTGTACGAGTTCTGGCTGGAACGAAACGGCGGCCCGCTGGTCAACCCAGTCCCGCAGGACCGCCGCGGTCGGCGGCGTCCGAACGCGCACCACAACCCGTTGGAGCCATTCCGACCCGAGGGACGGCTTCGCTACAACCCTCCCGTCCCCAAGCGGCGATCTCGCGCAATGCCGGACCAACACTGGGAAGCGCTCTTCGCGGCACTCCGCTCTGACCGGGACCGGGCGCTCTTGTCGATGGTCATCAGCAACGCGAGCCGCGCCAATGAGGTCTTGGGCGTCCGCTGCGCCGACGTCGACTGGGGCGACCAGGTCGTCCGCGTCCGGCGGAAGGGCACGGACGCCGAGCAATGGCTTCCGGCGAGCGCGGAAGCCTTCGTCTGGCTGCGCCTCTACCTGGACGCAGTCGGGCCGCTGCAACCCAGCGACCCGATCTGGTGGACGCTACGCCGACGCCGACAGGGCGCGGCAGAACTCGCCCGCCAGCCGCTCGGCTACGACGCTTTGCGGGCCGTGCTGCGTCGCGCGAACGAGGTGTTGGGCACCAACTGGTCGATGCATGACCTGCGGCGCACTTGCGCCCTTCGCATGTTGCGTGACCAGAATCTGTCCCTTCGCGACATCCAAGCCATCCTCGGTCATGCCCATCTGTCGACCACTCAGCTCTACCTCGAAGAGGAGCCGGAGGAGGTCATCCGCCGGGTTCACGAGCACCTCGTCGCCCGGAGGGAGGTCGGGAGCCGGCAGCCGGCGCCTGTTGCCAACCCCGCCCCCGGATACAACGCCCAAGACCTCGCCGTGCTCTTCGGAAGGACAGACAAGTGACCACGTCAACGCCGGCGTCGCTCCAGAGCGAGATGGCGCCGTTCAAGCCTTTCATCGGAGCTCAGACCACGCAAAGGGTCCGACGTGTTGGGCCTGTGGACCACCCGGACCGCCTCGGCTGGACCGAGGCAGTCGCGATTCAGGCTGGTCGGTCACCCAAGGCTGTCCGCGGCGATGCAGTCACCGGCTTGGCCTCCCTGCTGTTGACCCGCTTCGTACTTCCCGACTACGACTTCCTGGTGGGCTACGGCGCCGTCCGTCTATTCGCGGACGTGCGTACGCAATGCTCACCCGAGTTGTTCGAAACGGCCCAGGCGGCGGCCCGCGAGCGGGGTATGGCAGGACGCCAGGTTGCCGAGGTGCTGACCGTGCTCTCGAAGGTCGTACTGCACACCGGTCAGGAACTCGCCGGAATCACAACCGAGGACATGCTCGACTTCCGAGCGTGGAACATCAGCCGATACTCCCGACACAAGAGCGGCATCCACGGGGCATGGGATGTACTGCGCGACATCGGTGTCCTGAAAACCGACCAGAGCCTGCGCGCCGCCCTGCGCTCCGGCCAGGCCAGCGCCGAAGAACTCGTCGCTCAACGGCAAGTACGCAATGGACCAGTTCGCGAACTCCTGATCCGCTACCTGAACGAGCGCCGTCCCGCCATGGACTTCAGCTCGTTCCGCCAGCTGACCTGCACGCTGGCCGGCACCTTCTGGGCGGACATCGAGCGGCACCATCCGGGCATCGACAGCCTCGACCTTCCAGTGGAAGTCGCCGATGCCTGGAAGAGATCATCCGCAACCTCACCGACCGCATCGACGAGGCACGTGCCAACGGCTGGCTCGGCGAGGTCCAAGGACTCCAAGTCAGCGCCGAGGCCGCCCGCAACAAGCTCGCCACGCTCGACCGACTGGCCCGAAACCGGCCCCGCACCTCGGTCGACCTCGGCATGCCGATCATCCTCGGCGAGCGATGACGAACCCAGCACTGGAACCGCCGTTCATCTGCTTCGGAACAATCCCTGGAGTCATCCGGTCTCGGAGCGGCGGAACCGTTCAAGCAGCTCACGGGCAGGAAGCTGTCTGGGTCGAAGCTGTGGATTCCCGACTGGGCAGCGGGGACGCTGGGTCCCCACAGGCGGGCACCATGGCATCGGAAGCAGAAGGCCACCTGGAAGAGCAGGTCCGTGGTGCTGTGAGTGCAGCGGCAGCCGCCCGCAGGTGCGCCTTTCGCCCTTGAACAGCAGGCCCGCAGCCTGCCCGCAGCCGCGCGATGTCCGCAACCCCGGGCCCGGTGGCGCCCGCAGGAGCGCGCGCACCACCGACAGATGCGTCACAAGTGCGCGTTTTACGCGTTCGGGTCCCAGTCTGCGAGCTGCTCCATCGGCTCGGTGTCGCCGGTGGTCTCCAGGCCGTCGAGCGGGACGCGCTCGTAGAAGTAGAGGACCAGTTCGCTCGCTGCGCCTCGCATCGCCATGTCGCCCGGCTCCGCGTCGGCGGCGAGGTCGTCGCAGCGGACGCCGTCGGCGTTGAGGGTCAGGCGCCAGGAGCGGCCCTCGGTCGCGTGCAGGTCGATGGTCGCCGGCTTGAACGGCCAGGGGACGGTCGTCGCCGAGACGGTCGTCAGGAACTCGTCGACGCCCTCGACCGCGACGTCCGTCGGCAGCGGCTGCGCGGCCCCCTGGGTGAGCTGGGCGTCGTAGGTGTGGACGGCGATCTCCTGGATCTGGTGCCGGGCCACGGCTCCGCTGGTCTCCGGGGCCTGCGAGCGGCCCCACCAGGTCCAGCAGCCGCGGTCCGGGCCGGCCTCGCGCATCGCGTCGAGCATGAGCTCGGTCGACTCGGCGAGCCAGGCGTCCAGGGCTTCGCGATCGCGGGGCGCGGTCGGGGCGCCCTTCGGGTCCGTCCTCGCCGGGGGCTCAGCGCCCGGGCCCGCCGCGACGATGGCGGCCTGGCGGCGGCGGCCGTCGCCGAGGTGCTGCGCCAGCTCGCGCAGCGTCCAGTCCGGGCAGGTCGGGACCTGGACGTCAAGGTCGGGGGCGGACGCGATCGCAGCGCGGAACGCGGCCGAGCGGTCTTCGATCAGCCGCAGGATCTCGGGGAACTCCAAGATGTTTTGCACGTCGGTTGTGTATCACGGCGCTCCGGCCGCCGGGTAGCGAATTTGTCGGACGAACGCGTCGACGGCCGGACGGAGCGCCGGCGCCGAAGCCGTCCTGAAACTCCGCGTACTGCTCGCCAACGGCGACTTCGACCGCTACTGGACCTACCATCTGGGCCAAGAGCACCAGCGCAACCACCAGGACCGCTACCAACTCGCTGCTTGACCTACGAAGTCACTCCCAGCAATCCGCACCCCTCGCTGCCCGGCAGGTCCTTCATCAGCGCCAGGACCTCAGCGGCCTCAGTCGCCTCCCAGATCGCGACATCGTCGCCGGCCAAGTCCTCCGAACTGAGATGACGCATCGGGTCGGTGATCCGGACGACCTCGATCAACTCGGTCTTCGTATGGGCAAGCGGTAGCAGCATGGGCACAGAATTGCTGATCAAGACACCGAACGCCAGAGGCGACCATCTCACACGATCACTGGCACCCGTAGTCCGGAAAAGGATGGCCTGCGCCAAGTGCGACTTCTACACCCCGAAGGACTCCTCCAGGGCGCTGCTGCTGGAGGCTAAGGACAACCTGCAGCGCATACTCGCCGCTGTCCCGCTCACCGACGACGAACACGCTGCGGTCGATGACGGCCAGGCTGCCCTGGACCGGCTGCTCGGCCAGCTCGCCGACGTTGCCACCCCCGCCGGGCCCACTCCCCGGCAGATCAACGCCCCGGCTCAGGCGACCCTGCTGCCGGTCATCGAGATCAACCGGAGGCCGACCTAGTCAGGCCGCGGCGCATCCGTCTACGACTGGAGCGACCCCTTCGGCCGGCTCTTCCTGCAGACCCTCGCGATGGTCGCGGAATCCGAAGCCAACATCGGGCACCAGCGCACCCGCGAAGGCATGGCCCTGGCCAAGAACGGCAAGCTCAAGGGCAAGCAGCCCAAACTCCCCGAACCCGCCCGGCGCTCCATCCGCCGCCGCTACGCCGAAGGCGAGGTCTCCCTCGCCGACCTGGCCACCGAGTACAGCGTCGGACGCTCCACCATCCACCGCATCATCAGCGGCCCGGACAACCCCAGGTAGAACGCAGGATCACCACCTACTCTGCCCCTCGCCGTAGCTATAGGAGTTCCGGGCCGAGCCGGGGCGTAAGTAAGACTCGTGCAGTCAGGAGGCCGCGGTCAGGCTTCACGGATGAGGAGGTGGAGGATCTCGTCGGCCACGGTGTCGTCGGTGATCGGTTCTGCGGTGAGCAGGCGATACCAGACGGTGCCGAGGATGACATCGGCCATGACGCCCGGATCGCGCTCGGTCGAGAGGGCGTCGTGTTCCTGGGCTCGGGACAGTAGTTCCAGGCAGGTGTCGCGTCGATGATTGGTGAAGGTGCGCAACGCCGTGGCGGCGGTGGGGTTGGTCTGGGCGTCGGCCATGAGCAGCCGGAGGGCGGCGGCTGCCTGGGGAGCGTGGGCTTGGCGGTAGACGGATCTGATGTATGACCTGAGATCGGCGGCGGCATCGTTGGTCACAGGTGTGTCCACGACGGTGAGGGCTCGTTCGACCAGAGCCTCCGCCAGGACCTCGGACCGGCAGGACCACCACCGGTAGAGGGTGCGTTTGCTCACCGCCGCGCGGGCGGCCAGTTCCTCCATCGTGAACCCGCGCGACGCGGTTTCGGCGGCCAGTTCGAGCGCGCTGCCGAGCACGTCCTGGCGCGCTTGTTCGTTACGGAGACGGCCTGCGTGCTGGCGTGCCTTCTTGTCCGACCCGTCCGTATCCGCCATCGCCTGCCCTGCTCCTGATCACTGTTTGCCCGCATTTTGTCGACACGCTAAGTTTACACAAATGGAGGCTGTGGCCGCCGATCGCGGCACAGCCGTGCCACAGAAGCCGCACCTGCAGCGAAGGGAACAACCGATGCCTACTGATCACCCCGCTTCGCGGACCGGCTTGGTCCTCCTCGACCCGTACAACGACATGCTCAGCGAGGACGGTAAGGTCTGGCCCGCGGTCAAGGAGGTGGCCCAATCGGTCGGGCTCCATCAGCACCTGCGCGACCTGCTCACCGGCGCGCGGGCGGCCGAGGTCCCGGTCTTCATCGCCCCGCACTGGCGCTGGCGCTCGGGCGACGCCGACAACTGGTAGCAACTGGCACCCCCTTCCGCAAGCTGTCCGAAGCGCAACTGTTCGCTCTCGACGGCTGGGGCGGGCAATGGCACCCCGATTTCGGGCCCCGGCCAGGGGACGTCATCGCCTACGAGCACCGGGGAATGAGCGGGTTCGCCAACACCAACCTGGACCAGCAGCTCCGCCAGCACGGCGTCGGGCACATCATCCTCGCGGGCATGACCGCCATCGGCTGCGTAGAAGGCACCGGATGGCACGCCGTGGAACTCGGCTACTCCGTAACCCTGGCCAAGGACGCCACCGCCACCTGGAACGACGAGGCCATGCGCGCCGCACACGAGATCAACGGGCCGCTCTACGCGACCTCGGTCCTCACCACCGACCAGGGGTTGGACACCCTGCGATGACAAAGCCCTACAGCCGATGCCCCGCCTTGAGAGAAGGAGAAACACATGACGACGTTCGTCCTCGTACCCGGCGGTTGGAAGGGCTCCTGGGCGTATGAGGCGGTGATTCCGCTGCTGGAGCGTGCCGGTCATACCGTTCACGCCCTGACCCTGACCGGTCTGCGGCCAGACGACGACAACGCGACGGTCGCGACCGCCAACCTCGACACACACGCCGACGACGTACTGCGGCTCCTCGATCGTGCCCACATCACCGGCGCGACGCTAGTCGGCCACAGCTACGCCGGGATGGTGATCGCCGCCGCCGCCGATCGCGCCAACGGGCGGATCTCACGGCTGGTGCATCTCGACGCCTTCGTCCCGCGCGATGGCGAGTCGTGGTGGTCGTCGGCGAACGAGTACTTCCGGGAAGTGATCGCGGCCGGCGCCGCGAGCACCGGCTACGCCGTCCGACCGCCGGACGGCGGCGATCCCCGCCGCCGTCCCCATCCCCTCGCCTCGTTCCTGCAGGCGATCCGGCTCACCGGCGCGCACGCCCAGGTCCCCCGCCGGGAGTTCGTCTACTGCTCGGGATGGGAAGACCGGACGCCGTTCACTGAACTCCGCATCCGACTCCAAGGCGATCCCGAGTGGCAGGTCCACGACCTCCCAACTGGCCACGACGCGATGCATGAAGCCCCAGAGGCGGTCGCCGCGCTACTGCTCGACGGATAATCGCGGAAGCATCGACGCACAAACGACAGGACGCTGCGGCGGCCCAGGAGTGGTACCGCAAGGCCGCCGCCACCAGGGATGGCCGATGAAGACGCAGGCAAGGTGGCGTACCGGGGTGCTGCTCGGGTTCCTCGCCTACGAGTGGATGCCGGACTCGACAGGCTTGGCCATATTTCTGGACACCGATTGCTCGGCCGCAGACGTGAGCCACCATGAATATCGTCCTCTGCACGGAGACTACGCGCATCGGACAACGACAAGATCGTGAACTACTCCGGCCACTCCGGCTGCACAGCGCCCGGGCCACCGCCCAACGGCAGAGGCTTGGCCACATCCAGCCGTACCTCGCCGTAGGGCTGGACGTGCTGCCAGAACAGCGGGGTCAGGCCACGGCGGTCGGCAGGTTTGAGCAGCTTGGCCCACTCCGGTTCGGCAAGGACGTCCTGCAGCATCAGCGTGTTGATGTACACGAGCGCGGCCTGCAGGATGCGCAGGCACAAGACGCTCATCTCCAGCTCCTCGCGCCGGTTGGTGGCGATGTCGCCGCCCTTGCCGTAGAAGATGACGCTGTTGGCACCGTTGGAGGACTCCACCGCGTTGAGTCCTTCCTGGATCTCCCGCTGGAGCTCGCGGAGCCGGAGATAGCGCGCTACGAAGATGGTCTTCTGCGCGCGACCGACCTCCAGCATGGCCTGGTAGGTCGGGTGGGAGGCGGACTCGGTGAACCGGCGCAGGATCGCCTCGGTGGAGGCGGTGCCCTGTTTGATCGCGGTCGCGTACTTGATCATCTGGTCGTAGTTCTGCTCGATCAGATCCCAGCGGATCGGCCGGGTCATCGCCGGTGTCAGCCGCGGGTACAGGTCGCTTTCTCCGCTCTCGACCCGGTACAGCTTGACCTTGTTGATCTGCTTGATGCGCGGCAGCAGGTCGAAGCCCAAGAGCCGGGTCACACCGAACCCGATTTCCGTCTGGCCGTGGGAGTCGACATAGTTCCCTTCGACCTTCATGGTGGTGCCGTGCCGGACCGCGCCCTTGATCATCGCGTGCACCTCCGAGGCCGATGCGCGCAGGGTCTGGGAGTGCACGACCATGGATCCTCGTTCGATGTGCCAGTGGATGAGGATGCTGCGGCCGCCGTAGCGGGAGTGCCACTCGGTGAAGATGTCCTGGTCGTAGGCGCGTACGTGCGTGGAGTCGGAGGCGACGGTGGTCGTGCCCTCGCCCCACAGCGCCACGTTCCGGGCGGTGAAGGTCGCGTTGGCAATGGCGATCGCGATGTCGGTGGCGAACCGGATGAGTTTCCAGTTGCCCAGGCCGTTCTTCCTGCGTTTGACCCGCTGATAGATGGTTCCCATCTGCTCTCGTCGTTGCCGGTCGAAGTGTTCGTCCAGCGCCGACAGGGCGATGTTGGCCAGCAGCGGGGAGAAGATCCCGCCTTGCGGGGTTCCCGCCGGTGTCTCCTCCCGATCTCCGGTAGTCGCCATGACCCCGGCCTTTAGGAACGCCTTGACCAGCGCACAGACTCGCTTGTCCTTGATCCTCGCCCGCAGGTGATCCATCAGCGCCGTATGGCCGATCTCGTCGAAACACGCCGTGATGTCCGCCTCCAGCACCCAGGTGTGGTTCGAGGGTGCCGAGGCCAGACGGTGGATCTCAGCAATCGCATCATGCGCCCGCCGGTTAGGCCGGAACCCATATGAGCACGGCAGGAAATCCGCCTCAAAGATGGGTTCGAGCACCGTCTTGAGACTGGCCTGGACGATCCGGTCGGCGACGGTGGGGATGCCCAGCTTGCGACGCTTGCCGCTCGCCTTGGGAATCATCACCTGCCGCACTTCGACTGGTTCGAACTCGCCGGACTTCAGCGAGTTGCGGATCTCCTCCAGGAAGGTCTCCACCCCGATCCGGGTCTCGATCCAGGCCACCGTGGTTCGGTCGACGCCCGCAGTCCGCGCCCCGGCGTTGGAGGACACGCGTTCCCACGCGTGCACCAAAAACGCCGGGTCATAGACGAGGTTGAACAGGTCATCGAACCGGCGACCGGGATTGTCGGTCGCCCAACGGTGCAACTTGATCTGCATCCTCCGTACCGCGAAGAAGGCCGGATCAACGTCTGGCCATCTCCCAGCGCCGGTATTCACCGCCGCATCTTCGGACATTGCACTCTTCTCCTTGCTCGACACGCTGCCGTCCTTCCCCATGTGCCGGGCTCTCCCCGGCTCGGAGTACTACGACGGCTCCGTCCCACCCGCGCCCTTCGGCGGACATCGCGCCTATCCCCGCCCACCTTCCTGGCTGGAAGGTCGGAGAGGAGGGAGCGCGGGGGTTCCCACGTTCACCGCTGTCCGGTCGACGAGTTAGGCACCCGGCTATACCCCTGCGGCCTCGCCATGGCTACGCCGTGGTCTTTCACCATGGCCTCCCGACCGGGCGCCCCAACGCCCGGCCAGGAGTTCCCCGCCCCGGAATGAGAGGACGGGTGCGCACCGCTGACCAGCCCATATCCACCGGATTTGAGCTGGCGTCACATCAAGAGGCGTAACGACACCGGTTCCTCGCGTATACCTTCTCGTCTCGCTCACCGGGCTCGGCCCATCCGGTGGTGCCAGGCCGACCCGACTTTGTCGAGGCTGCTCCCGCCCTCCCCGGCGACTCCAGGGTTGGACTGCCTCCAGCTTTGCTCCGCCACCACGACGGCAGAGCGGCGGTGGTCTTGCACCTCCGCATGGACAGATCAGCGCTTCGTGGCGCACTGGGGCTGGTGACACGATTTTTACCGGCACCCCAATAGAGGACCTGCGGGAGCGTTACGACCTGCGCAGGGTGGTCTATCCCGGTACGGGACAGCCGGAACAGCTCCTGGCCTAGGCGTCAGCGTCGACGTCCGCGTCGGCCAGCGCCCGGTACAGCGAGGCGACCGAGGGGTTCTTCCCGGCGTTCTTGCCGGTCTTGATGATCAGCTTGCGGGCGATCTCGGGGATCGGCACGCCACGCTCCCGCAGCGACGGCACCAAGATGAACCGGGCCGCGTGGTACTTCGCCGCGACCTTCCCGCCACGCGTCCGGCAAGGGTTCGGCGCCGGCGCTTCACAGGTCGGGCAGTCGTGCCGTTCGACCTCCGCGGCGGCTTCTTCCGGGGCCGGCTCCATCCCCTGAGAATGGCGGCCTGCACGAACCCGCCCGCTGCGCGGCCCATCGCAGAACTCTCACAACCGATCATTTATGAGAACACGAACAGACACCAACATCACGCACAGCTACTAATCACTTTTAACGGGTCCGCCGCTCCGGCAGACTCGTCCTGACAGCCGCCAGCGGGTGAGCACTCACAGCTACCGAGCCCTGAGCCCTGCGCAAAGATCGTGCCCCCGCTGGTCGGCCGGTGGTGAATAGCTTGGGCGTGAC
The DNA here is from genome assembly GCF_042898655.1 of Streptosporangium sp. NPDC000396. Lineage (NCBI taxonomy): Bacteria > Bacillati > Actinomycetota > Actinomycetes > Streptosporangiales > Streptosporangiaceae > Streptosporangium > Streptosporangium sp. NPDC000396. Next base: position 97,800 of record NZ_JBIAZA010000022.1, read on the forward strand.
GACTCTGTCGACGTAGGAGATCAAGACGATGTAACGGTCCCGGGGTGACGGGTGGGCCTTGACGGCGCGTAGCCGCCGGACCTCACCGGGCCGAACCAGGTGGCCAGCGCCTCGCCGAGGCCGTCACGCCCGCCCGCCCAGGCCACGTACCCGTCGGGCCGCACCAGCAGGACGTCTTCGCCCGGCGCGGCCTCGGCGGCGGCCACCCGCACCCGGTCCCCGTACCCTGCCGCCGCCTCGTCGAGCCGGTCCCGACCGAGTGGTCCGACGAGTAGTCCCCGGCCGTCCGCAAGCAGCCCGCCTGCCGGGAACGCGGCGCCCTCCGTCCGCCCGCCCGACGGTTGCACCGGCGCCATCTCTCCCAGCGGCGGGACGAAGCGGCCGACCAGGGGCTCGGAGACGTCGGGCGCGTAGTCCACATCCGTGCCCTCGACCATCGCCGAGAAGTGCCGCCGGGCGTCCGGCAGCTCCAGTACTTCGGCCAGCACCTCGCGCAACGCGTCCACCTGTGCTCCCGGCCGCATGAGCGCCACCTGCGCCCGGGTGTTGCGCAGTACACGGGCGGCCACCGGGTGCCGCTCGGCGGTGTAGGTGTCGAGCAGGCGGTCGGGGACCAGCCCGCGCGCCACCAGGGCGAGTTTCCATCCCAGGTTGACCGCGTCCTGCAGGCCGAGATTGAGCCCTTGGCCGCCGATGGGCGAGTGGACGTGCGCGGCGTCTCCGGCCAGCAGGATCCTGCCCTTGCGGTAGGTGTCGACATGCCGGGTGTTGTCGCTGTAGCGGATCCCGGTCTCCAGCCGGGTGACGACCACGTCCGTGCCGGTCACACGTCGCAGGCTCTCCTGCAGTTCCTGCGCCGTCATCGGCGCGTCCCGCTCGTCCGGTCCGCCGTCGAACTCGATGGTGGCGATCTCCCCCGGCACGAGCGACAGGTTCACCAGCCCACCGGGGCCGCGCAAGGATGAGGCGAGGGCACCGGGGTCGGCCAGCTCGGCCACCGCGGTCCGTCCGGTCATGGTGGCGGGCGTGCCGGAGAAGGCGAATCCGGATCTCTTGCGCACCACACTCCGCCCGCCGTCGCATCCGACGAGGTACATCCCGCGCACCAGCGACCCGTCGGCGAGCGTGGCGGCGACACCCGACTCGTCCTGTGCCACGTCCGTCACCCGGCATCCCTGGCGGACCGCGACCCCGAGCTCGGCGGCCCGCGCAGCGAGCACGCTTTCGAGCTGGTGCTGCTTGAGCATGAGGTAGTCGGCGCCACCGCCCGGTTCCAGTAGCGGCAGCCCGCTGAAGTGCCCTCTGATCATGCCCTTCTGAACGACCTCGGTCATGAGGGCGACGACGTCGGCCTGGGCGGGCAGAGAGCCTGTCACGTCGTCGCCGGGCCCGCGCCGCCGGCCCAGCTCCTCGAAGATCGCTTGCTGCGCCTCAGCCAGCGGTCCGGTCAGGCCACGCAGGGCCAGCGATTGCAGGGTGCGCGCGTTGAGCGAGCGCAGGCCGAGGCTGCGTGTCCTGCGTTCCTCGCCCGAGGCCGCCTCCAGGACCAGCACATCCGCCCCGGCCAGTGTCAGCTCACAGGCCAGCAGCAGGCCGACCGGCCCGCCGCCCACGACGATCACGTCGATCATTCCGTTTCTCCCTACTTACGGCGTACACTTACGCCGTAAGTAGAACACGTACACCGTAAGCTTTGTCAAACGATCTGGAGGAAGGATGGCTTGATGGCACGGCGCGAGCCGTTGAACAGAGAGAAGGTCCTGGACGCGGCCCTGGAACTGGCCGACAGGGAGGGTCTGGAAGCCCTGTCCATGCGGCGCCTGGCCAAGACGCTCGGCGTCGAGGCGATGTCTCTCTACAACCACGTCTCCAACAAGGCGGATCTCATCGACGGCATCGTGGAGCGCGTGTTCGAGCAGGTTGAGCCGCCCGACCCGGTGCTGCCATGGCCGGCGCGGGTGCGGGTGGCGGTGCTGAACATGTATCGGGTCTTCAGCCGTCATCCCGTGGTGCCGCTGGCGCTGGCCACCGATCGGTCCAACCCGACGTCGCCGCAGGTGATAGGGGCTCTGGACGGCCTGGTGGGGGCGCTGTTCGAGGCGGGTTTCGACGAGTTGGGCGCCTGGCGGGCGCTCGGGGCGGTGAACGGGCTGCTGTTCGGAGCTCTGCTGCTGTCGACGGGCGGGTTCAGCGGAGCACCCGGAGTGCACGCGGGCGAGGAGCAAGTCGGGGTCTACATCCGCCGACTCGACCCGGCGCAGCTGCCGCACTTCAGCAGGTTGCTGGGCTGGACCACGGAAGGCGGCGTGGATCCGGCGGCGGACTTCGAGCAGGCTCTGGACACGCTGATCCAGGGGCTGGTGGCCACGGTGAAAAGTTGAGAGCTCCCCTCATGGCCGCAGGCACGCACGCCCCGTTGGCGGAGCTGAGCACATCATCCAGTTCAGCCGACGGGAAGACCGGGCCGCCGGGTCGGGCCGAGATCGGCGACGCTCAGGCATGGCTCGGTCGCGTACGTGATCATCTGGTCGTAGTGGCGGGCGATCGGCTCCCAGCCGATGAGCCGCTGCTTGAGCACCCGCTTCGCCGACGCCCGATCGTTGAACGTCTACGCCGGATCGGCACCGATCACCCGGGCCTCCGGCATGAGCCTGACGGTTCACCACCGCAAGGTGAAAAACCAGTGTCTGGCCGCCGGCTACATGTGGGTCTTCGCCTCCCCGCGAATGCCCGGCCCTCGGGCGCACTGTGACCGCCGTCGCAGCGACGGCGACCGGCACTCCAGCGCGCTGCACAACACCTTCAACCGGATGCTCGGCTGTCTGGACCATCGCCCGCAGGAACGCGAGGTCTACGCCGAGTTCGCGGCCTTTCTCCCGCCCTGAAAAGCCGTGGTCCGACAAGGTGCGGGTCTGCTACCGTCAACGGACGCCGTGATGATCAACAGCGATCGGAGGCGAGCCGGTGACCGGCATTTTCCCTGAAACCGTCCTGTCTGCGGAGTCGCTCATCCTTCGTCCGTTCACCAGCGGCGATGTCTTGGACAACCAGGCCGCCTGTGCCGACGAGCTGATCCAGCGGTGGCTTCCGTTGCCCCGGCCCTACACGCTCGACGACTCGGCCACATGGTGCACGAAAACCACAGGCGCCTTACGTGAGTCCGGTGACGGCATCCATTTCGCGATCACCGACGCTACCGGCGGCCGTTTTCTGGGCACGGCCGGGCTGAAGAAGACCGACTGGCGAGGGCGGATCAGTGAGATCGGCTACTGGGTCGCCCCGTGGGCACGTGGGTATGGGATCGCAGCAGCCGCCACCCGCGCCGTCGGATACTGGCTGCTGGTTGATCAGGGCTTTCAGCGCTTGGAGCTCAAGGCCGCCACCGGGAATGTCGCTTCTCAGAAGACGGCGCTCAAGGCCGGTCTGCAGCGTGAAGGCATCATGCGGAACGTCGGCTTCACGCATGCCGGCCGGGTCGACCTTGTCCTGTTCTCGCTCATCCCATCGGATCTACCAGGGGCTTGAAACGGGGGCGACCGGAATGCGCCAGAAAGGAGCCGCGGACTGCTGTAGTCGCAGATCAGCGGGCGCGGTGCCGATGGGTGAGGTCTGCTTCGGCGATGATGGGCGCGAAGGTCTCTTCGCCGAGTCGTACGTGGTCGAGTCGCCTCGGCGGCCGTGAGCGGCGGGCTGGGCGTCTGCCGCCTCGGCAAGGCCGGCGTGACAGATAATTCGCATTCTGTGTCACATCTCTCACCCCGCTGTTTTCCCTGCGGGGTGCACTCCGGTCAGCGCAAGGGTGAGCAGCCGGTCGGCCTGGGCCGCGCCGTCGGGTTCCTGCTCGACGGCCAGGCAGATGGCGTTGACGAGTTTGAGCAGGTCCGCGATTGAGACGTCGGTTCGTGCGGCGTTCGCGCGACGGGCGCGGGCCAGCAGGTCTGCTCCGGCGTTGGTGATCATCGTGTGACAGGTGGCGCCCAGCGTGGGATCACCGTCTTGGGCGCCGCGCATCAGCGAGGCGGCCAGGCCTCGGTTCGACACGGCATGCCTGGCGACGGCTCGAAGCCAGGTCATCAGCGCAGGTCCGGGATCAGCGTCGGCGGCCAGGTCGCCGGCGGTGGCGCACAGGGCCTCGACCTTGTCCCGGAAGACAGCCTCCAGCAGTTGCTGCCGCGAGGGGAAGTGCCGATGCAGCGTGGCCGAGCCGACGCCCGCGCGCCGGGCGATCTCCTCCAGGGAGGCCTCGGCTCCATGCTCGGCGACGGCCTCGGCGGCCGCGGCCAGGATGCGGTCGTAGTTGCGCCGCGCATCCGCGCGCATCGGCCGCGCGTGCGATGTCGTTCGACTGTCCTGCGGCATGTGATCTCCGACGAACTTGCGGAACCGGGGTGGCCCTCCATATTGTACTCACCCAGAAACGGAGTGCCACCCCACTTATGTGGGATGCCTCTACATGCCTCTACCGACTGGAGAAACATCGTGAAGACCATCGTGGTGGTGGGAGCGACCGGCCTTCAGGGCCGGGCCGTGACGGCGCATCTGCTCGCCGACGGCTGGCGGGTGCGAGCGGTGACGCGCAATCCGGACGCCCTCGCGGCCCGAACGCTGGCGCAGACGGGCGCCGAACTCGTCAACGCCGAGATGGACGACGTCGCCTCGCTCACCGCTGCGGCCGACGGCGCCTACGGCCTGTTCAGCGTGCAGCCCACCGTCGGCTCCCCGGGCACCCCGGTCGGCTTTTCCGCCGAGGACGAGGTCCGCTGGGGCTGTAACGTCGCCGACGCGGCACACGCCGCCGGCGTACGGCACCTGGTCTACGCCTCCCTCGCCGGCGCCGGCCGCCACAACACCGAGAAGCTGCCGCAGAACACGATCAACAAATGGCGGATCGAACAGCACATCACCCGGCTGGGCCTGCCCGCGACCTTCCTGCGCCCGGTCTCGTTCATGGAGAACTACACCGGCGCCTACCACCTGCACGACGGCACCGTGGCGACCGCGTTCGCCGCCGACGTGCCGCAGCAGATCATGGCCGTCGACGACGTCGGCGTCTTCGCCGCCCTGGCCTTCGCTCAGCCGGGCGAGTGGATCGGGCGCGCGGTCGACCTGGCCGGGGACGAACTGACCCCGGTGCAGATCGCCGCCGCCATCTCCGAGGCCATCGGCCGGCCGCTGCCGTACGTCCAGATCCCGATCGAGACGCTCGCGCAGATCGGCGAGGAGTTCGCCTTCGCCTATGCCTGGCTCAACGAACGTGGCTACCGCGCCGACGTCGCCTTCACCCGCGCGCTGAACCCCGGCCTGATGGACCTGCGCACCTGGCTGGAGCGAACCGGAGCCGCTCAGATCGCCGGTTTCCTGACCGCTCAGGACACCGCCAAGCAGGACCGATGAGCGCGCCCACCTTCGGACGGGTCGGCATCTGGGCGGGCGAGATGGATCGCCACCCCGCCCCGCACTGCGCCAAGCCGCCGCCGTCATCGAGGACCTCGGCTATCCGGCCCTGTGGTTTCCCGAGACGGCCGGCCGCGAGGCCATGGCCCAGGCCCGCCCTGCTGCTGTCGGCGACCCGTCAGACGGTCATCGCCACCGGTACCGCCAGCATCTACGCCCGCGACGCGATCACCGCCGCAGCCGGACAGCGCACCCTTGCGGAGGCATTCCCCGGGCGGTTCCTGCTCGGCCTCGGCGTCAGCCACCCCGTCTTGGTCACCGACATGCGTGGCCACCGGTGCGGTGAGTACTCCAGCAGGGTCCGGATGAGAGCCTCGACGCGGGCTGCGGCATCGTCGGCGAGCGCGGGGCCGGCCAGTGCCTGCTCGACGGGGGGCTTGTTGATCGCGCCGACTGACCCTTCCTGCCCTTTCATGACAACGCTTGCTCCCGCCGCTGGGAGGAGCGGGGTCAAGACGGCGATGCCAGCCGGTGGAGCCGAGGTCGAACGATCCTGACGCGGAACGAGAAGCGGCGATCATCCTCGCGGTGAGGGAAGCAGTAACGCGAACGCTGCGCCGACCGCTGGGACGCGTATGCTGCCCGGCGTTGAGATCACCAGGCCTGTGAGTGCGAGGAGTGCCTGATGTTGTATGGGCGGGAGCGGGAGCAGCGGGAACTCGGCCGGCTCCTGGCGGAGGCCGCCGCTGGCCGGGGCGGCGCCGTCGTGGTCATGGGTGAGCCGGGCGGCGGCAAGTCGGCGCTGCTGCGGTGGGCGGGCTCGAACCAGGAGTTCCGGGTGTTGAGCTGCACGGGCGTGGAGAGCGAGGCGGAGCTGCCGTTCGCGGCGTTGCAGTCCATGCTGTCCGGCGCGATGGGGCACCTGCCCGGCATTCCCGGCCCTCAGGCGGAGGCGTTGCGGGCGGCGCTGGGGCTGGCCGCGCCGGGGGGCGACAACCGTTTCCTGGTCGGCCTGGCCACAGTGTCGCTGCTGGCGGAGCTGTCCGCGGACGGGCCCGTGCTGTGCCTGGTGGACGACGCCCAGTGGCTGGACCGGCCGTCGGCCGAGGCGCTGGCGTTCGCCGCCCGCCGACTGGCGGCCGAGGGGGTGTTCCTGCTGTTCGCGGCGCGAGAGGGTGCCGCTCTGCCGGGCGTGCCCGAACTGGCGCTCAAGCGGCTGGACCCGATGGCTGCGCGGGCGCTGCTGGCCGAGCACGCTCCCGACCTGCCCGCCCACGTCCGCGACCGGGTGCTGGCCGAGGCCGACGGCAATCCGCTTGCCCTGCTCGAACTGCCCAAGACCGACGACGGCGATTCGGGGCACCTCCCGCTGCCGCACCGCCTGCAGGACGCCTATCAGCGGCGCATCGCCAAGCTGCCCGCGCCGGCCCGTACGGCGCTGCTGGTCGCGGCGGCGGAGGAGAGTGGCGCGCTGGCGGCCACGCTGCGCGCCATGGCCGGTCTCGGGTTGACGGCCGACGCGCTGGCGGCGGCCGAGGGCGAGGGGCTGATCGCCGTGGAGGAGCAGACGGTCGCCTTCCGCCACCCGCTGATCCGTACGGCCGTCTACCGGGGCGCGCCGTTCACCGACCGGCTGGCCGCGCACGCCGCGCTGGCGGACGCGCTGGTCGGCGACCCCGACCGGGCGGCCTGGCACCGGGCGGCGGCGGCCACAGGACCGGACGATGAGGTGGCGGCGGACCTGGAGGCGGCTGCCCTGCGGGCCCGCGGGCGTTCCGGGCATGCCACGGCCGTCGCGGCGCTGGAACGGGCCGTCCGGCTCACCTCCGGAGAGGCGGAACGGGCGCGGCGGCTGGCGCTGGCTGCGGAGATCGCCGTGGACGCGGGGCTGCCCGATCGCGCCCGGCACCTGGCCGGTCAGGCGCTCCGGCTCGCCGACGACGCCCGGGTGCTGGCGCGCGTCGCGACCGTGCGGGCCCAGGTGGAGTTCGAGCACGGCTCGTTGCGCACGGTGCACGAGGTGCTGGTCGCGGCGGCCCGCCAGGTCGCGCCGCTCGACCCGGACGCCGCCGCGTCGATGCTGGCGGACGCGTCGCGGGCGTCCTGGTCGGCCGGCGACCCCGTACGGGTGGCGCAGGCCCACCGGATACTCGAAACGCTGCCGCCGGATCCGTTCAGGGGCAAGCTCGTCGACTCCATCGGTGGGGCGCTGAAGTTGTACTCCGACGACGCGGCCGAGGCGGCCGACGGGGTGGCGCTGCTACGCGAGCACGTCGCACAGGGCAGGAGCGGGCCGCCGGGGCTGCGGCTCAACGTGGCGCTGCAGGCGCTGCTGACCGGCGACTACGACGACACCCGCGACATCATGGCGGACCTGGCGGAGGAGCGCCGCGCGAGCGGGGCCGTCGGCTGGCTGCCGGCGGTGCTGTGCACGCTGGCGACCGCCGAGGTCAACCTCGGCCGTCATCGCGACGCGATCCAGTCCGCCGGCGAGGCACTGCGCATCGCCGAGGACACCGGCCAGCCCAGCCGCGTGGCCCACGCCGAGGCGCTGCTGGCGTACGTGGCCGCCGTCCGCGGTGACGAGCGCGGCACGCGTCCCGCCGAGCAGAGCCTGCGGCGTTTCCCCGCGCACGCCAACGCGCTCGTGGCCGCGTGGTGTGAGTGGGCGCTGGCGCTGCTCGACCTCGGCCGTGGCCGCTACGAGGCGGCGCTGGACCGGCTGGAGACGGCCACCCGCGGCCCGATCCGGCACGTGGGACCCGGCGTGCACTTCGCGGCCGACCAGGTGGAGGCGGCCGTGCGGCTCGGCCGCCCGGAACGCGCCGCCGAGCCGCTGGCCCGGCTGGAGCAGTGGGCGGCCGCCGCCCGCCTGCCCTGGGAGGACGGGCTCGTGCTGCGCTGCCGCGCGCTGGTGACCGCGGACGGCACGTTGTACGCACGGGCGCTGGAGTTGCAGGGCGAGGCCCGGCCGTTCGAGAGGGCTCGCACCGAGCTGCTGTACGGGGAGTGGCTGCGCCGCGAGCGTCACAAAGCCGAGGCCCGTATGCACCTGCGTGAGGCGCTGGAGCGGTTCGAGCGGCTCGGCGCGGCTCCCTGGGCCGAGCACGCCCGCGCCGAGCTGCGCGCGGCCGGTGAGAGCTCTGCCCCCGCCGCGGCGGACGCGGCTGCCCAGCTCACCCCGCAGGAACTGCAGGTGGTACGGCTCGCGGCGACCGGCGCGACGAACAAGGAGATCGCCGCGCGGTTGTTCCTCAGCCCCAAGACCGTCGGCCACCACCTCTATCGCGCCTTCCCCAAGCTGGGCGTCTCCACCCGGACGGAGCTGGCCCGCCTGAGTCTCGAATAGGGGAACATGCCCGATACCGTCGGATGATCGCCGCTTTTACCGTCTTAACCAGCACCAAAGGGAACAAGACGAGGAGTGTGGCGGCCATGGAACTGGCCATCGAAGTGGAGGGACTGGTCAAGTCCTTTGGCCGGGCCCGGGCCCTGGACGGTCTGGACCTGACCGTACGAGCCGGGGAGGTGCACGGCTTCCTCGGCCCGAACGGGGCCGGGAAGTCGACCACCATCAGGACCCTGCTGGGCCTGCTGCGGGCCGACGCCGGCCGGGCGACGTTGCTGGACGGCGACCCGTGGCGCGAGGCGGCCGAGCTGCACCGGCGGCTGGCGTACGTGCCGGGCGATGTGAGCCTGTGGCCGGGCCTGACCGGCGGCGAGGTGATCGACCTGCTCGGCCGGCTGCGCGGCGGCCTGGACCGGGCCCGGCGGGCGGAACTGTTGGAGCGGTTCGAGCTGGATCCGCGCAAGAAGGCCAAGGCCTACTCCAAGGGCAACCGGCAGAAGGTGGCGCTGGTGGCGGCGTTCGCGTCCGACGCCGACCTGCTCATCCTGGACGAGCCCACCTCCGGCCTGGACCCGCTGATGGAGGCGGTCTTCCAGCAGTGCGTGGCCGAGGAGAAGGCCCGCGGCCGGACTGTGCTGCTGTCCAGCCACATCCTGTCGGAGGTCGAGGCGCTTTGCGACCGCGTCACGATCATCCGCCGGGGCCGGACGGTCGAGGCCGGCCCCCTGTCCCAGCTACGCGGCCTGGCCCGCAGCCAGGTCACCGCCGAGCTGGCTTCCCCAGCCGAGGGGCTGGCCCGGATGCCGGACCTGCACGCGGTGCGCATCGAGGGAAACCGGATCTCCTTCGAGGTGGACCGCACCCGGCTGGACGCGGCGCTGGCCGAGCTGATCAGGGTGGGCGTACGCGACCTGACCTGTACCCCGCCCTCGCTGGAAGACCTGTTCCTGCGCCACTACGAGAGCGAGAAGGCGGAGCGATGAACGGCACCTGGACTCTGACCAAGCTCGCACTCAAGCGTGAGCGCTTCATCGTCCCGCTCTGGCTGCTGCTGCTCGTCGCGCTCGCGGCCGGGCAGGTCCAGCGGTACGCCACCGGCATTCCCGACATCGCCGCGTTCGCCCGCGAGATGGCCGCGAACCATGCACTGACCGCGTTCGCCGGCGAGATCCCCTCCCCCACCCTGGCTGGCATGGCGGTCTGGAAGAACGCCGACGCCATCTACACCATCCTCGGACTGATCATGATCCTCACCGTCGTCCGGCACAGCCGGGGCGAGGAGGAGTCCGGCCGCGCCGAACTGGTCGGCGCCGGCGTGGTCGGCCGTCTGGCGCCGCTGACCGCCGCGATCGCCGTCACCTGCGGCTCGGCCGTCCTGGCCGGGCTGCTCACCGCCGCCGCCATGACCGCGACCGGCGCCGACGCAGCCGGGTCGCTGGCCTTCGGCGCCGCGATCATCGCCGCCGGCCTGGTCTTCGCCGGCATGGGCGCGGTGGCCGCCCAGCTCACCCAGAGCGCCCGCACTGCGATCGGCCTGGCCGCACTCGGCCTGGGCCTCAGCTATGTGCTGCGCTTCGTCGCTGACGGCAGCGGCCTGGCCGCTCTGAAGTGGCTCTCACCGCAAGGCTGGTCGCACCTGGTACGGCCGTACGGGGACAACAACGTGGCTGTGCTGCTGCTCAGCCTCGTCTTCACCGCCGCGGCCCTCGCGCTGGCCTACCGGCTGCTCACCCGGCGCGACCTGGGCCACGGCCTGATCCCCGAACGTCCCGGCCCGGCCGCCTCCGACCGGCTGCGCAGCCCGCTGCGCCTGGCATGGCGGCTGCAGAAGGGCCTGCTCGGCGGCTGGATCGCCGGATACGCGATCGCCGGGCTGGTCCTGGGCGCCCTGGCCACCTCCATCGAGGAGGTCGCCCGGCAGGGTGCCGCCGTGGAGGAGTTCTTCCGCCGCTACACCGCCTCGCCCGAGGCCACCATGACCGACGCCTACCTGTGGCTGATCGCGCTCAGCCTCGGCTACGTCTCGGCCCTCTACCCGCTGCTGGTCTTGCTGCGGCTGCGCAACGAGGAGATCACCGGCCGCGCCGAACTGCTCCTGTCCACCCCGGTCTCCCGCGTGCGCTGGGTCACCGGCCACCTGCTCTTCGCCCTGGCCGGAAGCGCCCTGATCCTCGCCGCCGCAGGGCTGACCATGGGCCTGGTGGCGGGCGCGCCCGGCAAGGTCCTCGTCGGCACCCTGGTACAGGTGCCCGCCACCTGGACCCTGGCCGGGATCGGCGTCCTGGCCTTCGGCCTGCTCCCCCGCGCCGCGACCGCGATCTCCTGGGCGGCCTTCCTGTTCGTCAACCTCTTCGGCGAGGTGCTCGGCCCGATCCTCGGCATCGACTACTGGATCGCCAAGTACGCCGTGCCCTACCCCAACCTGCCCATGGTCATCTCCGGGGAGCCCTTCACGGCCACAGCCATCGCGATCATGACAAGCGTTACCGCCGTCCTCATTGCGGCCGGCCTTGCCGCCGTCAGGCGCAGGGCGCTCAGCTGAGCCTCAAGGATCGTCGCGGAGAGATCCGCCCGGGTCACCGGGCGGATCTCTCCGTACCCGGGTGGGCTTTCCTGGCTCACCACCCGCCCCGGCCGCTCGAAGAAGCCCACCAACTCCAGCTCAAGACCGTCCTGGACCGCTGCCCAGAACTGGCCGCGCTCATCACGCACGTCCGCTCCTTCGCCGTCATGCTCACCCAACGCCGAGGCCACGACCTTCCCGGCTGGCTCATCGCGGCGAAAGCCGAAGGCCTGCCCGCGCTTCACGCCTTCGCAAACGGCCTCGAGCGCGACCTCGACGCCGTGACCGCAGGCCTGACCCTGCCCTGGAACTCCGGCCCGGTGGAAGGCCACGTCAACCGCGTCAAGATGCTCAAACGCCAAATGTTCGGCCGCGCGAGCTTCCCACTCCTTCGCAAACGAGTGCTCCTCACAACTTAACGATCATCGCGCACCGTCACCGCGTCACGGACTTTGAGCCAGATCCGCTACTCATCGACGAAATCATGCGTACCAGTTCGGCCTGCTGCCGCGCGCTCGGGGGAGACGAAGGGAGCCGACTTCGTGGTGGACGCTGGCTAGCTCAAGGAGGTGTAGTCGGGCAGCTCAAAGTGGCCGCCGGCCATCTTCTCCCCCATCTTGGCCATCGAGCTGAGCAGGAAGCGCCGCTTGAACAGCTGGTTGCGCAGCCAGATGCCCTTGCGGGTGCGCGGTGCCAGGAAGGGGCCGGCGTTGTTGCTGTCGGCGGCCTTGATGAACGGGCGGACGGTCTCCTCATAGCGCTCGAAGGCTGTGCCGTAGTCGGCCTGACTGAGCTCGCCCGCCAGCACATAGGCGGCGACCAGGGCCAGGCCGGTGCCGACGCCGCCGAGGGTGTTGGCTGCGGCGGCGTCGCCAAGCAGCACGATCCGGCCCTTCGAGAAGCGCTCGAGTGCGACCTGGGCGATGGTGTCGATGTAGACGTCCTTGGCCCAGGCCATCTTGGCCAGGATCTCGGGTGTCCGCCAGCCCATACCGCGGTAGGCGTCGATCAGGATCTGCTTCTGCTCCGCCACTGAGTAACGGTCGTAGGTCAGCTCAGGCGAGGCGAAGCAGAAGAAGGCGGGTGCCTTGGGACCGCCGATAGAGACGAGCCTGCCCGGCTCGTTGTACATCACCGGTTCGTCCACGACACGCTCCATGTCCACCAGCGCGTAGTAGTGGCCCATGTTCTTGACGTAGTCCGACTCCGGGCCGAAGGCCAGGCGGCGCACGTTGGAGTGGATGCCGTCCGCGCCGACGACCACGTTGAAGGTCCGGGGCGCACCCTTTTCGAACGTCACGTGGACGCCCGAGGCGGTATCGGTCAGCGAGGTGATCGAGTCGCCGAAGATGTACTGGCACGTGTCACGAGTGCGCTCGTAGAGGATCTCCGCCAGGTCGCCGCGGAGAATCTCCAAGTCGCCACCGGTGAACCAGCCCGGCATGACCGTGATCCGCTTGCCGTACGAGTCGATGACCGTCTGGTCGGTGCCCCCGGTCTGGCGGCGCTTGATCTCCTCCAGGATGCCCATGCGGCGCAGGAGCTCCAGGTGGGTCTCGCCCTTGAAGTCAATGGCCTGGCCGCCGGTGCGGAGGAATGGGGCCTTCTCCACAACGGTGACCGTGGCACCGGAGCGGGCCAGCCAGTAGGCAAGGGCGGGGCCTGCGATGCTGGCGCCGGAGATGAGGACTGAAATGTGCTTGTTCGTCATGGCTCTACTCTCGGAAACCCTGCTGACAGCTCACCGCCTATCCGCTGACAACGATCGAGGAAGTTGTCAGCGCGTCCTCGCGGCTCATCGCCGCACCCATGCCGGCCTGCTCGGCGAACGCCTCAGCGCCGATCGGGGGTCCCAGTAGTAGGGGTGTTGCTCCCAGCCCATCGCGACCTGGATCACCTCGTGCAGCTCGGCCAGACTCGCCTCCGACGGCCCATGGACCCGCCGCCACACCGGCGGGTGGATCTCCCGCAGGGTGACCTTCAACTGGTGGATGGTGCCCACGAGCATGCCCTTCGAGGTGACCGGCGACGACGCGCGTCACGGTAGCGGTACCGATCATCGATACGGGACGGTTTCGGGACTACTGCGGACGTTCGGCCCCTCGCGCACGCGCGCGCAGCCCTGTCAAAAAGTAAGAAAACTACGGCGAGCCGCTGCGGCCACGCGCCTGAACGGACCGGACCGGCCCCTGCTGGAGGGGCCGGTATCCGGACGTGCGGTCCTGGAAGATCTAGCGGAAGGCGTCGGCGTTCTCGGCCGCCCACTGGGCGAAGGTACGCGGCGCCCGGCCGGTGATCTCCCGCACGGTCGAGACCACGGTGTAGCCCAGTTCGGGTGTGTTTCCCAGCGCGTCGATGAGGAACTCGACGAGTTCGTCACCCATGCCCTCACCGCGCCACTTGGCTCGGGCCTGCTCTTCGCTGAGCTCGACGAACCCGATCTCCTTGCCGACCGCGGCGCCGAGGATGCGCACCTTCTCGGTTGTGGTCATCGCCTCGGGTCCGGTCAGCGTGTACGTCTTGCCGCCGTGCCCGCCCTCGACCAGCACGGTGGCCGCGACCGCGGCGATGTCCGCCTCGTGGATCATCGCGCTCAGCCGGCCGCCGAACGGTTCCCTGATCACGCCCTCCGCGCGGATCGTCTCCGCCCACCACTTCAGCGTGTTGGACATGAACTCGACCGGGTTGAGCAGCGTCCATTCCAGGTCGCTCGCCGCCAGTGCCTGCTCCAGCGGTCCGTCGGCCCTGCCGCCCAGCACGGTGACGCGGCGCACGCCGGACTGGACGGCGAGCTCCACGATCTCCTTGCCGGACTGCAGGGGCGTGTAGTCGTCACCGGAGAAGTTGATGAGGTGGACGCCGGTCACACCGTCGAAGGCCGCGTTGAGGGTCGCGGGGTCGGCCAGGTCGCCCGCGACGACCTCGACGCCCTCGGGCAGGCCCGCCGCGGCGGGGTTCCTGGTCAGTGCGCGCACCCGCTGGCCGGCCTGGAGGAGGGTGTCGACCACGTGGCGGCCGACGGTGCCGGTGGCTCCAGTAACCAGGATCGTCATTGCGGACTCCTTCGAAACTTCGGAACGGAACGTTCAATTCCACTATAGCAGAACGGAACAGTTCATTCCAACAAAGTCGCGTGGCCGGGAAAGGCTCTGGGCCGGGGTCCCGGTAGTAACGGCGCAGGAGACAACGGCGAATCCGACACTGAGATGACCAAGCTCGCCACCACACAGAGTAATAGCAGTTACTCAGAGCTACTTTGCGGCTGATGACGCGGACCTGAGTGGGGGCCAATACCGGATCAACTCATCGCTGGTGATCTCCGGGTACGAGCGCAGCTGCTCCAGCTGCTCCTCGGAGAACATCTTCTCGGACAACGCACCACCTCTACCTGCCGTACCGGACGAAATCGGAACGAAGGTAGTGGCAGTGATCACCACCCAGTCAAACGCGGCCGTTGCCGCAGGTCGGACGGTATTTCGTTGGAAATTTCTTCATTACTACCGGCACCCCCTTCAGCAACTCGGCATTTCGACGAGCGGCCTGGCGAAGGAGCCGCCGGTCAGATCGTCGCCAGGAGCTCGATGAGGCGAGGGGCACCAGACGAGGGCGACGATCTCTTCGGGCTGGACGGGAGATCGCGATTGCTTGGCCTACAACGATGCCCGCCCACGGCCTTATACGCGCAGCCTTGTCAGCCGGTCGGTGGCCTCATGTGGTGTCATGTCGGCGCCCCGCTGGTAGGCGGTGTCGTAGTCGGTACGGCCGAGCCGTTCCGCGAGCACCTCCGCAAGGGAGCGCAGTTCGGCGTCGCCGTGGTCGAAGGTGCCGCGGATGGCCTGGCTCAGGCCGAACGCGGTGGCCGCGCCGGCCGGGTCGCCCTCCAGGAACAGCAGCCGGGCCAGGAGTTGAGCGGCCGAGGGGGCGTCCATGTTCGCCTGCGCTGCCCGGACGGCGCGGGGCAGCAGTTCGCGTGCGCGTACGGCGTCCCCGGCGGTGAGAAGGTTGGCCACCCGAGCGGGGAGCAGCTGATTGTCGGCGGTCTCTGCCGACAGAGGCAGCTTGCGGGCGAGCGTCTCCATCCGGTCGAGTTCTTGATCGGCGCGTTCGACCTCTCCGGAGCGGCGGTACAACTCGGCCAGGCTGCCCAGGACCTCGATCTCCAGCATGGGCTGACCGCGCTCCCAGGCCGCTCGTTCGGCGGTTTCGATGTCGTGCCGGGCGCCGGTCAGGTCGCCGCCGCGCATGCGTTCGGTGGCGAGCCCGAGCCGGGTTGAGACCTCGTCCTGTGTGCCGAGGTCGGTGGCGATCGCGATGCTGCGCTCGTAGGCGGTGATCGCCTGGTCGTGGTCACCGGCGATGGCGTGGATCTGCGCCATGCCGTACAGCATCTTCGCCGTCCACCATCGGTCGCCCGCCTCCTCGAACGCGTGCAGCGCCGCTGCCATCGCGGTCGCGGAGCCCTCCCAGTCGGCCCGTTCGCGCCACCGCACAAATTCCATCAGGAAGGTGCAGGCGATCGCCCAACGGTCCGAGCCGCTCCGCACCCGGGCGATCTCCCGATCCACCGGCTCATCCAGCCCGAGCATCGCCGCCATCACCAGCGCCGTCGTCAGCAGCATCGGATAACGCCGCAGCGCGCCCGTGCGCGCGCAGTCGTCGATGAGCACGCGCAGCCGCTCGGGGTCGGTGATCGGTCTTTTTTCGCCGCCCACCAGGTGAATCGCGGTGAACGCGGCCCGGGCGTCCGCAGGCAGCGCATCGCCGAACTCCAGGACCCTGGACACGTAGGCATCGGCCCGACCGTCGTAGCGGAGCATGACCCAGTACCAGTACAGCGGCCCGAGAATCCGGGCCGCGGTCTCGGCGTCGCCGCCGTCGATGGCCGTTTGCAGGGCGTGCATCAGGTTGTCGTACTCGGCCTGGAACAGCCGCAGCGACTCCACTTGCTTGTCCGAGCGCAGCAGCGGCTCGTGTTCCTCGGCCAGGTCGGCGAAGTGCCGTGTGAGCCTGCGCAGGACGGCTTCGCGCTCCCCCGTGAGCCGGAGCTTTTCCGCCGCATGGGCTCGGATGGTTTCCAGCATCCGGTACCCGTCGCCGGCCCGCTCCACGATGGACTTGTCGACCAGGGAGTCCAGTAGATAGATGACCTCGCCCGGGGGAAGCGTCTCATCCGAACAGATCGCCTCAATCGCCGCAACCCCGGTTCTCGCCGGAAATATCGACATTCGGCGGACCAGCGTCCGTTCTTGATCGGTGAGGAGATCCCAGCTCCACTCGATGACCGCATGGAGGGTCTGCTGGCGGGGCTGGGCGGTCCGGTTGCCGGTGCTGAGCAGCCGGAAGCGGTCATCCAGCCGCCGGGCGATCTGGTCGGCGCTCATGGTCCGCAGTCGCGCCGCGGCCAGCTCCAGGGCCAGCGGCAGCCCGTCCAGCCGGCGCACTATGTCCACCACCGGCCCTGCCGCGGGCGCGTCCAGTGCGAAGCCGGGCTGTACGGCCGCCGCCCGATCGAGGAACAGCAGCACCGCGGCCGATTCGCGGGCGCGAACGGGACCGGCGTGGGCCGGCGGCAGGTCGAGCGGGCCCAGACGGCACAGCGCCTCACCCATGACTTCCAGCGGTCCCCGGCTCGTGGCCAGAATGCTCAGGTACGGCCGGCGCTCCAGCAGATGCCCGGCGAACTCCGCGACGGGTCCGGAGATCTGTTCGCAGTTGTCCAGCACCAGCACTCCTTCACCACCGGCGAGCAGATTGACCACCCGCTCCAGCGGCGTGCCGGACGGCTGGGCATCGGCGACGCCGAGCGTGCCCAGCACCGCCTCCGGCAGCCCGTCGGCCGTGTTCACCCCGGCCAGGGAAACGAGCCAGACCCGGCCGCGCTGATGGGCCCGATGCCGGCTCGCCGCCTCCACGGCCAGCCGGGTCTTGCCCACTCCTCCGGGCCCCACAACGGTGACCAGCCGGGAGGTCTCCAGCAACCCGGCCAGCAACCTCAGCTCCTCCTCCCGGCCGACGAAGCTGGTCAGCTGGGCCGGCAGACGTCCTCGCACCGCCTCCGGCCGAGCCTGTTCCGTCTCGGGGATCTCCAGCTCACCCCGTAACACGGCGAGGTGCGTCTTCCGCAGTTCCGCGGAGGGGCCGACGCCCAGCTCCTCAGCGAGCGTGCCACGGACCTCCTCGAACACGGCCAGCGCATCGGACTGGCGGCCCGCCGCATGCAAGGCCCGCATCCGCAGCCCGGCCAGCCGTTCCCGCAGCGGATGGTCCGCGGCCGCCGCCTCCACATCGGCCAGGATCTCGCCATGGTGCCCAAGCCGCAGCTCCGCTTCGAAGCGGTCTTCGGCGGCCCCGACGCGCAGTTCGTCCAGGCGCACGCCAGCCGTACCGGCAAAAGGGATATCACGCACATCGGCCAGCGCGTCTCCCCGCCACATCGCCAGCGCATCGCGCAGCAGCGAGGCCGCCCGCTGCGCGGCGCCCGCGGCCAGTTCGCGACCGCCCCGCTTCGCCAGCTCCTCGAACCGGAGCGCATCGACGTGCTCGGTGCGTACGTGCAGGCGGTACCCGCCGGCCACGGTCTCCACGACCCCGGCTCCACCCAGGGCCCTGCGCAGCCGATGCACCAGCGCATGCAACGCGTTGACGGTGTCCCCGGACGGGCGCTCCCCCCACAGGCCGTCGAGCAGCGAATCGACCGATACCACTTCGCCTCCGGCCAGTGCCAGCCTGGCCAGCAGCGCGCGAACCTTGGTGCCGCCGAGATCGATCGGCGCGCCGTCGTCGGCATAGGCCCGGACCGGACCCAGCACCTCAATCCGCATGCCCAACAGGCTAACGGGCAAGGAAACCGATCAAGCACCGGTGAGTTACAGCTGGTCCGAGAAGAGCTCGGCACCGAGTCGTGCCCGCCACCATGCGCATCCATCACCCTGATAACCCCCTTACATCAAGCCGGTGCCGGCTGGAAGAGGGTTGTAAGACGCCTGTCAGAGCCGCTGGACATCGTGGAGGACGTACGGAAGAAACGTCCGAAAGGCAGTGACATGGCAACGAACGAGAGAGTGCAGCAGGTGCTCGACTGGGCAGTGGCCGAGGTCGGCATCCCCGGCATCGTCGCCGATGTCAAGGACGGCGACCGGACCTGGTTCGGCACCGCCGGCGTGGCCGACGTCCAGACCGGTTCCCCGCGTCAGCCGGAGGAGTACATGCACACCGGCAGCAGCGGCAAGGCCTTCACCGCCGCCGTACTTCTGGCCTTGGAGGCCGAGGGCCGACTGAGCCTCGACGACACGGTGAACGCACACCTGCCCGGCGCGCTGGACGTCAACGGCTACGACGGCAACAAGATCACCATCAGGCACCTGCTCAGCAACACCAGTGGCCTGTTCGCCACCGGCCTGGCGCCGGAGATCAGCCACCGCTACGCCACCCGCTCCGGGTTCGGCAAGCATCGCTTCGACGAATTCACCACCGAAGAGCTGCTGAGGGTCGCGGTGTCTCAGCCGCCGGTCGGTGAGCCCGGCGAACGCTTCGAGTATGCCAACGGCGGCTTCTACCTCGCCGGGGCGATCATCGAAAAGGTCACCGGCAACGGCTATGCCGAGGAGGTCGAACGCAGGGTCATCCGGCCGCTCGGCCTGACCCACACCTACGTGCGCCCCTCCACGGACACGGGATACCCCGATCCGCACCCGCGCGCGTACTCGAACCTGTTCTACAAGGACGGCGCCGACCTGGCGGCGGTCACCCCGGAGAACTGGGAATCGCTGATCGAGGAGCCCAGCCTCCCGCCCCTGGACGTCACCGAGTTCAACTCCTCCCTGGCCTGGTCGGCCGGCGATGTCGTCTCCACCACCGGCGACATGATCCGCTTCGTCAACGCGATGGCCAGCGGCGGCCTGCTGCCGCCTGCCCAGCACCGGCAGATGTGGACCACGGTCTCCACCGAGGGTGGTCACTGGATGCCGCACGCCCGATACGGCCTCGGCCTGTTCGAGTTCGACAAGCAGGCGACGGGTGGCCGGACGCTGCGCGGTGTGGGTGGCAGCCTCTGGGGATCCTGGTTCTTCGCGGTGGGCACCCCCGACGGCCAACACACCATCGCCGTCCATACCAACACCGAATGGAAGACCTGGGATCCCATGTTCAAGATCATCGAAGCGGAGTTCGGCATCTCCATCGGTGCGTAGGCACGCTGCCCGCCACCGGCTCGCGATGTCCACCAGGGGCCGGCGCGAGCCGGTGGCCACCTATACCCCCTGAAAGAGGAGCGTCAATGAATGACTACGACCAAGGCGGGGTGGGTGACGTGC
Organism: Streptosporangium sp. NPDC000396; assembly: GCF_042898655.1. Classification (NCBI taxonomy): domain Bacteria; kingdom Bacillati; phylum Actinomycetota; class Actinomycetes; order Streptosporangiales; family Streptosporangiaceae; genus Streptosporangium; species Streptosporangium sp. NPDC000396. The sequence continues at coordinate 117,418 of NZ_JBIAZA010000022.1, forward strand.
CGACATTCGCCACACCTGAGCCGATCATCGCCACCGTCTCGATGGCGGCAAGCTTGTCCCGGAAGAGGGCGGTCAGCTGCGACGGTTGAGCCGGTGCCGGGTGGTCTTCCCCGAGGACGCTTCGATTCTCCTCGCGTGGTCGAGCGGACGTGCGCCGGAAGCGGTGGTGCCGCGCTCAGCCCACCGGTCGGCCGGGACCGCCTCCGGTCAGCCCGGCAGCGGTGAGGGCGGCGATCCGTTCCACGAGTTCCGGGCCCGGCTGCCGGTCCAGCAAGAAGGTCCACGCGAAGACGGTGCCGAGCATGGTCGCGTGGACCAGCACGGGGTCGGCTTCCACCGTCAGCTCACCGCGGACAAGGGCTCGTTGCAGGATGCCGGACACCTGGCCACGTTCCATGGCGATGAACGTGCGCTGAAACCGCTCGGCGGTGTCCGGGTGCTGTTTGAGGTCGGCGAGCAGACCCGGGATCGCGGCGGCGACCACCGGATCGGAGAACGATTTGACGATCACGTTGGCGAGACCGGTGAGATCTCCGTGCAGCGATCCGGTGTCCGGCAGCGGGTGTGGCTCCCGGTCGTGGACCAGGCCGGCGAAGACCAGCTCGACACGGGAGGCGTGCCGACGGTAGATCGCGGCCTTTCCCACCCCGGCCCTGGCGGCGACGGCGTCCACCGTCAGCCCGGCGTATCCCACCTCCGCGATCAGCTCACGAACCGCGCCGCGGATGGCGTCATCGACGCGGCTGTCTCGGGGACGGCCCAGAGGTTGCTTGGGAGACTCCATGGTGACATCATACGGAACTATGAGTATCGGAACTGACAGTGCCGTAAAGGCGCGGAGTGAGTCGGGTCGGGCGCGAACCCTGAGCGTCTGGGCAGGGGGCATCTCTGCCGCCATAGGTGTTGTGCACACCGTTTTTTTCAGCATCAAGACCTGGCCACAGTGGGGTGACTGGATCAGCGGCGGCCTGCACGGCACGGACACGCTCAAGGATCCGGCTGTCCTCGCATCGGCACGCGACTTCTGGTCCCTGTCGGGCAGTTTCGCCGTGCCACTGATCCTGCTCGGCCTCCTCATCTCACACATGGCCCGGACCGGTCAGAAGATCCCGTCCTACCTGGGCTGGGCGCTGGGCGTATGGGTCCTCGTCAATGCATGGATCCTGGAACCGTCCGGCTTCCCGCTCGGCATCATCCCGGTGGCTCTTCTCCTCCTCGCCAAGCGCGCGGAGCACCGAAACCGCTGACGTCCCGGGACACGCCTCATGGGGGTCCTGATAGGGCGGCACTCGGCCCGCCTCCGGGCGGAGCCGGCCGGCAGCCGAGATAGGCGTCCAATGCGGCGGCGCCTGTGAGCATGGCGCGGCCCCGGGCGGACAGGCGGGCGCGCCAGTCGCGCAGGGTCGATTCCAGCGGTGCGACGCCTCCGGCGGAGCGGACCTGGGCGATCAGCGGGGCGATCTGTTCCAGCAGGTAGCCGCCCCGTCTGAGCTGGTGGGCCAGCCGGGCGTCGCGTACGTCGGCCGTGCTGTAGACCCGGTAGCCCGTCTGCGGGTCCCGGCGCGGCTGGACCAGGCCGGCGTTCTCCCATTTGCGCAGGGTGGCCGGGCGGATGCCGAGCCTTCTGGCCAGGGGGCCGATGAATGTGTCGCCGCCTTCCTGCGGTACGGGCGCCAGGTCGCGGAGCGCGGCCTCGACGGCCTGGAGGGTGCGGCGGTCGTCGAGGAGCTGGGCGTGGCTCTCGTCGATGAGCCGCAGCGCGTCCTCGATGGCGTCCCGGTTGATCGCCTGCATGATCGACGTGGCCGTCTGGTGGCCGTGTCCGGGCACGAGGGCGAGGAACGCGCGCAGGGCTTGCGCGTGCAGCGGCGTGTAGGTGCGATAGCCATGGATGGTGCGACCCGCGGTGGGCAGGATGCCGGCCTCCTCGTAGTTCCTGATCGCCTGGGTGGACAGACCGTGCTCGCGCGCCAGGTCCACCGGCCTGAGCCGTTCGCCGTTTTGAAGGTTTTGCCCCATGGTCCTGCCGATATCGCGGAAAAGTTTCAAATAAGGTTCAACGATACCGTTGAAGGCACGATTGCTGGCATCGAGGGCACCGCCCATGCCGTCGAGGCCGCTACCGTCATGGGTTGCTTCCGGCCCGGCCGCGGCTGCTCACCCTGGGCGAGCCCACCCACGGTGAGGACATTCTGCTCGACCTGCGGAACGAGCTCTTCCAGCAGCTCGTCGAACAGGAGGGCTTCCGGACGGTCGCGATCGAGAGCGACCGCATGATGGGCCTGGTCGTGGACGACGGGATCGTGTTCGTCGAGGACGTCCCGCGGAGCTAGACTCCCCCGGCCTTCAGTGCGGCGATCACCGGCAGCGCGACCGCCCCGGCGTCGTGGAGGATCACGATGATCGCGCGAGTCCGGGTCAGCGGGCGCGGAGACTGTCGACAAAGTGCCGGGTGCGCCGGTCGTAGTCGGCGCGGGTGGGTTTGGGCCAGTCGCGCAGGGCCAGGCCGTTGGCGACGGTGGCGTAGTAGAGGTCGTCGGCGGTGAAGTCCTCGCGCAGGACGCCGGCGGCGTGTGCCTGCTGGACCAGCTGGATGCCGGCGTCGGTGGCGGCCGTGCACAGCCTGACGAGTGCCTCGGACTCGGGGTGGCTCTTCAGCAGTACGTCGATCGCGACCGGTTCCCGGTATTGCAGGTCACGGCTGTCGGCGATGTAGGTGGCCAGGCGCTCCCACGGGTCGTCGCACTGCCGGGCCCGCTCCATGGCCCGATACATCTCGGCGGCGACCAATTCCTCGATGACGGCGTCGATGAGGCCCTGCCGTCCCCCGAACCGGTTGTAGATGGTTCCCTTGCTGACCCCGGCGACCCTGGCGACCTCCTCCAGCGGGGTGTTGAGCCCGCGTCCCCGGAACGCCGACAGCGCGGCCGTTCGGATCTGCGCCACGTTGCGGGCCGCGTCGGCGCGCAGTGCACGAGGCCCGGTGGCCGCCTGGTCCTTCGGCGCCGCGGTGTCTGGGCGCCCTCCGGTCGCCGGGGAGGTGTCGGCGGTGCCGCCGGAGTTGGCCGTGCCCGGCACAGGACTCACTTGATCCACCCCACACAATTTGACGCCACAGTCAATTTAAGGCCATAGTCGAGTAGTTGACCCTCCAGTCAAGATATCAGGGGTGTGTTATGTCCAAGTCCATCGGCGTGTTCGGAGCAGGATCCGGACTCGGCCAGGCCGTCGCCCACCGCTATGCGCGAGAGGGCTATGACGTCGCCTTGGTCGCCCGGCGCCGGGAACCCCTCGAACTGCTGGCCAAGGACCTTGCCCCTCACGGTGTCGCGGTCCACGTCGTCACCGCCGATCTGGCCGACACCGACGCGATCGGCGACCTGGCCGAGCGGATCCGCGCCGGGGTCGGCGGCCTCGATGCTTTCTACTACGGGCCGAACTCCGCCGACCCCGGATTCACCCCCGCCGCCGACCTCACCCCCCGCCAGGCCCGCGGCTTCATGTCCATCACCCTGTACACCCTCGTCGCGCTGGTGCAGCAGTTCCTGCCGCACATGCTCCACCAGGGCGACGGGGCCGTCCTGACCGCGCCGGGAGCCAGCGCCCTGCAGGGCATGCCCGGCATGAGCGGACCCGGGCCGGCTCTGGCCGCCCAGCGTAACTACCTGCAGGCCCTGCACGCCGAGGTCGCAGGCAAGGGTGTCTACGTCGGCGAGCTCTACATCGGAGCCCTGATCGCCGACAGCGCCGTCCACGCCGGAATCCAGGCCGCCCGGGAGGCCGGCGCGCCCGTCCCCGATTGGGCCGCCACCCCGGCCTCCCCCCACGAGCTGGCCGACCTGCTCTGGAACATGCACACCGCCAAGGACCGGTCCGAAACCGTATACCCCGCCGATCTGTTCGACCGCTGACACCACTGCCGCGCCGGCCACCCCACCGCCCTCGGCGGAGCGATCGCCTTCTCCGGACGGATCTTCAAACCCCCGCACATCCTGTCCTGCATCGACACCGACGAGACCCACCGGCGCGACATCAAGGGCATCCGCAACCTCCGGGAGAACCGCCACGCCTCCTGGAGAACCGCCACGCCCTCGCCCGCAAGATCTGCCACGGCAAGAAGGGCGAGCTCTACCACCCGCCCGCAGCGAGCGCGGTCGGTGGGCGTGTGGTGATGCTGCCCGTCAGTGGGCGGTGGGCGGCCGCCAGCCGTGGGTGAGGATATCGAAGATCATCTCGACGGCGGCCCGGGGATCCTGGCGGCCACGGGCGAGGGTGGGGATTTCCAGGACGTAGTGGGCGAGGGTGGCACAGGCGAGGTCATCGTGGTCGGCGCCGAGTTCGTCGGCGATGGCCGTGGCGAGGGCGTCGGTGTGCCGGGTCCACATATGCCCGGCGTAGGCACGCAGTTCGGGTGTGGAGTCCACCAGGTGGGTGAACTCGGCTCGCTGGGGGTGGGTCTCGATCGGCGGCCAGGTGTCCAGGACGTGCTGGCGGAGGGCGTCGAGGATGCTCTGGCCGGACGTGCGCTGCCGGATCACGGCGATGAGCTGTGCCTCGCGGTCCTGCTCTTGGTCGAAGACCAGCGCTTCCTTTCCGGTGAAGTGCTTGAACACCGTAGTGGTCGACACATCCGCGGCATCGGCGATGTCGCGGATGCTCACCTGGTCATAGCCGTGCTCCAGGAAGAGCCGCAGGGCTGCGTCGGCGATCGCTTGCCGGGTGGCCGCCTTCTTGCGCTCGCGGCGGCCGACGGAAGACACGGTCATGAATGAAGCATACCCGATAGTGGCACCATGCAGATTGTGAAATTAGTTGTTTAGTTGACTCATTGCACTTTTGTACTTAGTCTCATCAGCGTCACGAGGCCCCGGGCCGGCGCACCTTTCAGATTGCGCCGCGCCGCTCACCACCGGCCTTGTTGATCACAGGCCTGCCTGCGAGGCCTGGACGTGAGCGCCCGGCCCTGCCTGTCGAAGGCCCCGCCTCTCAACTGATCGGAAGGAACCAGCCATGAGCTCTCCCGCGCCCCACCACGCCCGTATCAGCGTCATCGGCGCCGGACCGGGTGGCCTGACCTGCGCCCGTATCCTGCAGCGGCACGGCCTGGCGGTCACCGTCTATGACCGCGATGCCGGCCCGGACGCCCGTGACCAGGGCGGCACCCTGGACCTGCGTGCCGACGACGGCCAGGTCGCGCTACGCGAGGCCGGCCTGCTGGAGGCGTTCTTCGACCTGGCCCGCCCCGAGGGGCAGGAAATGCGCCAGATGAACCCCGCCGGCCAGATTCTGTTCCACCACATCCCCGGCGACGGCGAGCTGTTCAAGCCGGAGATCGACCGCGGCCAGCTGCGCATCCTGCTGTTGAACTCCCTGAAGCCGGGAACGGTGCGGTGGGGCCGCTCCCTCACAACGATCAGCGGGCCCGCCGACGGCCCCCGGCTGCTGCACTTCGCCGACGGCGGCACCGTCGAGACCGATCTGGTCATCGGCGCTGACGGCGCCTTCTCCCGAGTCCGCCCCGCCGTGTCGCCGGCCGTCCCCCAGCACAGCGGGGTGAGCTTCCTGGAGGCCTGGTTCTCCGACGTCCAGGCCCGCCACCCCGACATCGCCGCCCTGGTCGGCCAGGGCGGCGCCGCCGCAGCCGACGGTGACCGCGGCCTGTTCGCCCAGCGCAACAGCGGCGACCACATCCGCGTCTACATCATCCGGCGCACCCCCGCCGGATGGATCAACCAGAACGGTCTGACCATCGGCGACACCGACGCCATCCGCGCCCTGCTCCTCGAGGAGTACGCGCACTGGTCCCCCAGCCTGCGCCGCCTGATCAGCGATAACGACGGCCCCTACGTCGACCGCCCCATTTATGCCCTGCCCGCACCCCACACCTGGGCGCACAACCCGACCGTCACCCTCCTCGGCGACGCCGCCCACGTCATGCCCCCGCTCGGCGTCGGCGTCAACCTCGCCATGCTCGACGCAAGCGAACTCGCCCTCGCCCTCGCCGACGCCCCCACCATCGACGACGCCATCCGCACCTACGAGCACACCATGCAGCCCCGCTCCGCCGAGATGGCCCGGCTCCTGGAAGGCGGTGCTGAACATCTGCTGTCCGACGAACTCCCCGACTTCGCCCGCGACGACGACACCCACACCGGCCTGTGAGTGCGGCCGCGCAGCAGGCGCGGCAAGAACATCGGCGGTGCCGCCGTCACCGATGCCGCCATACTGTCCATGGCCCTGCACTTGCGCGAGCAGAATCTGAGCCTGCGCGACATCGCCTCCCGGCTCGTCATCACCAAGGGCAAAAAGAAAGGCCAACACCCCTCCCCGGCCTGTTCTGCGCATGCTGCGTGAACACGACGGAGGGAAGCCCTCGGTGCCGATGACGACTGAGGCCAAGGGCTGACCGGCGGATCGTCCGAGTCCGACGCATGGGAACACGAGCCATCCATCATGATCGCTCTCAGCGCCAGCGGCTGTCCGCTCGTTCCTCAACCCCAGTGTTGTTGTAAAACCACGGCGTCGGCCCTGTCGCGGAGTTGCCGGCTGATCGGGCGGGGCCAGGGTACGGCTGGTGCATTCGCGAAAAGCGGGGTGTCGCAGTCAGACCCTATTGCCATCCCGTCAGACCACGGACGCCTCCTCAACGACGCCAGCGGCCCGGCTGGACGAGACCGGACTCATAGGCGCAGATGACCGCCTGGATGCGATCCCGTAAGCCAAGTTTGGTCAGCACGTTGCTGACATGGGTTTTCACGGTGTGCTCACTGACCACCAAAGCCGCAGCGATCTCCGGGTTGGACAGGCCCTGGCCGAGCAAGGCGAGAGTTTCCCGCTCCCGGCCGGTCAGGGAGTCCATTCCCGGCACCTCGATCGGCGGGCGGGCATCGCGACGGACGAGGTCGTCGATCAGCTTTCTGGTCACGACGGGTGCCAGCAGCGATTCCCCGGCCATGACGACCCGGACGGCGTGGACGAGGTCGTCGCGGCGCACGTCTTTCAGCAGGAAGCCGCTGGCTCCCGCGTGCAGGGCCTCGTAAACGTACTCGTCCTGGTCGAAGACAGTCAAGATGACGACCTTGGTGTCGGTCTCGGCGCAGATCGTCCTGGCGGCCTGGATACCGTCCATGATGGGCATGTTGATGTCGAGCAGGGCGATGTCGGGGCGTGGGTGCGTACCGCCTCGACGGCTTGGGCGCCGTCGCCGGCCTCGGCCACGACCGTGATGTCCGGCTGGGTGTCGAGGATCAGGGCGAAGCCGCCGCGCATGAGCTCATGGTCGTCGGCTACCACGACGCGGATTGTCACAAGGCGGCTCCCGGCAGGCGTACCGCGACGGTGAAGCCGCGCCGGCCCGGCCCGGGGCCGAAGGACGCCGACCCGCCGCACGCAGCCGCGCCGGCTGGTGCGCGGTCAGCGCCTCGCCCAGCGGCCGCACGTCCGCGCCGCTGCCCACGACATAGTCCTCGTCGAACCCGGCCGTGTGCGTGAGCAGGTGCCGCAGCGTGACCGGACGCCCCGGGTAGGTGTCACGATCTTGAAAGTCTTCAGATACGTGTTCACGTCGGCGTTCAACTCCAGCTTGCTCGCGCGGACGAGCTGGAGGGCCGCCTGAGCGGTGAACAACTTGGTCTCCGACCCGATGAGGAACCGGGTGCGCTCGGGATCCACTGGGACCCGCCGCTCTACATCGGCCCAGCCATACCCCTTGTGCACCACCCGCTTGCCGCTTTCCACCACGGTCACGGCCACACCCGGGATCTTCTCCTCGGCCATCGTCGCAGCGACGTGCTCGTCGACCAGTGCGCCGAGCCCCTGCAGGGCCGGCGGCTCGACTGCCCGCGCCGGGGCAGTCATCAAGACCAAAGCGGTCATGAGTTTCAGCAACATGCCGTCAAGGTTCTTGCGCCCGACCCTGCCGGGACATCGCCGACGCCACCCATTCGTCCCTCCATCGCTCGAGGGAGGAGAGCAGGTTTCACTTCGCCAGATAACAGAGTCTCTCCGCGCACCGCCCCGTGGGCGTTCCCACAGCTCGTGAGCGGCGGTGCGGCAGATAACAGGCCGCCGTTATCTACGCCAAGACCCCAAGATCCCCAACACCGCCCGCATCGAAACGGCCAGTGGCGGTAACCCGAGCCCTGACGGCTCGCCAACGCCACTGACCGTTCGGTTGCCGCTCAAGCCCCGAGCCTTCGCGAGGGCCTTCGGGCACAGCGTGGAAGAAGATCCCTGACCTGCATTGACGTTGTTTCCTCCGTCGTTACCGCCGGCACCCCGCAATGCCGAGCCCAGCTCAAGACCAGCTTCGCCGACGGCTCACCGATCAGAAGCTGGACCGGTTACCCGGCCGAGGTTGTGTGACGGCCATTAGCGGCGGATGAGGAAGCCGTCCTCGATCGCGGTGAGCGCGATGCGCAGATGCTCGCTGAGCGCGCGGGCGGTCTGCTCGGGGATCCGTTCGACCATGCGGGCGTGGGCGGCGGTCGTCGTACGGACCGCTTCCTCGGCGATCTCGACACCCTGCGGGGTGAGCCGCACCCATGTGCTGCGGCCGTCGTCCTCGGCAGCCTCGCGGATGACGTATCCGGCGGCTACCAGGCGCTTGAGCACGTTACTGATGCCGCCCGAGGACAGCAGGAGGGCGTGGGTCAGCTCGGTGGGCTTGAGGCGGTACGGCTCGCCGATGCGACGCAGTGTGGCCAGCACCCCGTACTCGGCGGGGGTGAGCCCGAGCTTCTCCAGCTCGACGGCGGTGGCGCCGTCGAACGCCGCGGTGAGCAGGGCGCTGCGCTTGGCGAGTTCCAGGGGCAGGCCGGCGACCCCGGGCATCTGGATGTGCCAGGCCGCGATGATGTCGTCGACGTGATCGGGTTCAACCATGCTTCACCCCTTCTGCAGCGCTGGCGTCGCGCATCCTGCAGAGCCGACCCGAGCCGATAGCTCAGTATAAAGATAATTAGCTCCCGATCACCCATTCCCCTTGCGCGGCTCCGGCCAGAGCCGGTAACTTCAAGCTTTGAAGAAAGCTTTTAATACAGCTTTCCATTGAGGATCATGAGAGGTGAGATCATGCAGGCTCGAATCGTGGTCGCGTACCACAGCGGTTACGGGCACACCGCCAAGCAGGCGGAAGCCGTCGCCGCGGGTGCCGAAAAGGTCCCCGACACCGAAGTCCGGCTGGTGTCGCTCACGGAGCTGAACGACGAGTTGTGGGAGCGGCTTCAGGAAGCCGACGCGATCATCTTCGGGACGCCGACCTACATGGGCGGCGCGAGCGCTGGGTTCCGGACCTTCGTGGAGGCCACCAGCCAGGTGTGGGGCGACAACCTCCGCTGGAAGGACAAGATCGCGGCGGGCTTCACCAACAGCGGCAACATGTCCGGTGACAAACTGCACACGCTCGTCGACATCGCACTCTTCGCCGCGCAGCACGGGATGATCTGGGTCGGCCTGGCCGAGTACGGCGGCTGGAACACCTCGCAGGGCAGCCCCGAGGACATCAACCGCCTCGGCAGCTGGCTGGGGGCGATGTCCCAGTCCAACAACGACGAGAGCCCGGAGGTCACCCCGGGAACCTCCGACCTGCGCACGGCCGAGGTGTTGGGCCGACGAGTCGCCGCGATCACCCATGTCCAGTTGCGAGGTCGCTCCGCGAGCGACCTCGCAGCAGCCTCGGCCTAGCCACATGGTGGCCGACAGATGCGTGCGCTGGCCGTTTTGGCGGCTCTTGGCGTGCTCGGGGCCGCGGCGGCGTGCGGAACGAACGGGAAGGCAGACATGACATCCCACCCCTCCCTGAGCGGCCGGACGCGCGCCGCCGCAGCCGCCGAGGTCGGCGTCCCTGACTGCTTCCGTGGGAGCGGGGCGACGGCGTACCAGGTCGCGGACGCCGACGGCGCCCGGATGGTGGCTCTGGGCGCCGGGCCTCGGGGAATCGTCTTCGCCCCGATCTCCTGGGGAGACGCCTGCGAGTGGGCCTCCGAGGCCAAGCGTCTCGCCCGCGCCGGACACCAGGTCGTCACGTTCGACTGGGGCGGTGACCGCGAAAAGACCGTGTCCGCAGCGACCGGTCTGCTGCGAGACCGGGGCGCACAGCAGGTCGCCTGGGTGGGCGGATGCATGGGCGGCACGGTGATGCTCGGCATGGCGGACCGCTCCCGGGACCGCCCCGTCGGCGTCGCGGGGGTCAGCCCGCTGGCCCTGCTGGGCGGCGCTGACGCGGCGGCCGGCCGGCGGTATCGGGGCGAGCTCCTCGTCCTGGGGACCGCCGATGACCCGCTCGCCGACGAGCGCCGGCTGAAGGAGGTCGCGGGGCTCTTCCCCACCGCGGAACTCACCATCCTCCCCGGTGAGCTGCACGCCGCGGAGATCTTCACCGGCCCTCGCGGTGACACCGCGCGTCACACCCTCGACGCCTTCCTCGGCAGAGCGTTCACGCGAGTGCCCTGACAATGTCGTGATCGGGCCGTTGGACGCCTTCGCCGACATGATGAGTCACCGCCACCGGCGACTGTCTCGGACGAGCGATGGCGGAACGGGTCCAGGTTCGGGAGATCGATGACGACGAGGGTCGTCGGCTGCTGCGGATAGTGCGGCGGGGCACGGGGTCGGTGGTGACCTGGCGTCGGGCGCAGAAGGTGTTGCCATCGGCGCAGAAGATGTCTGTAGCAAAAATCGCGGAGGTGACGTTCACCAGCGAGGACCTCGTGCGCGACGTCATCCACAACTTCAACACCGACGGGTTCGACTCGCTGTACCCGAAGTACGCCGGCGGCCGTCCGCGGACGTTCAACCTGCCCGAACGCCGGGAGATCAAGAAGATCGCGAAGTCCAAGCCGGTCGAGCACGGCCTGCCGTTCTCCACCTGAAGCCTGTCCAAGTAAAGCCTGTCCAAGCTGGCGGACTTCCTGGTCGCCGAGGGGGTGGTCGACGACATCTCGCACGAAGGCCTTCGGGCCCTACTCCGTGACGAAGGCGTCTCGTTTCAACGCATAAAGACCTGGAAGACCTCCAAAGACCCTGACTATGCGGTGAAGAAGGCTCGGGTTGAGCACCTGTACGCGATCGCCGACGGCGAGGTGATACCCGAGCCAGGCGAGCCGACCGTCGTGTTCTGTCTGGACGAGTTCGGGCCGCTGAACCTGATGCCGCATTCCGGCCGGCACTGGGCGACGGTCAGTGGCAAGGGCAAGGACCCCGATCGGAACCGCGCCCGCGCCGCCGGGCCACCTACAACCGCAACAACGGGGTCCGGCACCTGTTCACCGCCTTGCGCTACTTCGCGCTGGACGGGACCGACCATGCCAGCCATAAGGAGCAGGACAGCATGATCCGCCGCTACATCACCTGGCGGAACCGGCATGCAGACAACGTCTGCCTCCGTCAGATCGTCACCAGGGCGAACGTCGCCTAAGGCGGCACTAGACGAGGATGACGCGGCGGCCGCGTGTGTGGCCGGCGCGGCTGTCGATGTGCGCCTTTGCGGCTTCGGCCAACGTGTAGGTCTTGTCGACCGGGATGTGGAGCTTCCCCCGCGCGATGAGCGCGGCGGCCTCGGCGAGTGCTTCCGGCACGCTTCCGGCCTCGCCGGAGAATCGGACGCCGAACTGCGGCGCGCTGAGGTCGGCGATGGAGACGACCTTCTGCGGGTCCCGGGTCAGCTCCAGGAGTTCGGGAATCACGCCGGAGCCGGCGAGATCGAGGGCTGCGTCGATGGGACCGAGCTGGCGCACTCTGTCGACCCAGCCGGGGCCGTATGTCGTGGCGAGGGCACCAAGGCTGCGCAGATAGTCCTGGTTCGCCGCCCCGGCCGTGCCGATCACCGTGATGCCACGGTCGCGGGCGATCTGCAGCACCGCGGACCCGACTCCGCCGGAGGCGCCACTGACAAGGAGCGTCTGCCCGGGCTGGACGCCGACCTGGCCGATGATGCGCAGCGCGGTCTCGACCACGGAGGGATACCCGGCCGCCTCTTCGAAGGACAGGCCGTCGGGCATCCGAGCCCAGGCCGAGAGCACGGCGAACTCGGCGTAGGTGTCAGCGCCTTCGCCGAACACGCGGTCGCCGATTTCGAACCCTTCGACGCCCTCCCCGATCTCGTCGACCACTCCTGAGGCGTCCAGTCCGACTCCGGCGGGCAGCCGGATCGGATGGGCCTTCAGGATCTGGCCTTCACGGATTCTCCAGTCGACGGGGTTCACGCCTGCTGCCCGCACCGCTATGCGTATCTGGCCGGGGCCCGCGTGGGGTTCCTCGGCCTCAATGATGTGCAGGACGTCCGGACCGCCGAACTCGGTGAAGTTCACTTTCTTCATGCGGCAGACCATAACACTAACAGTTAGCTTTTTGAAACGGTCGTGTTTTCGCATCTGGTAGTGTTAACGCATGACCGAGCAGCCCGGACGCCGCGAGCGCAAGAAGGCCGCAACCCGCCAGAAGATCGCCGACACCGCCCTGCGCCTGTTCGCCGAGCGCGGCTACGACGCGGTGGGCATCCGCGAGGTGGCCGCCGAGGCCGACGTGGCCGTGACCACGCTCTTCTCCCACTTCAGCTCGAAGGAAGCCCTGGTCTTCGAGCAGGGCGAGGACTTCGAGCAGCGCCTCGTGCGGGCGGTCACCGACCGCCAGCCGCACGAGATGCTCATCCCCGCCCTGCGCCGCGAGATCCACGCCATGGTGCAGCACTGCACGGCGGACGGCGCCGCCCCGCTGTGGCGCATGATCGAGGAATCACCGGCGCTGCGGCAGTACGAGGAGTCGATGAGACAGCGCCACGCCCGGTCGCTGGCAACGGCCATCGCCGCCGACCTGGACTTGCCGCAGACCACGCCGGCCTGCAGCGCGATCGCACGCTTCGTGGTCGACGCCTTCTCGGTCGCCCGCGAAACGGACGACCCGCAAACCGCGGTGGACGAGATCTTCCGCATGATCGAGGCGGCTTGGGCGGTCGCTGGTGCCACTCCACCTACGCGGGAGAGCGTTGTGGTGTGAGGCGCAGGGGATGGAGAACGCGCCAGCCGAGAACGGATCCCGACCGGCGCGTCGCAAGCTACAGGGCAATTGCTGCCTGATAAGGCACTAGCTGCCGCGATCGGGTTCGTGCTCAGCGGGCTGAGCGGTCGATGTCGCGTTGGAACCGAAATCCCGACGATATTGATCTTGGTTGGCCTGCTCGGAGAGGCCCGCGCGTCGTGACCTACCGGCACGCAACCGTCCGGGACAACCATACGGGCCTGGCCAGCGGCACGGTCCTGTACCCGGCTCCCGGGTTTCCCGCCTTCCCCGTCCGGCTCGCCCGCGGGGAGTTCGTCACCGCGATCGCCGAGGCCCTGAATGTCGGCTGCTCCGCGCTGTATCGGCCCCTGGAAGGCGACGTCCGGTCTCCCTCTGCCTGATCACTGAAGCTCGCCGGCTCGGGCTCTGCCAGCTGTCCGCAAAGGACTGCAGCACGGGTGCTGAGCTGCGGCAGCGTGCGGCACCGTACTTTCACCGGACGATCCGCTGTTCATCGTGGGCGAGCGCAGCGGTACTGTTGCGCCCCGTCCCGATCCCGGACGGCGATCCCCACCGCGCGTAGCCCGTCCAGCGCGTTCTCCGCCGCGCCGACCTGCTTGTCGGCCAGGGCCCGCTTGCGTGCCCGCAGCAATGCGTGGGTGGGTTCATCGAGGTCGGGGGTGCCGTCGACCCAGCGGGCGAACTCCGCCTCGCGCGGGTCGGCTGTCCCGCACCACGGGTAACCGAACCGCTCGAACACCTCCCGCAGTCGCTCGGTGGGCAGGTCGGTCGCGCGGACGCGGGCGAGTTCGCCCTCGCTGTGATCGAGGACGACGAGGTCCCGGCCGTCGGTGAACACCGCCCCGACCCGGTCGCAGCGCAGGTGCAGCCCGAAGTCGCCCTCGTGGACGGCAACGTGGTCGCCGTCCACCGTCACGACGGGGCTCTGCCTGCGCGCGAGCGACGCCAGCCACACTCCCGCCCCGGCGCCGACGACGGTCAGCACGGGCACCGCCCACACCGTCGGCAATTGCGCGGCAAGCCGGAGCGGGCCGGGGGCCGAACCAGTGAGGTCCAGCAGCCAGCGCACGAGCGGCGCGACCGCGAAACCCGCGCCGAACCCGAGTACGGCGCCGCCGATGCGGATCAGCCAGAGCCACACCGCGGGCATCCCGACCGTGGCGGCACGCTCATCCGTCGTTGTCCCCATGATTTCTCCTTGTGTCGTCCGGTGGTGGTGCCAGGTAGCGCGCGACGGTGCGCCGGAGCGTGGGCGTGGGGTCGCGGGCGGGATCGGCGTTGAGGAAGACGGCGTCGACGATCGTCTGGATCCACGCGGCGGCCTCCCTCGGGACGAGTGCCGCGTCGACCGTCCCGTCGGCGATGCCGCGCGAGATCAGCCCGGCGAGGCACTCCTGCACGATCCGCGCGGTGCGGGTGACGATGCCGACCAGCTCGGGGTCCCGCTCGGCCTGCCGCAGCAGCTCCACGAGCAGGCCGGGCGCGCTCGGATCCCGGGCGTCCGCGGCGAGCTCGGTGACGAGCTCGAGGATCGCGGCCGCCGGCTGCTCGGCATCGGCGAAGCGGGCGACCAGCTCCTTTGTCAACGGCAGGTCCCGCTCGAACACCGCCCGGAACACCGCCCGCTTGTCCTGGAAGTAGTAGAAGACGCTGCCCGCGCTGAGCCCGGCTGCCCGGGCGATGTCCGCGATGGTCGTCTGCTCGAACCCTTGGGCGGCGAACAACCGGGCCGCGGCGAGCGTGATCGCCTCCCGTCGTTGTGCCACTTGTTCGGCGTCCGCGGTCCGCGCCACCAGCTCCAGCCTTTCAATAACTGAATGATCAATCGAAGATTACTTCAGGACCGACTTCTCGGCAAAGTCCTCAGGTGAGGGCGGACGGATCGTCTTGGAAGCGCCCGGGTGGATCTTCTCCGCCTCGATGTGATGGTCCCGCTCACGCGGCGAGGCCGGATTCGGGATGGGCGAACTGCGCGGCATGCAGGCGGGCGTAAGCTCCGCCCGCGGCCAGCAGCTCTTCGTGCCTGCCCTGTTCGACGATCCGGCCGGAGTCCGTCACCAGGATCAGGTCGGCGTCACGAATCGTGGACAGCCGGTGGGCGATGACGAATCCGGTACGGCCGGCCTGCTCGGAGAATCAGCCGGTGACGAGAGGGCGAGCCTGCCGTCCCGGACGCTGCCGACGATCACCGCGACCTGGAGCGGGTTGTTTGACATGAAGATCATCCAAGGGATGTGTGCGTCGTACCCATTGATGTGTACGCCGTACTCAACAGCGAGTACGGCGTACATGTTTGATACGATGTACGCGTCAACTCGGTAGGAGAACAGACATGGCCGAGAGCACAGAAGCGGGCGCCCGCGAGTCCATCTGGCAGCGGCTGGAACGCCCCGCCAGGCCCCCGCGTGCCGCCCTGACGCATGACCAGATCGCCACGGCCGCGATTGAGATCGCCGACGCCGAGGGCCTGGGCGCCGTCTCCATGCGCCGCCTCGCCGAACGGCTCGGCGTCGCCACGATGGGCCTTTACCGCTACGTGCGCAGCAGGGACGACATCGTCGAGCTCATGGTGGATGCGGCATACGCCGGCAAGGCCGGCTCCGAGAAGGAGGCGGACTGGAGAACCGTGGTGGGCGACGCGGCCTGGGGGCTACGGGCCACCATCCTGCGACATCCCTGGCTCATTCAGGCCACGGCCGTGTCCAGCCCGCTGACACCGAACATGGTCGCGCAGGCCGATCGGCTGCTGGCCTCCCTCGACTCCCTCGACCTCGACGCCGACAGCAAAATGGCGGTCATCGCCACGGTCCGCGCCTACGTCAACGGCGCGGCAGCCGGCGAAGTCGCCCTGACCCAGCTCATGCGGTATGAAGGCGCCACCACGATGGATGACCTGCGCGACGCCTACGCCTCACGCATGATGTGGCTGCTTGAGTCGGACCGCTACCCCGCGTTCAAGCGCTACATTCACGAAGGCGTCAGGAAGGACGACGCCGAGTGGCAGTTCGGCCTTGGCCTGGAGTCCGTCCTCGACGGCCTCGCCGCCCGCATGGGCATCTGACATCGCTCCGTTGCTCGCGCCGACCTTCGCCCGCACGGAGCGGAAGACCTGATCACGGCCGGACGGTGGTCGGGTTTTACCGCCGCTTCCACCGTGCCGACGGCGGGGCTGATCCGGTCGGCGACCACCTCTGCCGGGGCGTTCATGGTGACCCTGACCCGGTACGGCCGGGCAGCCGACGAGGCCCACGGAGGAACGTAACGGAACGCGCCGGTCACCCCGGGTCGGACCGCGTGTCAGGCCCGGGTGCGGTGTCCGGCTGGACGGCGGCGAGGTAGGCGTAGATGGCGTCGCGGTTGCGGGCCAGGCAGTCGATGCGCTGCTGGATCCGCTCGGCCTCACCCCGGAGCAGTCCGGCGACCTCCGGAGTCAGGCACTCCGGATGGAGATGGATCTCATCCGGCTTGTTCAGGAAGGGCAGGATCTTCCGGATGATCTCGGTGGTGAGACCGGAGTCGAGAAGCCCGCGAATCTGCTGGACCCGGTAGATCTCCGACACGCCGTAGCGGCGGTAGCCGTTGTCGGCTCGTTCGGGGTGCAACAAGCCCTGTTCCTCGTAGTAGCGCAGCATCCTGGTGGGGACGCCGGTGCGCCGGGACAGTTCACCGATCTTCATGATGCCCTCGAACAAGGTGGCCGGGATCATATTTGCCTTCACATTGATGTGAAGGTTTCACCATGTTCGCATGCCCACCGCAACGATGACGAACACCACTGCCCCACCGGCCACCCGGACGGCGAAACTACCACTATGGGGGCTGATGGCCCTGTTCACCGCGGCGTTCACCGCCGTGATGACGGAGTTGCTCCCGGCCGGGCTGCTGCCCCAGATGAGTACGGCCCTGCACGTGTCCGAAGGACGTATCGGGTTCCTGGTGACCGTGTACGCGGTCGCCTCCTTTCTCGCCGCGATCCCCCTCACCGCTGCCCTGCGCGGCCTGCCGCGTCGCCCGGTGCTCATCGGCGCGCTCGCCGGATTCGCGATCTTCAACGCCGTCACCGCCTTCTCCGCCTCTTACCCGCTGACCTTCGTGGCCCGGCTGCTGACCGGCGTCATGGGCGGCACACTATGGGCGATGCTCGCCGGCTACGCCGCCCGCATGGTCCCCGCCGAGCGCCGCGGCCGTGCCATCGCCATCGTCCTGGCCGGCATCACCGTCGCGCTCTCCCTGGGCATCCCCGCCGGCACCGCCCTGGCCACCGCCTTCGGCTGGCGCACCGGCTTCGCCGCCCTGGCGGCCCTGGCCGGGGTCCTGGTGGCCTGGGTGAGCTGGAAAGTCCCCGACTTCCCCGGCGAGGCGGCCGCCGAGCGTATCCCACTGCGCCGTGTCGCCTCGCTGCCCGGCATCCCCACCGTTCTGCTCATCACCCTGCTCCTGCTGCTGGGCCACCAGGCGATGTACACCTACATGGCACCGTTCGCCGAGCGATCGGGCTTCGGCCACACCAGCCTGGTCCTGCTCGTCTTCGGCATCGCCACGGTCGCCGGAGTCTGGCTCGTCGGCACCCTGATCGACCGCCACCTGCGGTCGACCCTCCTGGGCGCCCTGGCACTGGTCGCGACCGCGATGCTCGCCCTGGGCCTGCTCGGGCACACCCCCACGGTCCTGCTGATCGCGGTCGCCCTGTGGGGCGTCGCGTTCGGCGGAGCCCCCACACTGCTGCAGGCCGCCCTGGTCGACGCCTCCGGCCCCGGCAACGCGGACGTGGCCACCTCCATGCAGACCACCGTCTACAACGCCGGCATCGCCACCGGATCCCTGACCGGCGGCCTCGTCCTGGAAGGCGCCGGTGCCGGCGCCCTGCCGTGGACCGCTCTCCCCCTGGTCGTCGCCGCCCTGGCCATCGTCACCGCCGCCCGCCGCCACGCCTTTCCCGCCAACCGCCGACGCCTGTCTGGACCATCCGCCATGGAGAGCCGTCAGGCGGACACGGGGTGAAGGTCGCTCCTCCAGTAGGTTCTGCGGGTGCGCAGATTCGCGGAGATCGAAGACCTGTCAGGAGTGGTGCGCGACGCGTTGGGGACGGGGTGCCGCATCGTCGGGGCGGAACGATTGCGTGGGGGGAGCAAGAAGGGGGTGTACCGGGTCCGGCTCGACGGCACCCGGGCGGCAAGTGCGATCGTCTACAGGTGGGCGGGAGAGGAGAACTTCTGGCCTGGCGCCGACACGGACGATGCGGCAGACCCGTTCGCACCCGCCTCAGGGCTGGCGCCGTTCCTGGCCGCGCAGCGCAGGCTGGACGGACTCGGGGTACGGGTCCCGCGCGTGCTGTCGGCGGATGACAGCCGTCGGCGCGACACGGCGGACATCGCCGTGGTCGAGGACATTCCCGGTGGCACGCTGGAAGCGCTCCTCGAAGTCGACGCCGGCCACGCGGCCGCCGTCGTGGGCGACCTGGCCCGGACGCTGGGCCTGATGCAGCGCAACCACGCGCCCCACTACGGCAAGGTGGAGTTGCTGGAGCAGGGCGGCACGGCCCGCGGCGGTTCCTGCGAGAAACTGGTTCTCGACCGCGCCCTGCGAGACCTCGCAGAGGCGGCAGGCCGTGATCCCAGGATCTACGTGGTGCGCGGCCAACTCGACGACCGCCTGCGGGAGTTGGCGGCGCTGGTCACCCCGCGCACCGAATACGGGCTGATCCACGGGGAACTCGGCCCCGACCACGTCCTCGTGGACGCGGAGGGGCGTGCCGTACTCATCGATATCGAGGGCCTGATGTACTTCGACATCGAGTGGGAGCACGTCTTCCTGCGCCTCCGCTTCCACGAGCACTACGCCGCCCTGTCCCGGCCCGGTCTCGACCCGCGGCGTCTTGACCTCTACATGCTGGCCATGCGTCTCTCCCTGGTTGCCGGCCCCCTCCGCCTCCTCGACGGGGACTTCCCCGACCGGGACTTCATGCAAGAGATCGCCGAACATAATCTGCGGGAGGCGCTGGCCCTGCTCCCGTGATCATGCCGAGAAAGCGATCCTTCTCGACATGATCACGAATCGAGGTCTTCCAGCCGTTGAGCGATCGTTTGCCACACACCTGGTCGAGCTGGGGCCGCGACGCGGTGTTGCCCGTCGGCACACCACGGATCGCCGAGGCTGCCGACCGCTGAGACCGTCTCCGCCGTGGCCGGTCAGTCGGTGCCGGACTCCATCGCGGCGTGATCGAGCAGCTCGTCGCCGTCGACCTCTCCGCGGGAGGCGATCACCTCGGCCCCGCCCTCGGGCATCGCGCCGATCAGCCCGGTCGAGGCCGCCTGCGCGGCACCGATCAACGTCGGGTGCGGGCTTCCAACCATGCCGATTCTGGCGTACTGCTCAAGCTTGGCGCGAGAGTCGGCGATGTCGAGGTTACGCATGGTCAGCTGGCCGATGCGGTCGACCGGCCCGAACGCGGAGTCTTCGGTCCGTTCCATGGAGAGCTTGTCCGGGTGGTAGCTGAACGCCGGTCCGGAGGTGTCCAGGATGGAGTAGTCCTCACCGCGCCGCAGGCGCAGGGTCACCTCGCCGGTGACCGCCGTCCCGACCCAGCGCTGCAGCGACTCGCGCAGCATCAGCGCCTGCGGGTCCAGCCAGCGGCCTTCGTACAGCAGCCTGCCCAGCCGCCGTCCCTCGTTGTGGTAGCTGGCGAGGGTGTCCTCGTTGTGGATCGCGTTGACCAGCCGCTCGTACGCCGCGTGCAGCAACGCCATTCCCGGCGCCTCGTAGATGCCCCGGCTCTTGGCCTCGATGATCCGGTTCTCGATCTGGTCGGACATGCCCAGGCCGTGCCGGCCGCCGATGGCGTTGGCCTCCAGCACCAGGTCGACGGCGGAGGCGAACTCCTTGCCGTTGATCGTCACCGGTCGTCCGTGTTCGAAGCCGATCGTGACGTCCTCGGCGGCTATCTCGACGGCGGGGTCCCAGAACCGCACGCCCATGATCGGTTCGACGATCTCGATGCCCGCGTCGAGGTGCTCAAGCTTCTTGGCCTCGTGGGTCGCGCCCCAGATGTTCGCGTCGGTGGAGTAGGCCTTCTCCGTGCTGTCCCGATAGGGCAGGTCACGGGCGAGCAGCCACTCGGACATCTCCTTGCGGCCGCCGAGCTCGCCGACGAAGTCGGCGTCCAGCCACGGCTTGTAGATCCGCAGGGAGGGGTTGGCGAGCAGGCCGTACCGGTAGAACCGCTCGATGTCGTTGCCTTTGAAGGTGGAGCCGTCCCCCCAGATCTGCACGTCGTCCTCGAGCATCGCGCGCACCAGCAGGGTGCCCGTGACGGCCCGCCCGAGCGGGGTGGTGTTGAAGTAGGTGCGGCCACCGGACCGGATGTGGAACGCCCCGCAGGCCAGGGCCGCGAGCCCCTCCTCCACGAGGGCCGACCGGCAGTCGACCAGCCGGGCGACCTCCGCGCCGTACGCCGTGGCGCGCCCGGGCACCGAGGCGATATCAGGCTCGTCGTACTGGCCGATGTCGGCGGTATAGGTGCATGGCACTGCACCCTTCTCGCGCATCCACGCGACCGCTACCGAGGTGTCGAGGCCGCCAGAGAAGGCGATCCCGACACGTTCACCGACAGGAAGGGAGTTGAGCACCTTGGACACGAGCAGAAGTATATACACACCAATGCATGACCATGCAAAGCCGCCGGGTTCGCGGCACCGTCAACGGCCGCTGCCAGGCTCGGCGATCTCGTACTGCGCGCCCCCTCCTGGCGTACCGGCGAAGGTCTGCATGCGGCACCGGTGAGCCGGACGCTACGTTGATCGTTTTATGAAGAAGAAACTGACAATCGTGCTGTTGCTCACATTGACCGCCTGCTCGTCCCGGTCGAGAACCCGATCTTGAAGGACCCGGCGGGCTGGCCGCTTGCCGCGCTGAAGGCGGTGAGCACCAAGGGCGACCTGGAGGAGAAGGCGGACAAGGCGCTGGCCCGGATCCAGGTCGGCCCCCATGACCTGACCCCGTGGATCAACGCCAAGGGCACCTGCGGGCTTGCCGATCACGGCAGCGAGGAGTGGAGCCTCTCCATTGGGCTGGACCAGTCCGGCGCCAGCACCAGTAGCAAGGAGGGCTTCGCCGGCCCGAGGAAGGAGGCGGGATCGGCTGCCGACCAGTGGATCACCGAACCACGCCTCAGGCTCATGTGCGGCGGCAGCCGGGTGGCGCTATGAGGCGTGCGAGCTCGCCGGGCCGGCTCCGCCGCCGAACATCGCCGCAGCCTGCTGGCCTTTCGCCTGGTTTTCCGCGACATATGGCCGCAGTTCCGCCTCGTATGCACTGAACGCGGCCGCGTGGTCGCCGCCCGACAAGGCCAGATTGCGGGCAAGCGTCCACGCGCCGATCAGCGCTTGCGAGGTGCCCATGCCGCTGGTCGGCGCGGCGCAGTACCCTGCGTCGCCGACCAGCGCGACCCGGCCGCGTGACCATCGGTCCAGGTGGACCTGGCAGGCCGAGGAGAAGTAGAAGTCGTCCGCCTCGCTCATCGCCTCCAGCAGCCGGGGTGCCTGCCAGCCGTGCCCGGCGAAGGCGGCTCGCACTGCCCGCTCTTGCTCCTGCCTGTCGCGTCGGTCCAGCGCGGGTGAGGCGGTGGCGAAGGAGAGACTGACCGTGAGCCGATCCGCCCTGTCGGCGCTGAACAGGTAGATCGCCGCGTCCTTGGCCTGCTGCAGCATCCCGCCGCGGTAAAGGCCGAGGTAGTTGGCGGTGCTGAAGCCGGCGCCGGAAAGGCCCAGGTGCCGCAGCGCGTCGGCGTGCGGGCCGAAGGCCAGCTGCCGGACCTTCGAGTAAGCGCCGTCGGCTCCGAACACCAGGTCGAACTCGCGGGTCGTGGCGCGTTCGAACTCGACCGTGACACCGGACCCGTGCTGGGTCAGTCCGCTGATCGAATCGCCGAACACGTACTCCACTCCGTCGGCGGTGACGCGGTGCAGGATCTGGGTCAGCTCCCGCTTCGGCACTTCCAGCTCGCCCGCGAACGCCTCGGCGGGCAGCCGCCCGGCCTCGACGCCCCTCTCGTCTATCAGGGCGGTGCCACGCATGTTCGTTTCGTGCCCGCGAACCTCGGCGAGGATGCCCACCTCTTCCAGCACGTCGAGCGCCGCGCCGCGGAAGTCCACCGCGTATCCGCTGTCACGAAGCTCCGGCGCGCGCTCGACGACGGTCACATCGTGCCCGTCGCGGTGCAGGAAGTAGGCAAGGGCGGGTCCGGCCACGCTCGCACCCGAGATCAGAACCTTCATCTTGGTCATGCGAAGACCGTAGTCACGTTTTATCCATTTGGTCAAACCAAATGGATAGACCGATTGGTCAAACCCTCCGGTATGCTGCATGGCATGGGAAACCGAGAGGATTTGCTCGCCGGAGCCAAGCGGTGCCTGATCGAACGCGGCTGGGCTCACACGACCGTCCGGGACATCGCCTCGGCCGCCGGAGTCAGCCACGCCGCCATCGGTTACCACTTCGGCTCCAAGGACGCCCTGCTCACCCAGGCCCTGGTGGAAGCGGTCGACGAGCTCGGCGACGAACTCGCCCGTCGCGCCCCGTCCGACAAGCCCGAGCAGCGCTGGCAGGTGCTGATCGACAGCTTCACCACCCATCGGGCGTTGTGGGTGGCCCAACTCGAGGCCGCGGTGCAGGCCGAGCGGTCACCAGAGGTACGCGAACACCTCGCCAGGGGGCAGCGCGAAGGGCGAGAGGGGCTCGGCGGCTCAGTTCCGCTCGCATTGCTGACCGGCCTGATGCTGCAGTGGCTGGTGGACCCGGACCACGCGCCCTCCGGCGCGAATGTGATCGCCGAGCTTCGATCACTCGCCGACCAGCTCTGACACGGCGGCGGGCGGCGCAGAGATCGCGTGTACCTCTCTTGGCCCTGGGACCGTACGGGGTTATTGAACGCGCGGACGTGACCGCTGATCGCGGCATTCGGGTCTTGGGTGTGAGTGGTGCTGCGTACGCTGCCAGGAAGTCGCGTACGCCGTAGAAGGGTGTAAAGGTGCCAAATCTGGAGATCGTCGCAGAGGTCACCGCGCCGGTGTCGCGGGGAGCCGCTGAACGAGGTCACCGCCCGTCTCAAGCATCTCGTGCCATGCGCGTCAAGCGCCTGGCCGCGTTGTGCGCGGCTGCCGTCCTAGGCGCGGGGTGCGCCGCCACGCCGCCGCGAGGTGCGCCCGCGCCGACCGCCACCTCCCCCGGCGTCACCGCGGCAATCCCGGAACCCTCTCCAGCCCGCACGGCCCGGAGCCGGGGCTGGCAGCTTGAGCATGTCGGCGACCAGCGCGGAACCCGGCTGAGAGCGGTCGCAGCCAGCGGCCCGCGCGACGTGTGGGCGCTCGGCAGCCCGAACGAAGGCGCCGGCCGACTGCTGCTTCTGCACTTCGACGGCCGGCGCTGGCACGAGCGCCCCGCACCCGAGATGACGTGGGACTCCAAGGACTACGGGAGGTTTCCCGCGCTGGTGGCGACCGGACCGCGCGACGCCTGGATCTTCGCCGCCACCACCGCTCTGGCCGCGCACCACTGGGACGGCGAGCGCTGGAGCCGGATTCCGCTACCGGACATGGACTACAACCCGGGCGAGCGGGCCGGTGCCACCGCCCTCGCGCCCGACGACGTGTGGCTGGTGGTTGGAGATCACGCCGCGCACTGGGACGGACGGGCCTGGACGGTCATGCGCCTGCCCGCCTGGGCGGCGTCGGTATCGGCCGCGGCGCCCGACCAGGTATGGGCGGTCGGCGGTACCGGCCGGCCGCTCGCGCAGGGAAGCTCCAGCTCGCAGGCGGCGACCATGCGCTGGGACGGCCGGTCATGGCAATTGGTCCCCGCGCCCGAGGACCGCACACCAAGCCAGGAGATCAACAGCCAGGGCCGGCCGGACGGCAGCATACCGAAGATCAGGCTCACCCAGGTCGTCGCTCACGCTCCCGGCAACGTGTGGGCGATCGGCACTCGCGAGGTGTTCGACTACGAGGACGGCAGCAGAGGCACCACGATCACCATGCACTGGAACGGCACGGCATGGTCGCAGGTGTCGGACTCGGCCGACGTCAGCGCGTCCGGCTCCGACGGCGCGGACGGGATCATCCTGGTCGACTGGGACGCCGATGAGGGCGGCTTGAGCGGGACCTTTCGGGTCGCGCCCGACAGCAGCCAAACCAAGCTACCGCCGATGGCAGGGGCGAACCGCAGACGCGAGGTCGACGTCTCCGCGATGAGCGCGGTGCCCGGAACGGGGACGGTCTACGCAGTCGGCTTCGCCTATGGCAAGAACTCCGGGCCCATGATCGCCCGCTACCGCTGAGCTCCACCACCCTGTGACCGGCGTGTTTGGTCCCCCGTAACCGCCGGCCGTCGTCCCGATGCGCCTCAACCTCGTCAGGGGCTCTGCCAGGAGAGGCGGCCTGAGCGCAGATCGTCGATCACCGCGCACAGCCAGTCCCGCTCGGTCACGGCGACCGCGCGCAGATACTCGGTCTCCAGTGCGCCGACACGGGAGTGGCCGTCGGCCGCGTGAGCGGCCAGGACGGCGTCCAGCGCGGCGAGGTCGGCGGCGACGTTGCCGGCGCGGCGCTCCAGGGCGGCGAGGGCCTCCTCCGGAGCGATCATGAGCAGGTGGGAAACAGCGGCGGGGAACTCGGGGAACTCCCGCCTGCGGGTGGCCAGCATCTCGTCCATCCAGGCGCGGGCGGTCGCCCGGCCGGCGTCGGTCAGCTCGTAGACGGTCCGCTCGGGATAGGCCTGGTCGCGCTCGGTGTCACGGACTCGGATCAGGCCCTCGGCGGCCAGCCGGTCGATCGTCCGGTAAAGGCTCGCGCGCTGACTCACGTTGACGACCTGATCCTTGCCCCACTGCTTGATCAGCCGCTGCATCCCATAGGGGTGCAGCGGTTTGTAGTGGAGCAGGGCCAGCACGGTCAGGGCGAGAGGTGAACTCCGTACGGTCATGCCTGCCATCCTATGCCAGAAACTAGTTGACCTATAACTAGTTTCAGTGAAACTATCCAGTCTGTGACGGACGAACTCTCCCGAGGAGTGAACATGAGCAGCGTACGGACGGCCCTGGTGATCGGCGGCGGCGTGGCCGGGCCGGTGACGGCCCTGGCGCTGGCCCGGGCGGGGATCACCGCCACGGTTTTCGAGGCCCACCCCACGGCCTCCGACGGGGTCGGCGCGATGCTGTCCCTGGCCCCCAACGGCCGCAACGCCCTGGGGGTGGTCGGCGCGGACGAGGTGGTCGCCAAGGTCGGACAGCCGGTTCCGGGCGTGGTGATGGCCGATGCCACCGGGCGGCGGCTGGCTGACTTCCACGGCTTCCCCAGCCTGCCGCCCACGCTGGCCATGGCCAGGGCCGACCTGTTCCGCGCCCTCGCCGACCACACGGCGGCGCAGGGCGTCGAGATCCAGTACGGCAAGCAGCTGGTCGACGCGGTCCAGGGCCCGGACGGCGTGACCGCCACGTTCGCCGACGGCACCACGGCGAGCGCCGACATCCTGGTCGGCGCGGACGGCATCCGCTCCACCGTTCGCACCCTGATCGACCCGGACGCGCCCGGCCCGGTCTACGGCGGGGTGCTCAGCTTCGGCGGAATCGCTCCCGGCGATGACGTCGAGGCCGAGCCGGGAACGATGTACTTCGCATTCGGCCGGGCCTTCCTCGGCTACTGGGCGCTGGCGGACGGCCGGATCGTCTGGTTCGGCAGCCTGCCCAGCGAAGAGCCGCTGACCTCCGCCCAGGTCCGCGCCGTGCCCGCCGCCGAATGGCTGGAACGGCTGCGCGCCCTGTACGCCGGGCACATCCCCGGCCAGACCCTGCTCGCCCGCACTGTGCCCGAGGACCTGATGGCCGTCGGCCCGATGGAGGCGATGCCGGACGTCCCGGCCTGGCATCGGGGCCGCATGGTCCTGGTCGGCGACGCCGCGCACGCCCCCTCCTCCAGCTCCGGCCAAGGCGCGTCGCTGTCCGCCGAGAGCGCCGTCGAACTGGCCCGCTGCCTGCGTGACCTGCCCACCCCGGAGGAGGCGTTCGCGGCCTACGAGCGGCTGCGCCGCCCCCGCGTGTCGATGATCGCCGGGGACGCCGCGGCCAAGAACAAGGCCAAGGCGGGCAAGGCGGGAGACCGTCCCGCGATGCCGACCCCCGAGCAGATGTTCGCCCCCGTGCACCGCCACCACATCGACTGGGACGCCCGCGTCACCGCCTGACGCCCCGAGGGCAGGTCACCGCGGACCCGGGCGGAGCGCCTCGTACGGCGGCGCGGCGGAGGAGTCATCGCACGAGGACCGGCACTCGCTGCACCTGGTTGTTCGCCATGCCCTGGCTGTTCCACGGCTGTTCGACCGGCTGGACGTTACCGGCGGCGTCGCTCGCCCGGACGCACAGGTCGTAGCGCCCCGGTGCCTGCGCGTGCCACGTCCACCGCCAGGCCCGCCAGGCGTACCGGCTCGGCTGCGGACCCAGCTCGGCCTCCGCCCAGGTCGCGCCGCCGTCGACGCTCACCTCGACCCGCGTCACCGGTCCCCACCCCGACCAGGCCCGGCCGGCCACCTCATGGACACCGCGGTCGAGGATGCGGCCGCGGGTCTGGAACTCGGGAAAGCCGGGAGGCTGCATGAGCGCGCGGGGCCGGATCCGGGTCACCGGTTCGCCGGTGTCGTCCGGCTGATGCTTGATCCGGTATGCCGTGGCGTTCTGGTAACCCGCGAACGGCGTGTCGAGCACCGAGATGCGCACGAGCCATTTCACCTGGGCCATGCCGTACCAGGCGGGCACCAGGAGGCGGAGCGGGGCGCCGTGCTGCGGCGGCAGCGGCTGACCGTTCATGGTGTGCACCAGCAGCACGTCCTCGCTCAGGGCCTCGGCCAGCGGCAGGCCGCGCGTGTAGTCCTGCTCGACGCCGCGCTCGATGCCGTGGTCGGCGCCGGTGAACGCCACGTCGACAGCGCCGTCCCGGATGCCTGCCTCGCGCAGCAACGGCGCCAGCGGAGTGCCGGTCCACTCGGCCGTGCCGACCGCCTCGTCCAGCCAGGGCTGGCTGATCGGCCGAGGGTCGAGCCGGGCCCGGCCGTTGCCGGCGCATTCGAGCGTGACTCGGTGGGTGACGTACGGCCTGGCCCGGAGCGCGGCGAGGTCGAGCGTCAGCGGGTGCTGGACGTGGCCGTCGATCCGCAGCCGCCACGCCTGAGGGTCGATGCAAGGGATGTCGTAGTGGATCAGCAGATAGTGCAGGCCCACCGGGGTGACGTCGTAGCGCAGCGCCTCCAGCGGCATGCCGTGATTGCGTGCCGCGAGCCGGAGCTCGTCCAGCGAGATCTTCTCGCCGGGATCTGCCACTCTCGCTGGCGGGCTGACCGATTCGTCGACTGTGGCCATTAACACCACCCCTTGTTCCGTGTTAGCCCCTCGGAGAAGCAGGTGTCCAGCTCCCAGACGGCAAATTCACCGGTAAAGCTGATATGTCAGGATGTCTTTACGGATCCAGCGGCCCGCTCGGATCGCACGCGCCGCGCCACACCCTCACCTCCCGGCTCATCCACGACGCTGAGAACCCAACCCGCCGCCGAACCGGAATCAGGCCGGAGTCAGGATCGCCCCGACATCGCTGGTTTCCGCTCAGTTCCGCTTGGGGGCCAGTCGTGCTGCACGGAAAGTGAGATGACGCCGTTCCGGTGCGCTGATGGTGCGTCGGGCGGCGTCGCGGTAGGCGTCCGCCGCGGCGTCGAGTTCCCCCAGCAGCTCCAGAAGATGACCTCGGGTGGCGAACAGGCGGTGGTGGCGCGCCATGTGCTTGTCGGATTCCAGCGTTGCGAGCAGGCCGAGTCCGGTCGCGGGGCCGTACACCATGGCGACGGCGACCACGCGATTGAGAGTGACCATAGGATTCGGCGCGATCTGTTCCAGCAGCTCGTACAGCGCGAGGATCTGCGGCCAGTCCGTGGCGTCGACGTGGTCGGCCTCGTCGTGGACCGCGGCGATGGCCGCCTGCAGCTGGTAGGGACCGACCTGTCCCCGGGGCAGGGTCCGGCTGATCAGGTCGATTCCCTCCGCTATGAGCCGGCGGTCCCATTGGCCGCGGTCCTGCTCGGCCAGCGGCACCAGGTCGCCGCCGGGCCCGGTGCGTGCGGGCCGGCGCGCGTCGGTGAGCAGCATCAACGCCAGCAGTCCCGCCACTTCGCCGTCATCGGGCAACAGGCGGTGCAGCAGGCGGGTAAGCCGGATCGCCTCACCCGACAGGGCCGGCGTGGTCAGGTCGGCGCCGTCCGTGGTGGTGTACCCCTCATTGAAGATCAGGTACAGCACGTGCAGCACCGCGTCCAGCCGTTCGGCGTGGGCGGCTGCCTTCGGCATGCGCAGCGGCGTCCCGGATGCCTTGATGGTCTGTTTGGCCCGGCTGATGCGCTGGGCCATGGTCGTCTCAGGGACCATGAAGGCCGCGGCGATTTGGGCGGTGGTCAAGCCACCGACCGCGCGCAGCGTCAGCGCGATCCGGCTCGGTTCGGACAGCGCCGGGTGGCAGCACAGGAACAGCAGCGCGAGGGAGTCGTCCCGATCCGTGCCCGGTTCGGCGTCGGCGGCGTGGCTGAGCAGCTCCGCCTGCGGGGTGGCCAGGGCGATACGGTCCTCGCGGCGCCTGCGTGCCTGCTCGCTGCGTACCTGGTCCACCAGCTTTCGGGACGCGACGGTGACCAGCCAGCTCCTCGGATTGTCCGGCAGTCCCTCGGCGGGCCACTGCAACGCGGCGGCGAGCAGTGCCTCCTGCACGGCGTCTTCGCACGCGTCGAAGACGCCGTACCGGCGGACCAGGGTGCCGAGGACCTGCGGCGCCAGTTCGCGCAGCAGGTCCTCGGCGCGGCGATCCACGCTCACATGTCCGCCGCGGACTCGTGCAGGACCGGCCACAGCTCGACCGGATCCTCGGAGGCGAAGGGCATGTCCGCCGCGATCTGCTGCGCGCGCTCCTCGCTCTCACAATCGAGCAGGTAGAAGCTGGCGATGTACTCCTTCGTCTCCAGGTACGGTCCGTCGGTGACCACTGGGGCCCCGTCCTTGCGGCGCACGAGCCTGGCGCTGACCGCGTCCGCCAGGCCGTAGGCGCCCAGAAGCTCCCCGGTCTCCCGGTATTTCCTGTTGAACGCCTCCTGCTTGGCGATGGCCTCCGGCCACGCCTCCGCCGGGAAGGAGTCCCACTTGGCCTGGTTGCCGTAGATCATCGCTACGTACTTCATCTCGGGTCCTCTCAGAGTGCCGCGCGCCCCGTCGGCGCGCTGTCACCCTTCAGTCGGGGTGGGAAACGGAACCTCGACATCTGGCGACGGCTTTCTTCGACTTTCCTTCAGCGCCGCGGATGACAGGTTCAAACGCCCGAGCGACACAAGCGGCCAACCTACGGCATCCTGCCCACCGCCGAGTTCACCGCCCCGGCGCGCAAGCTTTCAGCCGGTGGCCTCCGCTGAGGACAGGGGGAGAAACCCAGGGCCTCCGTGCCGGACACGATGCCGAACATCGTGAGGCAGGTCCGGGGCTGAGGAACAGCGGTACAGCCATTATCGGTGAGATTGATCTTGGCGGTCGCGATGCCCGCCAGCAGGTGTCATCTGCCCCGAACGAGACATCTTTCCGAGATCAGGCCTTCTTGATGGGAGTCGTCGCGTGCTGCCCTGAGCGGAGCTCTTGGAGATCGGGGATGTGGTTGTAGAGGGTGCCGACCGAGATGCCCAGCAGCTTGGCGATCGAGGTGACGGAGCGCTCGGGGTCCGGGAGTAGATCTCGGGCAGCCTTGAGGAGATCGGCATCGACGACGGTGGGACGACCGCCGGTGCGGCCGCGAGCCTTGGCGGCGGCCAGGCCTTCGTGGGTGCCGGCCACGATGAGCTCGCGGATGAACTCGGCCAAAGCAGCGAAGACGTGAAAGACGAGTCGGCCGCCGGGGGTCGTGGTGTCGAGCTGCTCGTGCAAGCTGGTGAAGCCGACCTCGCGGCGGCGCAGGTCGCCGACCATGGTGATGAGGTCGTGCAGGGAGCGGCCGTAGCGGGCCAGTTCGGGCACGACCAGGGTGTCGCCGGCGGACAGGAAGGCGTGGCAGGCCGCGAGTTCTGGTCGCTGGGCGTTCTTGCCGGATTTCTTGTCGGCGAAGATCTTGCGGCAGCCGGACGTGGTCAGGGCGTCGATCTGGCGATCCAGGCTCTGGCCGCGGGTGGAGACGCGCGCGTAGCCGATGCGGATCTCGGACCGTACGGCGGGGAAGGCGGCGAGGAAGTCCTCGGGAAGGTCCAGCGGGGCGGTCTTCACCCCCGGATTCTCTCAAAAAACGACCTTCAGAGTTGTTGAAGACGCCAGGTTGTTGAAGTGAGTTTTTGAAGCCCATCCGCCCTGGTCGGTCTCGGCAGCATCAAGGCTTCAATAAACGATCGTTTTTTGAAGACGCTGCCGACTCAGCCCCGGCGGGGTCGGGCCGTCACCGCCACTCGGGTGCCGCGTGCCGCGCACGAACATCCCCCTGATCAGCGGGGGGACTAATCAACATCATGCTGCCCTCGACCACGCCCCGCCGGGGCCGGCCCGAAGAGGTCGCACGCCCGGCGGAACGGCGGCCAGGCCCGCCCTCGAAGACGTAGAGACGGATTTTCATCCGCCGCGATGAGTTCCGACCCCGCCGCCGGTATGTACTCACGAGCTCGCCGGACTACCTCGGGCGAATCGATCACAAGGGAGAATCCAATGTCGAACAGTCATGCGGCAGACGAGGCCGCCATCCAGGCCGTACTGGTTGACTCCTACAAGGCGTGGGAGGCTGGCGACGCCGACGGCATGGTCGCCAACTACACCGCAGACGCGACCGCCATCATGACCGGCTCGTTCCGTGACAGCCGTGACGTGATCCGTCAGAACATGGCCCTGGCCTTCGATGGGCCGCTCAAGGGCAGCTCGACCTACAACAAGCAGCTCAGCATCCGCTTCGTCGGTAGGGACGGCGCGATCGTCATCAGCGAATCCGCCATCCTGTTCCCCGGCGAGACCGAGGTCCCAGACGACGTGCGTAAGGTGAACGCGACCTGGGTCTTCGAGAAGCGGGACGGCCAGTGGCTGATCGCCGCCTATCACAACAGCCCGGTGCTGGCGCCTGCGCAGTGAACCCTTCCCTGTAACCAGCAGTGACCGTATGCAGGGCATGACGAATATCGGACCGAAAAGCCCTGCATCGCTCTGATCTGTAGGAACTTCACTCCCCGATGGCCAGATGCCCTCGCATGGGCGCCTCGGACCTTGCACCACATGCAACCCGGAGGACCCACGACGCATCCGAACGAAATGTCATGCCAAGGGCCTGGAACAGAGGCCCTTGGCATGACATTCGTACCTACGAGCGACGTTCAGGAACAGCACTAATTATCCAAAATCTGGGATGTATGCCATGGTCAGGTCGTTGATGACCGCGCGGGTGACCTATCCGCCCATAGCGGATTGTCACTGCAGTCGCCAGGCATGGTGGTTGTGGCGGTAGTGGGGATGGAGCGTGGCGTGATGACAGGGAAGGAAGGGTTCGATCGTCGGATCGAACCGTTCCGGACGGAGCTGCTGGCGTACTGCTACCGGATGCTCGGCTCGGCTCACGACGCGGAGGACTTGGTCCAGGACACGTACCTGAGGGCGTGGCGGGCGCGGGAGCAGTACGACGAGACCCGCAGCTCACTGCGCACCTGGCTCTACCGGATCGCAACCAACGCCTGCCTGACCGCCTTGGAGGTCCACGGTCGCCGACCGCTGCCATCGGGACTGGTGGCCGCGTCGGATCCGCTCGGGCCGTTCGTCCAGGGAGAGCACGCCGCCTGGCTCCAGCCCTTGCCGGACTCGCTGCTGGACGCGGGCGACCCGGCTGGGGTCGTGATCGACCGCAGCAGCCTGCGCTTGGCGTTCGCCGCCGCCCTCCAGCACCTGTCGGCGCGTCAACGCGGTGCGCTGATCTTGCGTGACGTGCTCAGCTTCTCCGCGGCCGAAACGGCGGAAATCCTTGGCACCACCGTCATGTCAGTGAACAGTTCCCTGCAGCGGGCGCGTACTCGCGTCAAGGAGATCGGGGTCCGGCAGGAACGGGTCAGCGAGCCGTCTGCGGCCGAGCAGCGCGCCTGGGTCGAGCGCTATATGAAGGCATTCGAGCTGGCCGACGTCGAGGGCCTCAAGCGGCTGCTCACCGAGGACGTGATCATGGAGATGCCGCCGATGCTCAACTGGTTCTCCGGCCGCAGCAACTACGGCCTGTTCATGGAATGGGTCTTCGGGGCGGCTGGGAAGGACTGGCTCCTCAAGGAGGTCGCGGCCAACGGTGGCCAGCCCGGATTCGCCGCCTATCAGCGCGTCGGTGACGGGTACAACCTGCACACGCTCCAGATCTTCACCGTCACTGACGAGGGCATCACCCGGAACTCGGTCTTCCAGGACCCCAACATCTACGCGACTTTCGGCCTGGCGGCCAAGCTCGACGACCAGGGACTTGCCATCGCCGAGGCATAGTGCGGTGACCGTTCGCTTTCGAGTGTTATGCCGCTGGGGCTGGGTCGGCCCCAGCGGTGTCCGCGTTCGCTCCGGATGCGGGCGCGTTCGTGGCGTTGGGCGCCCGGTACGTCGGGGTGGCAGGCCCAGGAAGGCCCCAAGGCGCTCCACGAACCGGAAGCGGGCGCCCCGCCATGACCTGGGGAAAGTCCTCAAACGCCCAGAACAAGCCAAGTCGCCGCACCCATCGGGAAATCGGCCGAGCTTCCCCGCGGCTGCTGCTGAGCGCGTCGCCCGGCACGCGCGCGAGACCCTTCATGCCAGTTCTTCCTCGGTGTCGCGAGCTGCTGGATCGCGCAGTGGCCGTAGCCCCTCGCGGGGCTGGGAGGCGGCGAAGCTGTAGCGGCCCAGGAGATTGAGGTGCCGCTGGCTCAGCGGTGACAGCCGGGCCACGTCCTCATCCAGAACCTCACGATCCTTGGGCGGGTGGGCGCGCAGGTTCGTCACGGCCGCGTCCAAGTAGCGGCTGTTCCACGGAACGATCGCGTTGAGCACCAGGCCGAGCGAGCCTAGCTGGTCTTCCTGCCCCTCGCGGTAGGCCTGGTGGATGCGGCCGCGCCGGCCGTGGCAGACGTCCCGCGCCAAGGTGTGGCGGGCCTCTTGGATCGTCAGCTGCCGGTTGACCCGGCGCCGGTAGGTGTCATCGACCGGATCGATCACCGCCAGCAGGTGCAGGGTCTTGGCGATCCGACCGTACTCGGCGAACGCCTGCCCGAGCGGGGTGGGACGACCGTCACGGCCGAACATGCGCAGCAGGTCATAGGCCCTCACCTGGTTGGTGATCAGTGATCCGGCCACGCGGAGCATGTCCGGCCACCAAGTGGTGATCTTCTTGGTGTTGATCCTGTTGCGCGCCAGCGCCTCCAGCGGCCCGTAGGTTCCGCGCGGCCCCTCGGGCAGGTCGGCACACCACAGCCGCTGATCGGCCAGGTCGGCGAAACGCGGCGAGAAGCGGTATCCGAGAACGTCAAACACGCCGAAGACCATGTCCGAATAGGAGGCGTTGTCGGTGGTGACCATCTCCGGCTTCACCCCGCCGTCCAGATTCAGCAGGGCATCCAGAATGTGCAGGCTGTCGCGCGGGGTGCCGGCCACGACCATCTGCCCGATGCCCGACACCTGGTCATTGATCGCGTTCAGCCAGGTGATACCGCGCTTGAAGTGGAAGTACTTGGGCGACGGGCCGGAGTTGATGCTGTGCTTGGGCACGATGAAACGCAATCCGTCCACCGAGGCGAGCAGGCCGCCATCCCACAACTGCACGATCGGCACCGCCGACTGGGCACCGATCAGTGCCGCGTTGGCCGCGGCGAGGGTGTCGCCGCGGAGGTAGTACTGATCCACGTGAGCCAGCCGGTCACGGGTCAATGCCCGGTAGTGCGGGTTGATCACCGGGGTGAGGCCGATGTTGCACGCCTCGCTGACCAGCAGGGCGACCAGCGAGGTGGGCAGGTCATCCATGCGGGTCCCGCCATCGCCCAGGTGGACGAAGGCGTCCAGGAATCCGGTCCAGGCGTTCACCTCGAACAACAGGTCCGGCAGGTCGATCCGCGGCAGCATCGCCGACGTGGTCGCGCGCAACCAGCGCAGCGACTCACTTTCACCCAGCGCGCCCAGCCGCTCCACGTTCAGCTTGGGTCCGCCCTTGTCGGAGGCGACGATGGAGACCTTGGCCTCCTCGCCGGCTTCTTCCAGCCGCTCGGCCATCTGCCGCCAGGCGCTCCTTGTCGGTCGCCCGCCGCGCCGGATTGATCAACTTGGTGGCCATGAGGAGCACGAACAGGTCCAACGCATCATCGATCGCCATGGCCTCCAGGTGCCGCACGATCGCACACACCATCGCTGTGCGCTTGGGCTCACCGGCCCGGGCCAGATTGGGCGTCTTGCTGCCCGATCCATAACGGGCCAGCGTCGACAGCCGATTTGGCGGCACGTGCGCCAGCCTCAACCGGCCCAACCTGAACGCGGAGATCTCCTCCACCCGCTCCAGTGCCTTGGCCATCCCCGTGCCCGTGGTCCGGGTCGGCGGCCGCCGCAGCCGCTCCAGATGCGACCACCGCTTGCCCTCGGGAACCCGTAACAAGGCCACCAGCTCGGCCGATAGTGCCGGGTCGGCGCGTCGTACGGCGCCGGCCACCGTGGCATGCAGACGCCGTTCGGCTGCCGCGCGCACCTCCGACACCTGCCGGGCCAGCACCTGCACTCCGGGCAACAACACCCGGTGGCGGCGCAGCCAGCCGACCGCGTGATCGAACAGCGCGACCGGGCCTTCGGCATGGATCCACGCCCGTCCGTGCAGGAAGGTCCGGAACTTCCGGCCCGCCTCGCGGTCCTCGTATACCCGGTAGCCGTAGGCCTTGCGGATCTCCCAGGCATGGTCGTACAACGTCTGCCTGCGCGCTGTGTATGCCTTGATACAGGAGGGATCGTCGACCCCTAGCTGCTCGGCCAGATACTCCACCACCGGCCACGGCACATTCAAGCGATCTTCCAGGAAAAGGCCGACGGAGCGCACCGTGCAGAGCTGCAAAGCGAAGCCGAGTTGATGTGACCGGGTTCGGCCAGCGCGATCAAGTCCCGATCGACGTCATCGAGGTAGACGAACCGTTCCAGCTCCGATCGCATCGGCACCTCGGCGAACGTCCCATACGCCGCTGCCTGCTCATCTGTCAGAAATTCCACCGGCACGGCGCGGACGATATCCATCCAGATCCACGCCAGATGGCGCGGTGATCGAACCGATGCCGGGTCGGATCGGTCCAACCAAAAGCAAGATCAATCTCACCGATAACGGCTGTACCGCTGTTCCTCAAGCCCGAGGTCGGAGGCCGACACCGCCACCCGGTCGCCGGCCGCCGGTCGCGAGCCTGGTCCTCGTCGCCTCATCGGGTTCACGGCTGAGGAGTGGTCGGTTCGGAGCGGTCTGCGCTGACTCGCAACTCCGCCGTCACCGCGCGCTCCCGGAGCTGAGCGGCCTCGGCGCGTAGTGCCTCCATCTGCTCACGCAGATCGGACAGCCTCGTTTGCTCCATGGCCAGCTGCATTCTCACCTCGTCCCGCTCGGCCTGTGCCTGAGCCGCCTGCGTCGTGGCACGCTCCTGCGCCTCGGCGATCTTCTCAGCAGCCTGCTTTTCGGCATCGGCCAGCTGTCGCGCCGTCCGCTTCTCGATCTCAGCAACCCGTTTCTCCGCGCGAGTCGCCTGAGCCCGGGCCTCAGCCGTTTCGGCCAGTGCCTGACCGCGTGCCTGTGTCTCCTTTTCGGCACGCGCCATCGCGCGATCCCGCTCGGCTTCGATCGCCTGGGCGAGGGCGGCGGTGGCGACGGCGGCTCGTTCGGCCTCGGCTTTTGCCTCCTGAGCGGCGTCGGCCGCGTTCTGCGCCCGGTCCCGCTCCGCACGTGCCTGTTCGGCCTGCGCCTGCTCCTGGGCGGCTCGTACCATCGCCTGCTGGGCTTGGGCCTCGGCCGCCTCCACTCGCTCGACCATCTCCTGCACCGCTGCGTCTCTCTCGGCCTCGGCACGTTCGGCGCGCCGTCTGGCCTCCTGCTCGGCATGCCTGGCCATGCGCTCGGTGGCGGCCGCCTCGTGCAAGGCGGCCAGCGCCTGCTCCCTGGCGGTCTCCGCGTCGGCCAGGGCGATGTCACGCTCGTTGTTGGCCTCTTCCACCTGCCGCGCCATCGCGTCACGCTCACGGCGAGCATGGCCGGTGGCCTCGCGTGCCAGCCGCACCTGCTCGAATGCCTGCTCTCGCTCGGTGCGCGCGATCGCCACACGGGTGTGGGCCTCGGCTTGCACCGCGCTCAGCTTTGCCTCCACCCCGGCAGGGCTCAGCTCGTCGGCCAGCACCTTCGCCAGCGGCGCGATCGCCGCGGCCATCCCCTTCTCCATGCGCTCGTAGAACTCCTCCGCCCGAGCCAGCGCCCCTTCCAATCCCGGTGTCGCGCGTTTCAGCTCCCGCTCCCGTTTGGCCGCCGCCTGGCAGTCACCCTGCCGGCAGTAGGCCCGCGGCCGCCCTCGCCCGGCGCGCTGCTCGATGGGTGTTCCGCAGTGCTTACACGGCGTCATCACACCTGACTCGTCCACCGCTCCAGGGTAGCATTTTTTATTTTCTGGAAATTCAAAGTCAATAATAAAGATCTGTTGCGCCACCATCGATCGCCAGTAACTACCGGGAATGTGAATTCCCGCCGGTCGAGTTCGAGCGGTACGCCGATTGATGCGGTGCTGCATGTCCTGGCTCAGCTGGGATTCGTCATTTCGCCGACATGGGGTTTCGTCACTTGGTGTCAGCGAAATCGTCGCCTCGTGTCAGTAACGTGAAGACCTCTCACTTGCTTGCCGCTTTTGTGCAGGTTTCGTCTTAATTTTTTGAGCGCTCGCCCCCTCCCTCGGTGGATGTTCCGTAGCCCGGTGACTTGGCCCCGTTCGGGGTATGCGCTCCTGGACGGCGCAGCGATACTCCCCCGGCTGAAATCTGGTGACGTTTCCTGCGAGCTTTTGACGGTGCTGTGGCTGCTTGAGCTGCGGTTTCGTCATTTTCTGTCAGCAGAAATCGTCACCGGGATGTCAGTGGCGGCCATGCGCTGATCGACTGGTTCGACGTCGGGTCGACGATTCCGGTACGCAGCCGCTGTGGAACGCGGCTGGATGACTCGGCCTCAAGGGTGCAGAGTGGGCTATGGGCAGCCATTGATCATCTGAGCCGATGATGGCCAGATGCCGGTCGCCGCCACCTTGTAATCGCCCTGGGCCGTCACCAGGTCCAGCCCGGCCTGAGGCTCACTGGTGAACGCTCGCTGGGCATTGTGCGGTGTGGTTGTCGGCGGCCGTGGTACCGGCCGCGCCACCGTGTGGCCCTTCGGCTCTCCTGCCTCTGGCCGTCGACGCCGCGTCTGACGGGCGGATCGATGCACGCTGACCTGTGGCAATACTGGCCGGTGACGGCTTCATCGGTTCTGTTCGGGCTCTGCGGCGCCGGGCGCGGGGTGCGCCCGCAGCTGGTCGATCTCGGTTCGTAGCTTCCCTACCTCGGCGTACAGGGCGTCATTGCGGGCCTTGAGGTCCTCTCGCTGACCGCGTAGTTCGGCGAGCAGCTCCTGGTCGGCCTCGTGCAGTGTCTGGACCCGGATCAGCTCGGTGACGCGGGCCTCGGCCTGCTGCCGGGCGGCCTCCAGCTTGGCGCGCAGGTGCTGGGTCTGCTCGTCGTGGCGCTGGCGCACCCGCTCGAGGTCGGCGTGGGTGGCCAAGGCCTCCTCGCGTGCTGTGGTGGCGTCGGCGGTAGCGGTGGCCAGTTGCAGCGCCAGGGCTGCGGCCCGGTCGCTGTGCTCACTCAGCTGGGTCCGCAGCCGGGCGCCGGTGTGCTGCGCGGTCTGCAGCTGGCGGCCGCGTTCGGCGAGCTCGTCGTCCAGTGCCGTGCGGGCGGCTTGCAGCTCGCGGTTTTCGGTGCGCAGGGCGCGCAGCTGGTTGGCCTGGTTGGCGGTCACGCCTTCGGCGAGCTCAGTGGCCTTCTTGGCGTCGCCGAGCTTTTCGCCGAGTTCGAGCACTTCGGCGCGGGTCTTTTCCCCGATACGTTCCAGGTCGGCACGGGCGTTGTCCTCGCGCTCCTCGGCCAGTCGCTGGGCCTGCTCGGCTTCGCGCATCCGCCGCTCGGCACTGATGCGGGCGCGATCGGCGGCCGCGGCCTGCTCGCGGGCGATCGCGGCGTCCGCGCGGTCCTCGGCGGCCTCGGCTTCGGCGGCGCTGATCCGGGCCAGCGCGCCGCTCTCGGCCAGGTCGACCTTTTCGGCGAAGCGGTCGACGAGCGTGCGTAGTGCCTCCTGCAGCGGACGCGCTTCGGCCAGGATGGCGCCGGACTCGGCCACCGCGGCGGTCACTGCGGTGATCTGCTCTTTA
This sequence comes from Streptosporangium sp. NPDC000396, assembly GCF_042898655.1. Classification (NCBI taxonomy): domain Bacteria; kingdom Bacillati; phylum Actinomycetota; class Actinomycetes; order Streptosporangiales; family Streptosporangiaceae; genus Streptosporangium; species Streptosporangium sp. NPDC000396. The sequence goes on from NZ_JBIAZA010000022.1 coordinate 155,899, forward strand.
CGCCGAGCGCGGGAGGCGGCGGTTTTGCAGGCGTCACTGCAGTACTGGCGAGGCCGGCGGCCGGTGGAGCGCGGCAGCGGCTGGCCGTCCCAGGCACATCGGCCGTGCGGGGCCGCCGCATCGGCGGCGGGCGACGGGAGCGGTTCGGCCGCCACGCCCGGCCCGCCGTCGAAGCGGCCGGTGGTGCCGGGCGGGGCGTCGTCGAGCGGTGCCGCGGGCGGGTCGGCCGGGTGACCTCGTTCCGGGCGGAGGTCGAAATCGGTGTTATTCGGGTCGCCCGCAGGGCGGGTCGATGCGTCGTCGGTCACTCAAGCACTCTATCAAAACGTGTCTTGTCGACACGATAAAAAATCGAAGCGTCACGTTACGATATGTCGGCGGTACTGCACGCCGAGCAGGCTTGCGATAACTTTGCTTATCGCAAGCCTTAATGAAGCTGATGATAGGATGATCGGATGACTCTGAAGCGCCAGGACACCGACGCCGCACCCGGGCTAGACGCCTCCCCCACCGCGCCGGGACCCGTCCCGTCCGGCGTGCTCGCCCCCCGTTCCGTCGAGCACACGGCCGCGACGGGCGGAGCGATCGTCCTGGACGGGGTGCTGATCCCCGGCGCGCTCCGCCCGGCCGACGAGCACCTGACCGAGGACGCGGAACGGCTGATCGCGGCGGCCCCGGCGGCCAACACCACCCGCGCCTATGCCCGTGCCTGGACCGACTACCTGTCCTGGTGCACCGCCACCGGCCGCACCCCGCTACCGGCCACCGCCGCCACCCTGGCCTCCTTCGTCGCCGAACTGGCCGGGCGCGGCCTGGCCCCGGCCAGCATCGACCAGGCGCTGGCCTGCGTGCTGTCCGCGCACGGCAAGGCCAACCTGGCCAAACCGCACACCACCGCCGCCCGGGACGCGCTGCGCGCCCACCGCCGCGCCTGGGCAGAGGCGGGCAACACCGTTCGTAAGGCCCCGCCGATCACCGTCGAGATCCTGCGCCGCCTGCTGGAGCACACCCCCGACGACACCGTGGTCGGCATCCGGGATAGGGCCGCGCTGGTGCTCGGCTTCGCGCTGATGGGCCGGCGCAGCGAACTGGCCGCCCTCGACTGCGAGCACCTCACCTTGCTGCGCCAGGGCCTGGAGGTGTTCATCCCGATGAGCAAGACCGACCAGGACGCCGCCGGCGCGACCGTCGCCGTCCCCTACGGCTCCCACCTGGCCACCTGCCCGGTCCGCTCGATACAGGCCTGGCTGGCCGTGCTCGCCGAGCATGGCATCACCACCGGGGCGCTGCTGCGGCCCATCGACCGGTTCGGCCGGATCGGCGGCACCCCCGGCTGGGCCGGCCGCGGCGGACTGCGGCTGTCCGGCGTCGCGCTGAACACTATCGTCAAGGACGCCGCCCGCCGCGCCGGCCTGCCCGACGCCGAACGCTACAGCGCGCACGGGCTGCGCGCCGGCGGCGCCACCACCTTGGCCGAGGCGAACGTGCCCACCGGCAAAATCGCCGAACAGGGCCGGTGGAAGCCCACCTCCCCCACCGTGCACGGCTACGTCCGCGCCGTCGACCGCTGGAAGGACAACCCCATGACCAAGGCCGGGCTGTAGCCGCATTTGCCGAACCTCAGGAATCTTCACCAGACACGACAGGGCGGTGGGTCGTCTGGCAGTTGGGTGGCAGCGCGTTGCAGGCGCCGGGGCGTCCGTCTGCGGTGTATGACTTCGCTCTAACTATGAGTAACTATGAGCAGGCACTTGGCGGATATATTCAGCGCGATCTCCGTAGACCGCAGAACCGCCAGCTGCGCGGAAGATCCAGGAAGCGCAGTCTTGACTACAAGGGGAAACCCATGCGGCTCGTTGCCGCCACGCCGTCCGACGGTCAGGAGACGGCAGTATTCGCCGCATGGATGAACCGTCATGAGCGAGATACGGAAACTCGCAGGCCATAGAGGATCAACATTTTAGAAGAGTGAAACGACGAATGTCGCGATGGGAGACATCGGGGAAACCCTGGCCCAGGTCACAGCCCCGGCCTATGACCCGGCAATTGAGACCCTGCAAACACCGTGGCTTCCGAAAAGCTCAAACCTGTAGTCGCCGAGAAGATGATCTCCTAGATCAGGCGTGCCTGGGTGTCGTCGTGGCAGGGGTCACGACCAGCGGGCAGGCGGCATGGTGGAGCAGCGAATGGCTCACCGAGCCCAGAAACAGCCCGGTCAGATCGCCGCGTCCGCGCGATCCCAGAACCAGCAGGTCAGCGTGCGTCGAGGCGTCCTTCAGGACGTCCACCGGATGCCCATGCTCCACCTGCTCGGTGACCTTGACGTCCGGGTAGCGCTCGCTCCGACCCGCCAGGGCCTCGGCCAGCAGGCGCCGCTCCCCCTGGGCCATCTCTTCTGCGACCTGCAGGGCGAAGGGCCCGCCACCGACGACCGGCTGCCTCCAGGCGTGAACCGCCCGCAGGACGGCGCCACGCAGGGACGCCTCGGCGAAGGCGAATTCGATGGCGGCTTCCCCCGCCGGGGAGCCGTCGACGCCGACAACCACCTCGCCGTGTGCCTGTGCGGGCAACCCCCGTACAACGACTACCGGGCAGGCCGCATGTCCGGACACGCCCAGCGCGACCGACCCGAGCAACATTCCCCGGAAGCCGCCCAGGCCATGGCTGCCGACCACCAGGATCTCCGCCTCCCCTGCGGCCTCCAGCAGGCCGAGCCGGGGATCGCCCGGCAGCAGCAGCGACTCCACCTCGACACCGCTGTCTTCCTCGCGCGCCCGTTCCAGAGCCTCCGTCAGCGTGGACCTGGCCCCCTCGCGCATCCACCGACCCACGTCGGCGTGCGGGGCATACTCGGGCATCTCGTAGGCCCAGGCCGGTATGACGTGCGCGACGCGCAGCGTGGTGCCACGCAGTCCGGCCTCCCGCACCGCCCAGCCCACGGCCTCAAGTCCAGCGCGCGAGCCGTCGACTCCTACCAGGATCATGATGTTCTCCTTCTTCTGGCTCCATCACATCGCCCTACGGCACGGCGAGGACACCGGCGAAAGTCCCCTCCCCGCAGGACCTCTGGCCATCGCATGAGCGAGACGACGAACTTGTGATCGTCCTCTTCCCGATCACTACTTCGAAACAGAAAGGACCAGGTAGGAAAGCATCTCCTGAGCCGGACATGGTGCGGAGATCCGCCGTCAGGGGGCATCGGTATCTCTCCCTCCGAGTCGGCGTGTGAGATCGCAGAGCAGCGGGGTGAGCACCGCGGCGGTCAAGGCCATCGCCCATCCGGCCGGGGGCAGCGGCACCAGGGCCAGTGGGGCGCCGAGCGGCGGCACGAGGGTGACGAGGGTCTGAAGCAGGACGGTGGCGGCGACCGCGATCAGGAGCGTGCGGCCGTGCCACCAGCCGTGTTCGAGAGTCCACCGGCGGGCCCGCACGACGTAGGCGAGGGTCAGCCGGGCGAAGACCAGCGCGAGTACCGCCTGGGTGCGCACCTGTTCATCACTCCAGCCCATGCTGCGGGCGATCTCGACCACGGCGATCACGAGCAGGCCGACGATCAGGGCTCGCACCGTGACCCGGCCGAGCACGGCACCGGACAACAGGCCCCCACGCCGCGGCTGAAGTGTCAGGGGATCTCCCGGGGGCCGGTCGACGCCGAGGGCGATGGCGGGAATGCCGTCGAGCACCAGGTTGATCCAGAGCAGATGCACGGGAAGCAACGGGATGATCAGATCTGGCCAGAGGATCAGGCCGGCGAGCACCAGGATGATCTCGGCGAGGTTGCCGGTCAGCAGGTAGCCGATCATCGAGGCGACGTTGTGGTGCAGGCGCCGTCCCTCGCGCACCCCGGTGACGATGGTGCCGAGTTCGCCGTTGGTGACGACGACCGCGGCTGCCTGGCGGGCGACATCGGTTCCCTCCTCGCCTGCCATCGCCACGCCCACGTCCGCGTGGCGCAGCGCGGGCGCGTCGTTGACGCCATCGCCGGTCATGGTGACGACCTCGCCGTGCTCGCGCAGCACGTGGACCAGGTCGAGCTTGGTCGCCGGATCCACGCGGGCCAGCACGGCCGCCCCGCGCAGTCGCGCGGCCCTGTCGTCACCGTTGAGAGACGCGCCGGTGATCACGGGGTCGGATTCGATGCCGACCTCCTCGGCCACGGCACGGGCGGTATCGCCGTGGTCTCCGGTGACCATCATGACCCGGATGCCGGCCGCCCGGCAGTCGGCGACCGCTTGGCGAGCCGAAGGCCTGACCTCGTCGCGTAGTCCGACCAGGCCGAGCGGGCGCAAGCCCTCGGCGTCCAGATCCATGGTGTCCGCCTCGGCCAGCGCGAGCACGCGCAGCCCCTGTCGGGCGAGCCCTTCCACGGCGTCGGTCAGGCGCTGCGTCTGCTCGCTTTCCGCGCAGCGGACCAGCACGACCTCCGGTGCTCCCTTCACAGTCAGCAGCGGACCGTCGGTCACCACCGCCATGGACCGGGTCTCGGCATCGAACGGCCGGCTGGCCAGGCGTGTCTCGCCGTCGGTGAGGTAGGCCCCGCGGCGCTCGGCAGCCGCGCGCAGCGCCACGTCGACCGCGTCGCCGAGCCCGTCGCGGGCGTCGTTGCAGCGCAGCGCGGCTCGCCACAGGTCCGCCCCGGGAACCGTCACCTGGTCGACGACCGTCAGCCGTCCCGTGGTCAGCGTCCCGGTCTTGTCGGATGCGATGACGGTGGTAGCGCCGAGCGCCTCGATCGCCGGGAGCCGTCGGACGATCACGCCCAGTCTGACCATCCGCTGGGAGCCGAGCGCCAGAGCGGTGGTGACCGCGGCGGCCAGGCTCTCGGGGACCGCGGCGATGGCCAGCGCGACCCCGGCCAGCACGATGTCCAGCAGTGCGGCCTCGCCCCGGCCGACCCGGGTCAGCCCGATCAGGACCATGGCCGTCCCCGCCACCAGGGCGAGCAGGCCGATCCGACGGGAGGCCTGCGCCAGGTCCATCTCCAGCGGCCCTTTCGTCCGCCCTTCCAGGGCTCCGGCGATGCGTCCCATCTCGGTCGCGGCGCCGGTCCGCTCCACGACGGCCATCCCCGAGCCGCGGACAACGAGGGTGCCGGAGAACAGTTCCCCGTCGCGGTCGCCGAGCGGGGTGTCGAGGCCGGTCACACCGCCGGCCCGCTTGTCCGCCGACTGCGACTCCCCCGTCAGCACGGCCTCATCGACGGCCAGGGCACTCGCCTCGATCAGACGGGCGTCGGCGGGCACCCGGTCGCCCGCCGCAACCTCGATCACGTCGCCGGGCACGACCTCCGCGGCGGGAACGCGCCGGGTGATGCCGCCGCGCCGTACCTTGGCCATGGGCGCGGTGAGCGTGCGCAGCGCGCGAACCGCCTGGTCGGCCTTGGCCTCCTGGCTGACCCCGATGACCACGTTCACCAGCAGGATCGTCAGGATCGCCGCCCCCTCGGGGACCTCGGCCAGGATCACCAGCGTCACCAGTCCAGCGATCAACAGCAGGATCGACAGCGGGTCGGCGAGCTGCCGCGCCGCGCGGGCGAGCAGGGTGGGCGGCCTGGGCTGCGGCAGCTCGTTGGGCCCGTGTTCGTCCAGTGACCGGGAAGCCTGGGCCTCGCTGAGGCCTGATGTGGTACCCGCGTCGATGTGCATACGCTCACCAGATCATCGTGGCGGCAGCCAGATCGTGAGGCGAAGGCCATCTGAGTGAGGGACCTTCGGCCTTTACCCTCCTCACTTGGCGGAGCTGTCTTGTGAAACGCGTCAGCGACGATGACGCCAGATGAGGCTACGGTCTGCGGCGCTGATCGGGCGGATTATCTTCGCCGACTGCGTCTGGCCGCCTTCGGCATCGTTTTCTGATCAAGCCGGCCCCACCGGTATGCGCCCGTCCGGCCATGCGGCCCGCGGGCGCCGGTGTACGGCTCGCTGCCGTGGGGTTTTCCGACTTTCCGGTCAGCTCCGCCGGCGCTCTTCCAGCACGTCGGCGACCGGCCGTCGGACACCCTCGCTCTCGTCGAGGGTGAAGCCCAGACGCAGGATCATCTGGGGATACTCGCCCGACAGCAATTCCTGCCGCAGGAACTCCCGCAGGTGGAACATCTCCAGAGCCTGGGTGTGGAAGGCCGCGCTGACACCGTAGGCGGAGGCGTGCAGCAGGACGCGCTGCAGCGCCTGGCCGGCCGCGACCCAGTCCTCGCGGGAGTCTCCCGGGGTGGTCAGGACCGCCACAAGCCCGGCGGAGGCGGAGTCGAACTGATCGGCGTCGCTGCCCCACGAGTGCCCGTGGCCGTAGTCGCGCTGGGCGAAGTGCGGATGGGTCCGCCGGGGTTCACGCGGGTAGCCTTTCGCGGGCACCCCCTCCTTGCGAGAGCTTCCGGGCGGCTGAGCCCAGCGGAGCACCTCCAGGGTGAACAACCGGTCCTGGGACTGCACGTCCTGGGCGGCGTTGGTGAGCGCGGCGAGCACCCGGACCGCGGCCTCAGAGTGGACCGGTGTCAACCGCGCCCCTTCGGTGGCCGCCTGAGAGACGAGCGTCTCGACAAGGTGGTCTGGTACCGGCGACTCGATGAATCCGGCGCGGTGGGTGCGGCGGCGTTCGATCTCGGCATGCAACAGCCGGGTGTGCTCATCGACGGCGACCGCCGCGCCCATCCGCACCGTCGCCAGCAGGGCGGGACGGTCGGGGTCGGGCAGCACCCGCACCTGCGGTTCGTAACCGAGCGCGCGCAGCGCGAGCCGTGTGTTCATCAGGGCGGCACCGCAGCTGATCAGCAACTCCCGGCCCGAGGGGTCACTGATCCGCAGCTTCCTGTCGCCGTCGGCGCGCAAAGCGATCTCCTCACCGTTGGTGACGAAAGACCACGGCTGGGTGTTGTGCACCGACGGTGCCCACACCGCGGCCTGGATCGCCGTGCGGATCGCAGAGGTGATCTCCTCGGTTGTGCAAGCGCTCATGGCTCCACCTCCATCACAGGTAGAGGGGTGGGACGCGGACCAGATCGTCGGACCGGCAGGTGAGGCTGTGTTCAATGGTGAGGACACCCTCGATTCCGCGGACCGCCGCAACGAGGCGCGAGATCTGCGAGCGGAAGCCGACCTGGCCCGTCAGCGTGACCACGCCCGCCTCAATGCCGACGGCCAGCTTCTCCCGGTTGACATAGAGCCGGTCACAGATCTCGGTGATCTCCTGATCGATCTCCTCGGCGGGACGGGCGAAGACCTTGAGCAGGTCACTCTGGCGGACGCATCCGGTGATGCGCCCGGTGACCGCGTCGACCACGGGCAACTGCTTGATCCGATACCGGTGCATCAACCGTGCCACGCCCCGGACGGAGGTTCCTCCCGTGACGGTGATCATGGGGGTGGTCATGATTTCCCCAGCCGTGGCGCCGGCGGCCTTCCTGCGTTCCTCGGACTTCCTGCGGCTTTCGAAGATGCCACTCGTGTGCTCGCCGGGATCGGTCTCCTTGAGGAACAGGTCGTTTTCCGAGATCACGCCGATGGGACGCTTGTCGGCATCGATGACGGTGATCGTGCCGATCTTGAAGCGCAGCATGGTGTCGACGACGTCGATGAACGACGCCTCTGGCCGCACCGCGACGACCACCGTGTCCATGACATCCTTGGTCTGCATGATTACCCCCCAACATGAGCATTCCGGAGCGGTCTCGGGGGTGTCAGCGGCGAAGGTCCCCGATGCGGAGGACTTATGGTCTGCTCTGCGTGAGCCGCTGGCGGAGCATTCCGCAGGTCCAGCCCTTTAAGGCAGGGCGGGCGGAGTGAAGACAACCGCAAACCAGGTCACCACCGTGAGCGTGTACGCGTGTGGTCGACGGTCAGGCTGTGGGCTGGATCCACCATGGGCATCACGCCGGGCCGCAGTTCCCGAACAGGGTGACCGTCACCGCACGATCGCCGTGACACCGGCCGTCGTCTACGGTCATTCAAGAGGGTAACTATCGTTCGACCGCCCCGGTCGCTGGGTTCGGTCACGCCGGTGAGCCGGCGCTCATGGAGAAGTAGGCCTCCTCTTCCTGATCGAAGTGGAGGAGGAGGACCGCGTGCAGGCCGTAGAGGCAGGCGCGCAGGTCGTCGAGCTGCTCCGGGTGCGGTTCGCCGTCCTCGGCGAGGGCGAGGTGACGTCCCAGCCATCGGACGAGCCGTTCGATCTCCGCGTGCGCCCTACTCATGGTCATCGTGGCTTCGGGGCTGCCGAGGACATGCCCCATCGCCGGATACAGACGCCGTTCCTCGGCCCGTTCGTGTGGGAGCAGTCGTTCGGTGAGGAAGCCGTGGATCTCCCTCAGGCGATCGAGGACCGCCGCTGTGGGGTACCTGCCCAGCTCGTCGGCTGTCTCCCGGATCAGCTCCAGAGATGGCCGCAGCGAGGAGTGCTCCATCTCAAAGCGGCGCAGCATGGACTCGGTGGAGGCATCGACCATGGGCTGGGTTCGCCGTGCGGGACGCAGGGCCCGCAGCGCATTGACGATCACTGTCACGTCGATGGCCTCTTGCAGCAGGGCACCTGCTGTGGGCGGCAGCGCTCCGGCCGCGGCTACGATCATGGCCAGCAGAGAGAGTGTCATTCCCGCGGCGGCGCTCTGCACAGCGATGCGGCGGGAGCGACGGGCGACGTCCATGGCGTCGGCGAGCCGACCCAGGCGGTCGGTGGTGAGCACCACGTCGGCCGCCTGAGTGGAGGCGGCCGATCCGTGGGCGCCCATGGCGACCCCGACGTCGGCGGCGGCCAGGGCCGGGGCGTCGTTGATCCCATCGCCCACCATCACGGTCACCGCCTTGGCCGCCTCTTGCCGTACCGCCCGTACCTTGGCGGCGGGGGTCTGCTCGGCCAGCACCTGATCGACACCGAGCACCACGCCCACGCTCTCGGCGACCTCGGCCCGGTCCCCGGTGAGCATGACCACCCGCTCGATCCCGGCGGCGCGCAGCCGCCTCAGGGTCCGTGCCGCATCCGCCCGTACGGCGTCGCGGAGCAGGATCACCCCGGCCGCTTCGCCGTCCACCGTCACCCAGACGGTCATGGCGCCGTCCAGCGCGGCCCGTGCCCGCTGGGCCCGCTCCCACTCCGAGGCGGCGGCGGCCGTCGCCTTGCCGACCTCTATCCGGCGCCCCTCCACCAGCCCCGTGGTACCGGTACCCGGGACCTCCTGGACCTCGGCCGGTTGCGGCAGCCCGGCCGGGTGCACGCGGGCGGCGTCGACGATCGCGGCGGCGAGCACATGGGACGACATCTGATCCACCGCAGCCGCCAGGCGCAGCACGTCATCGGCGCGGACACCAGGCGCGGCCACGACGTCGGCCACCTGGGGCCGTCCGGCGGTCAGCGTTCCGGTCTTGTCCAGAATGAGCGTGCGGGCCTGCCCGAGCCTTTCCAGCGCTCCTCCGCCCTTCACCACCACACCGTGCCGCGCCGTGCGAGACAACCCGGAGGCGATGGCCGCGGGTGCGGCGAGCAGCAGCGGGCAGGGGGTGGCGACGACCAGTACGGCGACGGCCCGCACCGGCTGGCCGGACAGCAGCCAGGCGGCTCCTGCCAGCAGGAGCGTGGCCGGCAGGAACCAGGCGGCGAACCGGTCGGCGAGCCGTACGACAGGGGCGCTGTCCGCTTCGGTCTGCCGCGCCAGCCGTACCACTCCCGCGTAGGTGCTCTCGGCCGCGCTCCGGGTGGCCCGCAGATCGAAGGCGGCATCGGCGTTCACCACGCCGCTGCGCACGCTTTCCCCCACAGCGTGCTCCACGGGCAGTGATTCTCCTGTCAGTGCCGACTCATCCAGCAGTGCGAGGCCACCTGCCACCACGCCGTCGACGGGGACCGTCTCCCCGCTGGGGACCAGCAGTAGGTCGCCGGGGTGAACCTGCTCGACCCGCACAAGGCGAGGCACCCCATCCTCGTAGCGTCGGGCCGAGTGCGGGGCGCGTTCGTACAGGGCGGTCAGGTCCCGGCGGGCCCGGCGCAGGGCGTAGTCCTCCAGTGCCCGGCCGGTCGCGAGCATCACACCGATCACCGCGCCGGCGAGGTACTCCCGTACGGCAAGCGCCCCGGCCAGGGCGAGTACGGCGATGGCGTCCACGCCCAGTCGGCCGCTCCGCAGTGCCGACACCACCCATCCCGTCGCGGGCACCAGGGCCACGCCGGTGACTGCGGCCCACACGATGTCACCGGTAGTGTCTGCGCCGGCCACGTGAAACGCGACTCCGGCCAGCAATCCAGTCACTGTGAGCCAAAGAAGTGTAATGGTGCTAAAACACCTCATATTCATAACTTTCGCAGCGGGCTGTTCCGGCCCAGAGGCAGAGGTCCGCTCAGTTCAGCGACCCCGCCGAGCCCTCGGCGGCCGATCACCAGCATCTCCGCCGCCCGGCTCAGCGAGACCAGCTCCGGCCCGGGAGCCCCCCGGGCCAGGATCGACCGCACGGCCCGGCCGGGCAGTAACCGCTCGGCCAGCTCCACACCGTCGATCAGGGTGCGGCCCGCGAGCCTGCGTTCCCGCTCGGCGACCCCGGCCTCGCGCTCCGCGCGGGGGCCGTCCCAGACGTGGCAGACGGTCAGCTCCACCAGCCGCGCCCTGCACTCCTGCGCCGCCCACTCGACGGCGGCACGGCTCTGCGGCGACCCGTCGAACGCGACGATGATCTCTCGTCTCATGGATCACCGCCCGTCCGGGTGGGACACCACATCGCCCAGAGGTCGCAGAACGAGGTCAGGACCGCTTCCACGTCATTCCCCGGAAGCGTCGGGCAGCACCGGGATCAGGCGGAACATCCCCGTC